>CAZAGT010000188.1:0-9531 GCA_964484515.1 uncultured Desulfobacteraceae bacterium | reverse complement strand
GAGTCTGCTCCGGCCGCCTTGCCCCTCGGCCGTGAGCTCGGGGCCGAACGGCTTGAAAGCTTCTTCAGCGTTCGAGCAGGTAACGTTTCGTTTCTTGAAAAGAGACCCTCATGGCCGGGCGTTAAGGTATCAAAGATCTCTTTCCACGAAATTTCATACGAGAAATGGCCTTGTTCCGCAATCTCAGCGTCATTCTGCGGTTGTTTGTTCGACATTCGACATTCAAGGTTTTTCAGTAATTGTATCTGACAAGATGCCCTACCAGCAGACCATTACGCCACTTCGACCGGGCGCAGTGAGAGCGGAATGCGGACCCATGCACGTGGTGATTTCCGCCGCCGTCGGGAAGGTAGCGCAGTCCGAGATGGCACTGAAGGCTGCGGAGGCCTCTTTTGAATACCTCGAACGTATCGCCCGCTTCAAAAGCCTGCTGTTCCGAAGACAGATCGATCTCCCGCAGAATGTGGAAGATCCCCTTGTCCTTAGGATGATCCGCAGCGTGTTGGCGGTGGGCGACCCCGAGCTTACTCCCATGGCTGCCGTGGCTGGTACGATTGGAGATGGTATTGCCGATTATCTTTTCGAGCGTGGTATGACCAAAGTCGTGGTCGACAACGGTGGCGACATATCACTCAGGCTTCAAGGTGTGCAGCCCGTTAAGGTCGGTATCCGGCCCGACATCGAAACGAACGCAATTACCGGTGTCCTCACCCTCGATTCAAGCTCTCCGAGCTGGGGGGTTGCAACCAGTGGTTTGAGTGGTCGGAGCCTTACAAAGGGAGTTGCTTCGGCCGCAACGGTGGTCGCGCGCCGGTCCGCCCTGGCAGACGCTGCCGCGACGACCATCGCCAACGCAAGCCTCGTAACAGATCCGGCGGTCGTTCAGCGACCCGCTGAAGAAATTGATCCCAATACGGACATTCCCGGCGTACCGGTAACCGTCAAGCTCGGCGCCTTGAGTGATCGCAAAAAATCGATGGCCCTATCCCAAGCCATGGAAAAAGCGAACGAACTTGTGCGACGACGTGTTATAATAGGGGCCTATGTCGTTGTGCAAAGCAGAACGGCCATGACCGATTTTTTTCGTACCAGATTGGTTCACCACGAAAATTGATGACGGAGGGAGGGAAGGTAATGGCTATGAATGTAAGGAAATACATCACAATCGTAGAGGAGATCCTTTCTGACGGGGGTCGCAAAATGGAACCTCCGGGTAAAAGGGCCGCGGCCGTTGCCGTTATCGAGAACCCCGTCGCAGGTGAATTCGCCGACGACCTGACTATTCTGATGGACATCGGGGAAGTGCTGGGAGGCATACTCGGGAAAATGGCGCTCGAGGCCTTGGGAATTCCACCCGAGAAAGTGGAAAGCTACGGCAAGGCAGCCATCGTCGGTCAAAACGGGGAACGCGAGCATGCCGCCGCCATCCTGCACCCCAAATTGGGTAAGCCCTTCCGTGATGCCATTGGGGGTGGCAAGTCGATCATACCCTCCACCAAAAAGGTCGGCGCTATGGGTACGGAAATCGATGTCCCTCTCCACTTTAAGGACGCCGCCTTTGTTCGTTCTCACTTTGATGCCATGACGGTCAGGGTTGACGATGCCCCGAGGGCAAATGAGATTGTGGTCGCCTTGGTGGTAACCGATTGCGGCCGGCCACATCCTCGGATCGGCGGGCTTCAAAAAGAGGAAGCCAAGTTGGAGGATGGACTCAGGTAGTGCTCATCCATAAATGAACCCTACTGTTGCATAAACAACACGTCGAAAGGTGTGGAAAGAAAGAAACAACAACGCTCTCCGCCATTTTTGACGTTCACTCTGGATATCACCGGCTGTGACCTCCAGCGTAACCTAAAAGACGCCGTGTTGTTTACCCTCCCGCCTTCGCTAAGGCTTCGGCGCGGCAAGTCGGGAAAGCCGATGATACCGCATCTTCTGCGTTGCCAAGGGCTTGCAGTAGGTGACTACGGCTGCACCCTTGGCGCCTAGAATCTGCAGCATCCTCGACTTTTGCAACGTTAGGGTGAAGACAGAACACGAACAAGTTTCCAATTCAGCAATGAGTAGTTTTTTGCAGGGTCAAGGAAACCAAGAGGTTGGACGGAGGCGTGCATTTGGGACATCGCACAACCAACCTCGCAGATTGACGCCGAGATTGCGAAAAAGCGCCATTTCTGGATGGAAACCAGGTGGAAGGTGGCCCGCAAAGACCGCATCCGGGTGGAGAACCTCGCACGCCAGATGACCTATATGCTGGGGCATCGGCCCGATTAATTCGGTCTCATCCCGGACCATGAGGGCTTTTTTTCCATCAAGGAAATGCTCCAGGCCATGCACGAAGAGGCGGGCTGGGGTTATGTGAGACAGGGACACATCAACGAGGTCTTGCTGGGAGCGGACCGATCCCTCTTCCAACTTGAAGAAAGGCGCATCAGGGCCGTTGATCGACGCTGGCATCTAGCACTCGACCGGCCCCTTCAAACCATTCCGCGAATCCTCTTCACTGCCGTAAGGCGCCGAGCTCACATTCACGTGATGCAAAATGGTCTGCGGTCAGTCGAAGCCAAGCATATCGTGCTTTCCCACGAAAAGGAAATGGCAATTCGATTGGGGAAACGGCGCGATCAGCGGCCGATTGTCCTCGAAGTGATGGCCGCCGCGGCCGCTGATGCCGGGCTGTCTTTTTACGGTTTCGGCGACCTTTATCTGGCCGCTGAAATCCCCCCGAAGTACATCGCCGGACCGCCACCGTCTAAAGAACAACTAAAGACATTGGAGGTTGATGCGAAGAAGAGTGAACGGCCCCTGGAGCAGCCTTTGGCGGGAGGCTTTGTTCTGAGTCCCGAGCGGGACCCGGATGTCTCTCGTCGCACCAAGGGCCGCAAGGAACGTGGCTGGAAAGAGGTCTCTCGTCGACAGCGCCGTCAAAAGAGGTAGTGAGACCTTGATTGAGCGCAAGCGGTCAATTCGAAGGGATTAGCAGCCAGCCCCCGCCGCTCACCGCAGGAGTCGACCCGCCTCGGGAGGGCGGCCAGCTAGATCGATCGGCTGACTTCATGACAGCAGTACCTGAATTTGACATTTTCAGATCTTGGACGCCTGTTCGCCCGGTCATGGGGGTCTCTTTTCAAAAACGAAACGTTACCCGCTCGAACGCTGAAGAAGCTTGCAAGCCGTTCGGCCCCGAGCTCACGGCCGAGGGGCAAGGCGGCCGGAGCAGATTCAGGGAATGGGCCAAGGCTATCAATCCGGCCTATACCGCGGTGGCCCTCCGGCCGCTGACGGCTCCCCTATCGCTCGGCGGCCCAATCAAGACAACATCGATCTGCCGAATACAAACTGCTCCGTGACGGCCTCCATTTTTATGGGAACAAGGTCATTCGGGGTCAGGCGGGAAGCCGCAAACACCACCCGCAGGTAGTTCTCACTCAATCCCCTGACGGTCATGTCTTCCTTCGACTGCCAACCCTCTACCAGAACCATAAAGGTCCTTCCCAAGCAGGATTCGTAAAAGGTATGTCGTTTTTGAAGGCCGAGTTGCCGTAGCTCGGCCGCCCTTTCCTTGATCACCTGTCGGGGGATCTGATCTGAGAATCCTGCGGCAGCGGTTCCCTTTCTTGCTGAATAGGGAAAGACGTGGAGATAGGAGATCGGCAGGTCTCTAATCAGGGCCGCCGTATTCCGATAGGCCGTGTCATCCTCACCAGGAAACCCAGCCATGGTGTCAACACCGATCGCAGCATGGGGCATCCTTTCATGAATTCGCTCCACCAGCTGCATAAAACCACGCGCGGTATAGGATCTGTTCATCGTCTTTAGGATTCCGTCGTCGCCACTCTGAAGAGGAATGTGGAAATGGGGACACAACCGCGGCTCAAGGGCGACGGTATCGATAAGGGCCGCGTCTATTTCGGTCGGCTCAATCGAGCTGAGTCTTACCCTCAGCGGCAGATCCTCCCTCCCGATGAGCCGCAGAAGATCCTTCAAGCCGATCTGAGCGACGAGATCGCTCCCATACTTGCCCAAATTCACACCTGTCAGGACGACCTCGCGGTACCCGCCTTCAGCGAGTGACTGCATCATGCCGAGGACCTTCGAAGGATCGAGGCTTCGCAAGGGGCCCCGCGCGTGGGGCACGACGCAATAGCTGCAGAACGATTGGCAGCCATCCTGAATCTTCAGAAAGCCCCTGGTTCGATCTTCGAACCTCCTAATCGGCAAGAAATCAAAGTCCGCGTCTGAACGGAAATCGTGGGATAAAATCCGCGGCTTCCCGGCCCGATTCCCATTCAAGAGCAGATCTCGGAGGCGACCCTTCGCGACATTCCCGGCAATCAAGTCCACGCCCTTGATTTCGGCGAGTTCGGACGGGTAGACCTGCGCGTAACACCCGACCGCAGCGGTCACACCCCGCGGGTTATCCCTGATTGCCCGCCGCAGGGCTTGCCTCGATTGGTAAGAGGCGAATTTTGTCACCGCGCACGTGTTGATGACAGTGACGTCGGCCTCTTCTTTCTCTCCCACGCGAGATAAGCCCGCGTCTGCCAGGGACTCCCCCAGGTACGCGGATTCGTACTGATTCACCTTGCATCCCAGGGTTATGATTCTGAACGTTTGAGGTGGCATCTCTGATCCGGGGTAGACAAACAGCTTAGTTACCCTCTAGGAAACCAAGCTCTTGTTAAACCTCACCTCCATGGCTCGCGCCGGGCAAGCAGCGACACAGAGTTCACAGGCACTGCACTTCTCGCGATCGAAAAGGACCGCCATTTCCGGTCTCTGGATGTGAAGTGCCCCGGTGGGGCAAACGGCCGTGCAAGCCCCGCATTGAAAACAGCGCTCTTCGTCCCGGCGAATGTCCTGTCCAATGCTCTCTACCTTCACGCCGAGGCTTTTCAGGTAGCGGACTCCCTTTTGGAAATTCTTCCGGTGTCCACTCAATTCCATGACCATCAGTCCTTCTTTGCGCGGATAAATGGTGGCCTTCAGGATATTGAAGGACAGGTCAAACTTCTTTACCAGGTTCACGGCGATGGGTTCGTTTACGATCTTCGCCGGAAACCTAAGGGACAGCATTTTTGAATACATGAACATTCTCCTTTTGAACCATGGATCACATCTTGTTTAAGCGAAAAAGCGTCGTGCACGTGGTCCCTTGTCAAGAACAAAGCGCTAACCCCTCGGAGCCGTCGGATAAAGGCTCCCTGATCGAGCCTTCGCTCGGTTACGATATCCTTTGTCCTCGTTTCTCGACCCTCGGGCCCTCTATGTACGCCACAGCTGGAAGCCCGTGCAGAACGCCGCTCAGGGGAAAGTGGCCGTCCGAATCGACAGCGGTTATCCCCTAAACTTCTTTATGACCCTTCCGAATCCCGGCAAGGCCTTTTCGATGACGCGGTCCTCGACACAATAGGCGATGCGGAAGTGTCCGGGGCCTCCAAAACCGCTGCCCGGCACCGTGAGGATGTTTTCCTCCTGGAGTGCGGACACAAAGGCGACGTCGTCGGCGATCGGTGTTGGGGGAAAAAGATAGAAAGCGCCTCCCGGCTTGGTGATCTCGTACCCAAAGGAGGCTAGCCCATCACAAAGAAGATCCCGTTTGTGTTTGTAGAGCGATACATCCACGCTCTCTTCAAGGAGTGCCGGCAAGATCCTTTGCATGATCGCCGGTGCATTAACGTATCCCAGGATTCGATTGCTGAGTACCATGCCCGCGCAGATCATCCCCTTATCCGTCATCGTGGGGTTGACGGCCGCGTACCCGATTCGTTCCCCCGGCAGCGAAAGATCCTTCGAGAATGACGTCACGACAAAGCTTTCTTGGTAGGCATCGAAGATGCTCGGAACCGGTATTCCATCGTAGATGATCCTGCGATACGGTTCATCTGAGATGAGATAGATCGTCCGACCCAGCTTCTTGCCGGACTCGACCAGGAGCTCCCCCAGTTGAGCGACTTCCTGTTTATCGTAGACGTTGCCGGTCGGGTTGTTGGGGGAGTTGATCAGGACGGCCCGCGTTTGCTCGGTCAGGGCATTGGCAATAGCCCCCAAGTCCAACCCAAAATCCGGCTTCGTCTGAACCACCCGTGGTACACCCTGATGGTTATCCAGATAGAAGTTGTACTCCACGAAGTAGGGGCTGGGGATAATGACCTCCTCCCCCGGGTTCAGGATGGTCTTGAAGACCACGTTCAACGCGCCCCCTGCGCCCACGGTCATCACGACGTCTTCAGCCGCAAAGCTTGCGTTGTTATGCCTGCTGAGGTAGTCCGCCACGGCCTGCCTTGTCTCCGGCAGACCCGCGTTGGCCATATAGGCATGCAATCCGGGCTTGGTACTTTGCGCCAGCTCTTGCAGGACTTGGCTGAACTTGGCGGGCGGTTCCAGGTTGGGGTTCCCAAGGCTGAAATCAAAGACGTTCTCAGTGCCAAATTTGGCCTTCCTGGCACTTCCCTCTTCAAACATCTTCCTGATCCACGAAGAGCGTTCTATCGATTCCTGAATTTTCTTGGATGCCGGCATCCGTTACCTCTCTGTTTGACGTCAATTGGGGTTCGGCCCTTCTGCCTAGGGTCACATCCCCGAAAGGTACGACGATAGATGAACGCAGCTCAAGGAAGAGAAGAACGAAACTCCCTTACGGGCTTTTGCCATAAGCCTCCAACACCGCCGGAGGCGGGTAAACCTCTAACCAAGATTTCGTGCTCCTCCGTGAATTCCCTGTGCCCCTCACTCGAAGGCACAAGCGAAAAGTCGATAACTTAGTCCGTTTGAAGGCCTTTGTAAAGGTTCTCATCAAGGCCTTGATCGTGAGCTGCGGCCTTTGAAAAGACGGCATGGCAGTATCTGCCATCTTCATCGAAATGGATTGCCCTTTTAGAACGCTTTTGTTAGAATTCGTTTGAATATAAAGGACCTAGCTCTTTATCCCAAACAAGATCATACGAGGAGACCTATGAACATCAAGAAGATCGGGCTTATCACAAGCGGGGGGGACTGTGGCGGGCTGAATGCGGTGGTTAAAGGGACTGCTCAAATGGCGACGCGCAAAGGCGTATCGACCTATGCCATCCCTAACGGATATGCCGGCCTTTACAACCTCGTCGAGATGGATCAGCTGGTCGAGTTGACGCCTTCCCGGGTGGACTCGTTCAGTATCAGCCTGGCTGGGTCTGAAGCGGGGCATTCACGCGTCAAGATCAGGAAAATCAAAGATGAGAACAAGTATCAGCGCATCAAGGAGGGGCTTAACAAGTTTGGGATTGACGCACTGGTCATCAGTGGCGGAGACGATACCGGGGCCGTCATGTTGGATCTGAGAGACGAGGGCATCATGTGCGTCCATGCCCCCAAGACCATGGATCTGGACCTGGTTCCTTACTCTGTGGGCGGCGATTCAGCCATAAACAGGATCGGCGGCTTTGTCAGGGAACTCAAGACAACCGGCCGAACCCACAATCGCATCATGGTCGTCGAGGTGTTCGGACGCTACGCCGGTCATACCGCCTTTCGTGGCGGCGTTGCCGGTGAGGCCGACGCGATCCTGATCCCGGAAATACCGGTCGACTTTGATGAACTCTACCGTCACTTGAAAAAGGTCTACACGAAGCGGATCATCGAGAGTGATATCAATGCAGGCACCTACTCGATCGTTGTCGCGGAAGGTCTGAAGGATGCCTCCGGCAGGGAGATGTACGACGAATCGGCCGGCGTGGACAGCTTCGGCCATAAGAGGCTAGCGGGGGCCGGTAAATATGTGGCCCAGGAATTGAAGAAACGATTGGCGGCCGACGACGACATCAAGGCCTTCATGAAGGCCGAGGCGATGTACGTTGAGGGCCTCTATATGCTCCCCGAAATAAGGACCATCGTTCCCAGTCATCTGGTTCGCTCCGGCTTTTCGTCTGCCTATGATGTCAATTTCGGCATGGAGGCCGGCGCCAATGCGGTCATCCTCCTGCTTAACGGGATCAGCGGAGTCACCGTGACCGGTTATTCCAATAACACGATCCACTATATGGATATCGAGAAGGCCATTGCCCAACGGTACGTCGATCTTGTCGAAGTGGCCCTATACGAGCAACTCGGATTCTGTTTCGGGCGGGTCCGAACGGACTATAAACCGGGGTGCAAGGAGGAGCATCGCATATTAGGGCGACTGTACTAGCAGATTGACGGAGAGTGTGAGACGCATGTTGCGAACGGGGGCGTTATCGCCCCCTTCTTCGTCTCAGGTTCTGTGGCAGTTCCGCTCCAAGACGCGCCTGGGTTATGGTTATCGCTTTGTAAGCTTGATCGAATCACTTTGATTTTTCGCAAAATGGAGCGTACATCATTAACTTATTATGGGAAATCCAAGTGCGAGGCCCTTAACCTTGGTTAGACGACAGACGCGCCGGATCTATATCAGAGACATCCCCGTGGGGGGCGGGGCCCCCGTATCGGTTCAGTCCATGACCAACACCGATACCCGGGACGTACACGCAACCGTCCGGCAGATCGAGCAACTCCATGAGACGGGCTGCGAGATCGTGCGTTTGGCGATCCCTGATCATGAGGCGGCCGAGGCGTTCGGCCGAATCAAGTCCGAGGTCACGCCTCCCCTGATCGCCGATATCCACTTTGACCATCGCCTCGCCATCGCCGCGCTCCGGGAGGGGGCTGATGGGATCAGAATCAATCCGGGAAACATTGGGGGCCGTCAGGCCCTCGCAGAGGTCATGACGGAGGCAAAATCCCGAGGTGTGCCGATTCGGATCGGCGTCAACGCCGGATCGCTGCAAAAGGAAATCCTCGCGAAGCATGGCCACCCAACGGCGCAGGCCTTGGTAGAGAGCGCCCTTGAGTTTGTCGCCGTCTTTGAGGAGGCGGGGTTCGACCAAATCAAGATCTCACTTAAATCGTCCAATGTCCTGACGATGATCGAGGCCTATGAACTTTTCAGCTGCGAGTCGGACTACCCCCTGCACCTCGGCGTCACGGAGGCCGGGACCCTGATCGCCGGCACCGTCAAGAACACCCTCGGCATCGGCAGTTTACTTTTCAAGGGCATCGGCGATACGATACGTGTTTCACTTTCGAGGGATCCGGTCGAGGAGGTCATGGTTGCCTACGAGATCTTGAGGGCCCTTGACCTCCGGCATCGCGGCCCGGAAATCATTTCCTGCCCGACCTGCGGCAGGGCCGAAATCGATTTATTCGCCCTTGTCAATCAGGTCGAAATGGGTCTGCGAGGGATAAAGGCCGCTCCCAAGGTCGCCATCATGGGCTGCGTTGTCAATGGGCCTGGCGAGGCGAAGGAGGCCGACATCGGGATCGCCGGCGGTCGCGGGCAAGGGATCCTGTTCAAGAAAGGAGAACTTGTCCGCAAGGTCCCCGAGGAGGACCTCGCCAGAGTCTTGATCGACGAGGTCAAAAAGATGGTCGCGGAATAGCAGCCGAGATCCATTTTTCAACCACCGATAGAAGAACCCGGTTCCTGAGAGGCTGATGGAAAATGCCCAGATGTAAGGCTTCCGAAACCGGGGACCC
>CAZAGT010000187.1:0-9626 GCA_964484515.1 uncultured Desulfobacteraceae bacterium | reverse complement strand
GCCACCAACTGATGCTTAGGGCCGGCCTCATCCGAAAACTGACCTCCGGCATCTATACGTACCTTCCCGCCGGATTGCGGACGATCAAAAAGATTGAAGATATCGTCCGGGCAGAGATGAATCGCGCCGGCGCGATCGAGATCCTCATGCCCGCCGTCCAGCCGGCTGAGCTCTGGGAGGAAAGCGGCCGGTGGGAGTACTACGGCCGCGAGCTTCTGAGGTTCAAAGACCGCCACAATCATGACGCCTGCTTGGCACCGACCCACGAGGAAGTCATCACGGACCTCGTGCGGCGGGAGATCCATTCCTACCGACAGATGCCCATCAATCTGTACCAGATCCAGACCAAGTTTCGCGATGAAATCCGGCCAAGATTTGGGCTCATGCGCTGTCGTGAGTTCATCATGAAGGACGCCTACAGCTTCGACGTCGACGAGGCCGGGGCGGCGAAGAGCTATGAGGCCATGCATGTGGCCTACAGCCGGATATTCAGTCGTTGCGGCCTGAAATTTCGGGCCGTAGAGGCGGACACGGGGAGTATCGGGGGCAGCTTCTCCCATGAGTTTATGGTCCTTGCCGAAACGGGTGAGGATCAGATCGTGAACTGTCACGCGTGTGACTACGCCGCGAACCTCGAAAAGGCCGAAATAAGATTGGGTGAAGAACAGTCATCCACACCACCCAACGTACTGAAGCCGATCGAAGAGCTTGAAACGCCGAATATCAAGACCGTCGAAGAGGTCACCGATTTCCTGTCGATCTCACCGGATCAATTGATCAAGACCCTCATCTTCAGGACCAGTGACGGAACGATCGCGGTTTTGGTGCGCGGTGACCACGAGTTGAACGAGGCCAAGTTGCGGAGCCTGCTAGCGACGGACCAGGTTGAATTGGCCGATCCCGTTACTGTTGCGGATGTCACGGGGGCGCCGATGGGCTTTGCCGGACCGGTTGGACTCAAGGTCAAGGTCGTCGCGGATCACGCCATCCGGGGTATGCATGATGCCGTCACCGGCGGCAATAAGGAAGATCTTCATATCAAGAACGTGAATCTGGAGAGGGACTTCAAGGTGGACCTGTTCGGGGATCTGCGCACGATCACGCCCGAAGACGTGTGTCCGCGGTGCGGAGGGGAGATTCACTTTGGGCGTGGCATCGAAGTCGGGCACATCTTCAAGTTGGGCACGAAATACAGCGAGGCCATGGGGGCCGTCTTTTTGGATGAGCAGGGCACAGAGAAGTCGATCATCATGGGATGCTATGGGATCGGGGTGGGCCGGACGGCGGCGGCCGCCATAGAACAGAATCATGACCAAAACGGCATCATCTTCCCCATTTCGATCGCCCCCTTTGAGGTCGTTATTCTGCCTCTCCAGATGCATGAAACAGCGGTTATTGAAGCCGCTGAAAAGATCTACGAGCAGCTTTTGGATGCCGGGGTGGACGCCTTGCTCGATGACAGGGATGTGCGCGCCGGGATCAAGTTCAATGACGCCGATCTCCTGGGGACGCCCCTGCGCATCATGTTGGGGACGCGCAACCTAAAGGACGGCAAGGTTGAGTTAAGACGGCGCACGGAATCAGAGAGTACCTTGATACCGGTTGAAAACGCCGTGACCGAAGTACAGCGGACAATTAGGGCCCTCTATGATTCGGCTGAATGACATCACCGCTGAGATCCTCAGCTACAACCCAAAGGCGGACATCAACCTTGTGGAGAAGGCCTATGTCTACTCTGCGAAGGTACACCAAGGCCAGGTCCGGCTGTCCGGAGAATCCTACCTCTCGCATCCCCTGGAAGTGGCCCATATCCTTACCAAGATGAAGATGGACGTGGTCAGTGTGGTCGCCGGGTTGCTGCACGATACACTCGAAGACACCAAGGCCGAGTCTTCGGAAATCGAACGGCTCTTCGGTCCGGAAACGGCTAACATCGTCAATGGCGTGACCAAGATCAGTAAGATGCAGTTTGCCAGTCATGAAGAACGCCAAGCAGAGAATATGCGCAAGATGCTGCTCGCCATGGCGACGGATATTAGGGTGATCGTGGTGAAGCTCGTCGATCGCCTGCACAATATGCAGACCCTGGGTTTCCAAAGTGCCGAAAAGCAGGAAATAATCTCGCGCGAGACGTTAGATATCTATGCCCCCCTGGCCGGTCGGATGGGGATCCACTGGCTCAAGTCGAATCTTGAGGATTTGTGCCTCTACTATCTCGAGCCTCAGATCTACGAAAAGCTCAAGGCCGAGCTGGCCGAAAGACGTGAAGTCAGAGAAAAGTTCATCGGGGAGATCAAAGAAATCTTGACCCGGAAACTCAAGGACTCCGGGATCGAGACAACCATCAAGGGGAGACACAAGCACTTCTACAGCATTTATCGCAAGATGCTTGACCAGAACCTCAGTGCCAATCAAGTCTATGACGTGATCGCCTTTCGTGTGATCGTCAGTTCTCTCAAGGAGTGCTACGAGGTCCTCGGCCTCATCCACGCCATGTGGAAGCCGATCCCGGGCCGGTTTAAGGACTATATCTCGATGCCCAAGGCCAACATGTACCAATCGCTCCATTCGACCGTGCTTGGGCCGTTGGGCCAACGGATGGAAATTCAGATCCGGACCTGGGAGATGGATAGGGTTGCGGAGGAAGGGATTGCGGCCCATTGGAAGTACAAAGAGAACTTGATATCCAGCAAGGCCGACCAACAGCAATTCTCGTGGCTGCGCCAGCTCGTCGAATGGCAGAAAAGCTTACGAGACCCCAAGGAATTCATGGAAACGGTCCGGATGGACCTCTTCCCTAATGAGGTCTATGTGTTCACACCGCAGGGCGAAGTCAAGGAGTTTCCAAAGGGTGCGACACCCGTCGATTTCGCCTACAGCGTCCATTCCGAAGTCGGCGATAAGTGCACCGGCGCCCGGGTCAATGGTCGGATGGTCCCCCTCCGCTATCAGCTTAGAAACGGTGAAATCGTCGAGATCATTACCTCCACCAAACAGCACCCGAGCAAGGACTGGCTCGAATTTGTCAAGACCCCCAGGGCCAGAACCAAAATCAGACAGTGGATCAGGAGACAGGAAAGGGATCAGAGCATAAGCCTGGGGCGAGAGCTATTGGAACGCGGCCTGGAGCAATCGCATCTGGATCCCCACGCCACGCTCAAGGGCGAGCCGCTTCAAGCCGTCGCCACGGAGTTCTCTTTTCATTCGGTCGAGGACGTGCTCGCCAATATCGGTTACGGCAAGATATCGGCGAAGCAGGTCATCGGTCGACTCCGATCCAATCTGGGGTTAGGGGCGGAGAAGCCGGCCGGATTGGTTAGCAAAATGGTCTCGCGCATAAAGCGCAAGAAGAGCCCGGTAGGGATCAAGGTGAAGGGGCTGGACGATATCCTGGTTCGCTTCGGGCATTGCTGCCATCCCCTCCCAGGCGAGAGCGTCATTGGCTTTATCACACGCGGACGAGGGGTCACGGTCCATCGCTACAGTTGCCCTCAGATGGTAGGCGGCGACCCCGAACGCTTGGTGGAGGTCGTATGGGAACCCTCCGACCACGATGTCTATCTAGCCAAGTTGCGAGTCAGTTCGATTGACAGAAAGGGGATTCTGGCTGATATCACCGCCATCATGGCCCAGAAGGACGCCAACATCATCCAGGCCGAAGTCAAGACCAACACGGACAAAAAGGCCGATTCCTATTTCACGATCGAGGTGGAGAACCACCAGCAGCTTCAGGATATTGTGGGGGCCATCAAAAGAGTGAAGAATGTGCTGATCGTGGAAAGACTTTGAAGCGGGGGTAAGGGGTCAGGGATCAAGGATCAGGAGGAAAAAAGCAGGTTTTGGGACTCAATGAGAGCCCCAAGCTAATAGCTGAAGGCCGATTGCTGAGAGCTCCCTAATTGTGCGTCCGTAAGCGGGAAATGGCAGAGAACCTGTCCACTCGGAGGCTGATGGAAAATGTCTAGATGCAAGGCTTCCGAAGGCCTGAGGAGTGAGGCGTACATAACAGTACGCCGCAAGGACGAAGGTCGAGGGTAACGAAGCAGATGGGCGTTTTCCGTCAGCCTCCTAGGGTTTGGCCACTTGCCCAGACCTAATACAACTTGTGCAAACGCGCATCTTCACGGTCTGACCGTTTCGGACCGTCCTCACGTTCTGCAAATTCGGATACCAGCGTTTCTTGGTCTTATTATGGGCGTGGCTGACGTTATACCCCACCAAGGGGCCCTTACCGCATATTTCGCAGACTCTGGACACTGAAAATTCCCTCCGAAAAAGGTAATCGGGGAATATAACCGGAAGAGAAAGCTTTGACAACTCTTTTTTTAACAGGGTTCAGGGTTCAAAGTTCAGCGTTCAGGGTCTCTGATCTTGCCCGCCGGTCTTTAGGCGGGTTAGGATCTGGGATTTCGAAATCGCGTGTGGACAGATATCTGAGAACCTTCAGCCTTCAGTCTTCAACCTAAAAACCTGTCAAATTGAGGTAAGGATCTTGCATTCTCAAGTGCCCTGGAACCAACAAAGGCCACTGACAACGAACGATGAATTCTGACATTTCACAGCCTTTTGCCGAACTCGACCCTGCCCTCAACGTCGCGCCGGAATCCTTGCAACACGTCCACCTGATGGGGATCTGCGGCACGGGCATGGCCTCCCTGGCCGGTCTCCTGAAGGAGATGGGATACGACGTCAGGGGATCCGACCAAAATGTCTATCCCCCCATGAGTGACTTCCTCGGAGGCCTAGCTATTCCGATCCTCCAAGGGTATCGCGCTGAAAACCTGAATCCTCGGGCTGATCTGGTCATCGTCGGCAACGTGATCACGAAAAAGAATCCAGAGGCGGTCGAACTGGCCCGTCTCGGAATTCCCTATCTCTCGCTGCCGCAGACCCTGCGGCATTTTGCCATGGGGGAGAAGCGATCGATCGTGGTGGCTGGCACCCACGGCAAGACGACCACGTCATCGCTCGCCGCCTGGGTGCTCGAACAGGCCGGCATGGATCCCGGCTTTATGATCGGGGGTATTCCCGTTAACTTCCAGGCCAACTTCAAGATCGGAAACGGGCCCTACTTCGTCATCGAGGGTGACGAATATGACACGGCCTTCTTTGACAAAGGACCTAAGTTCCTCCATTACGCCCCATTTGTCGTGATCCTTACGAGCATCGAATTCGATCATGCCGATATCTATCAAGACCTCGACCAGATCATCGCCAACTTCCGCAGGCTCATCGAGTTGATCCCGCCGAACGGCCTATTGATTGCCAACGCCGATGATCCGCTTGTGATGGCTGAGTCCAAACATTCCAAAGCGCAGGTCATACCCTACGGTTTTGGCGCAGAAGCACAGGTGCGAGTCCCTGATGTTTCAATGCGAAATGGCCTTTCCCACGTGCGCATTTCCGGGACCGACCACAGGGTATCCGAAGTCATCACGCCTCTCTACGGCCATCACAACATCTCAAACCTTCTCTCGGTAATGGCCCTCGCTGAATACCTAGACATCAAACATGACCAATTATTCTCCGCCCTGAAGGGCTTTAAAGGCGTCAAGCGAAGGCAAGAGATCAAGGGCGAAAGACGGGGGATTCTGGTCCTTGAGGACTTTGCCCATCATCCTACGTCGGTCAGGAAGACCATCGAGGCGGTCCAAGAGAGGTACAACGGTCGCCGCCTGGTGGCCGTCTTCGAGCCTAGATCCAACTCAAGCCGGCGCAATATATTTCAAGAAGACTATGCCTCCTCCTTTGATCAGGCCGATCTGATCCTCCTGCCGGAGCCGCCTCCCATTGGAAATATCCCGCCTGAAGACCGTTTCTCCTCGGCCCGCCTGATAGACGACTTGCGCAAACGCGGACTGACGGCCACCTGTTTTACCGATACCCAGCACCTTCTCAAAGGAATCCTCGGAAATGTCAGAAAGGGTGATGTCGTCCTGATCATGTCAAACGGCTCCTTCGACAACCTGCCGGATAGGCTATTGAAAGGACTCGATGATCCTTGACCGTGATAGTCCGCTGACCTTTCAGAGCTGCTTTCTCCCCCTTTCCCTGGCCGCGGTTTTCAATTGAAAAATTGCCCTTTCATGGTATAAACTATAAAGGTGCTTTCTTTCGACGTTGAACACGGACTGCCGAAAGCGAATTGAACAGCGCATTTATAGGCGCCATCAAACCGCGGGCGAAAACCACCGCCCTCTTTCCGAAAGAGGTCGCCAATGACGCATCCACTCAAATGCTGCCTAAATTGCTCCTAGTCAAGCGCAACCCGCTCGGTTAGGGGCCCCTAATCACCCTTTTTTTCAAAACCTGTTTCGTTCCCCACCTTTTCAGCCTCGTAGCAGTTGATGATATCTGGTTGATCGAATATTACTCCACGCCGAATTATGAAACGGGCGCCCAAAATTGACAGCACTTTAAAAGTCAGAGGGCCTCAATGTATCAACGAAAAATCGAATCATTAAGCTCGAACCACTTAACCTTCTACAGCTCGATGCCGTCCGTAATTGAGCATGAGAACTCTACCACCACACTGGACGCGTTTCTCAACAAGACGAACTCAGCTTGACTCGAAACGACAAGAACCACCAAGTCATGCTGGCAAGGCTTAAGGTTTGTGTTCGTAGTCCTTAAATCCGCCAAATTTAAGTAGTTGGCAAGAAACCTTGATTTTCGAATCAAACCAATTGGGGCGATAAGCTGGATTCTAATCAATCCGTAAATGCCGCTACTCACTAGTCAGCATTTAAGAAAGGATAAGGACCAATGATAAGATTAAGAATGATGTTTGCTTTGATCTTTGTAATTACCGGAGTGGCCGGATGCACGACAGTTGGAACTGGGCAGGCAGAAATGAAGACTTACGGTTTCGCGCAAAACCCTTCAATGGGCCGACAGGGTGTCGAAATCTACGGCAATAGCCTGCCTGTCTTTGAAGAGATCGGTGAAGGCGCGCTGGTGTCTGCTGATCGAGCACTGGTGCCGATTAAGTACTCCTATGATGCGTTCAGGCCGCTGATCAAGGGACGGGGTGATCCAGGGCAGATACTGGCAGCGATCGAGTCCTGCATCGGGATGTATGAGTCCGGCCGGGGTCTCAACCTATTTCGACTTCGCGAGTCCCTCGATCGATGCGTGGCGGACCGAATACCAGACGGCGCGAATCCCGGGCCGGTGATCGACGAGATCCAAAGCTGTGTGGAGCGCAAGCTTGGTTCGGCCGCGCCGCCCGCCGATATCTTGCAGCTAGTGGCAGAGTGTGTCGAGGATATCGAAAAACAAACAAAACGAGTCTCCATCCGTGATTGCGTGGAGCAGGCTGGGGCGGTGTATGAGGGCTATCTCCCAACCATTCGCGCCGCAATCGTTCGGTTCGACACGGACAATGTCGCTGCGTTGCGGCAGCGATTGACGGTGTTCGAAACCCTGCAATGTCCCGGACTGGTAATCGAGGCCGATAGAGCGATACCACTCATCTACCTCGAGCAGCATCAGTCGGGGAACGACAACGATGAGCTGACTTTCCCGAACCATCTGGCCTATTCGGTGATCAATGCCTCTCCTGCGGCGAACCACGTCAGGACGGAGTTGACGCCGTTAGGAAGCGGCAACGTGGCGATCATCGACGACTACCTTGATCCGTCTTACGGTCAAGGGGACGAACTAGTCGGCATCGACTACTACGACATGTGCCAGGCGGCGGGCCAGCTTGGCAACCCGAGTGATCCGAGCACTTACGAAGGAATCGATTCCCACGGCACTCCACTTGCCGGGATCATTGCCGGCGCAAACAATGGATTCGGCAACAACGGCGTTCTCCTGGGGGGCAAGCTCAGTTTCTTTGGAACGGAATGTTCGCCCGACGCCCCCGGCATCGACGTCGCAATGGTACTGGCGGCGATGGAGACTATCGTCAAGCGACGCGTCGGGGGTATTGGGGTCGTGTGTCTCGGTTTCGGTTTCCAGGGTCTTCCCGACGAATACATGCGCGAGTACAAGCGAGTCTTCAAGGAGTACTTCACATCCGTGAACGGGCGTAGGATCCACTGGGTTGCCAGTGTCGGGAACGATGGATCGCTGATCGGTCCCAACGAGGTCTATCCGGCCGGACTTTCCAACGAATTGGACAACGTGATCTCAGTAGCTGGGTTTGATCCCCAGACACTCGGCGTCAGCTCGGAGAGCAACTTCGGCTCGTGGATCGATATCAGCGCACCCAGCATAGTTTACACGGCGACGGCCCCCGGCAGCTATGGTCTGGCGAGCGGCACGAGTATGGCTGCCGCACTCGTCACCGCCAGTATGGGTCTGGCACGCGCGGGTGATTTCGGACTGTCGGCCGCCGAGTTGAGTCAGCTGGTCGACGACCCCTCCTTGCGTCGACCGATTCCGACGGCGAATGTCCCGTCAAGCATCGACGTAGAGAAGATAGTAAAGGAACTCGTTCCGTTCAGGACGGTAACCCGCTCGGGCAAGGACTCAGGTTCGGCCGTGGAACGCACAGGGTTGCAGCAACCAGGGCTGGTCGGGTTCCACTTCAACTTCGTCGGCAGTGGCGACGAAAAGATCAAAGCGGTCGGTATGCGCTTCTCACAGGCCAATGGGAACCTCGAGGTGGAGTACCGCGATGACGACGCGTCAGAATACTGGTGGGGGGTCGATGGAACGAATCTGCCGTATGGAACTACCTTCGGATCGGTTACCGACGTGTTATACGAGGATGAGGATGGCCATTTAGTCGTACCCGTGACCGTGGCAATCCCTGGCGCCACGGTCGATGATCACGTGATCGGCGTGACCGGCTGCGAATGCCGATTCACAGACAATAGTGAGCACCACATCCAGGAATTCGGTGTCGAAGTGCGTCCTCTCGGATCCAACTGGACCGTCAGGGCGCGGTTCGGCGATGATTCCCACAATCCTTGGCGCTGCACTGTGACGTATGCCGTCGTGGGGCGTCACCGGATCCGGGAAACCCGGTCGGAGAGTGGCGAAGACGCGGTTAGCAATCATACCATCCAGCTCAACGACCTCCCCGAATTGATCGGGAGCTTCAGCATGAAGTTCACGAACGGCGACCACGAACTCGATCACCTCGCGGTCTTCCGCGTACCCGGAGGAGTGAGGCTTCGCTTCAACGACGCGAACAACGACGACCCCTTTGATTGGCACCTGAGGTACTATCTGCTTCGAAGGTGGTAGCTGGCTGTCCCTACTATATATTCCATCCATACACAATTTGATGTTCCACGTGACCAAAAGTAACGCTGAATCCGTCCCTTTCATAAATGTCATCCGACCCGAAGAACATTTTGAAGCCATGGGCGTTACGTACTATTATCGTTCAAGGGTTGTCCGGAAGGTTATTGTGGCCAAAGCCTGCTGTCTGAAAAGGTTTTCGCCGCAGTCAGAAAGAAAAGATATTCTGGTTGCTACGGGAGTAGACAATGAAAGCAAATAATTACGCAGAACAAGTAGTTCGTGATTTGGTGAAACATGTTAAAGAACTTGAGAAGCATTAATCTAGATGCGGCACTTGACGCAATGCTAATCGGGTAGCCGGGGGTCTTAACCCCCCAGCCCCCACACCATCCGCCGCCGCTAAAGCTATGGCGGGACAAGCCCCG
>CAZAGT010000186.1:0-9673 GCA_964484515.1 uncultured Desulfobacteraceae bacterium | reverse complement strand
CCTATCACCTGTGCTATAATTTGTGGTCTTTATCGTGATCTCATCACGAGTCGCCTCTGAGCAACGGCTTCAGCTTGGGATCCTGAGAGGAGGAGAGCGTATGGCTTTTCCGCTTATCTTCGCAGCAGGGCGTGCCGATACGAGGATTGTATCTACCGGCAGCACGACGCCCTTCATCGCTGGGAAGTGGTTTGACACCCCTACGAAATCGGGCTCACGCCCAGGAGGTTTTCCCCATTGGACCATCTGATTGCGCCTCATGGTGGTGAGCTTACAGATCTTATTGTTGACGATGAGCGGAGAAAGATCCTCAAAGACCTATCGCTCCATCTTCCTTCACTCTCACTGTCGAAGCGGCACCTGTGTGATCTGGAAATGCTCATGAATGGAGCCTTTTCCCCTCTTAAAGGTTTTATGACCCAGCCGGAGTATGAAGCTGTACTCGATCGCAGCGAACTGCAGGATGGTACCGTTTGGCCTATACCGATTTGCCTCGATGTGAGCGAGGTTGAGGCCGTAAAATTAGAGACCGGCCAGTCGGTCGCCCTGCGCGACCCGGAAGGGTTTATGCTCGCGGTCATGCATATCGAAGAAATCTGGCGAATAGACAAAGAAAGGGAAGCTCAAGCGATTTATGGAACTACGGATAGGAGCCATCCCGGTGTCGACGACCTCTTCCACGTGACCGCTAGCCACTACATCGGCGGCCACATTGAGGGCGTCAGTCTTCCGCTCCATTTCGACTTCAAGCACCTGCGACTGACCCCGGCTGAAATCAGAAATACATGCACGAAGTTGGGTTGGCGCCGGATGGTGGGCTTTCAAACGCGCAACCCGCTTCATCGTGCTCAGTTTGAGATGACCCTTCAGGCCATGCGAACGGCAAAAGCCAATCTCCTGCTGCAGCCCATCGTCGGCCGCACAAAGCCGGGTGATATCGATTATTATACACAAGTTCGCTGCTACCAGGAGGCGAGCCGGCACTACCCGCCTAATATGATGCTCCTGTCGTTACTGCCGCTTGCGGTGCGAATGGCCGGTCCCCGAGAGGCCCTGTGGGACGCACTGATACAGAAGAACTATGGCTGTACCCATTTCGTTGTGGGGCCGGATCATGGCGGTCCCGGCATGAATGGTCAGGGTGAACCCTTCTATGAACCGTATGCGTCCCAGGAGCTCCTGAAAGCATACCAGCCGAAGATCGGAATCGATATCCTGCCATTCGAAGAAATGGTCTTCGTCCCCGAAGAGGAGCGATATATCTCACGGGGCGACATCCGGGAAGGACAGTCGATAAAAACCTTATCGGGCACGCATCTGAGGCATCTCTTACGGTCGGGTCATGAAATCCCTGATTGGTTTACGTTCCCGGAAGTCCTCCAGGAATTGCGACGGGCATACCCTCCCAGGCACAGACAGGGGTTCACGGTTTTCCTTACCGGGCTATCGGGCGCCGGCAAATCGACGATTGCCCAGGTCCTCCTTTCACGGTTCCTCGAAATGGGGGACCGGCCTGTAACGCTTCTCGATGGAGATATCGTGCGCCAGCATCTGTCAAGCGAGTTGGGCTTCTCCAAGGAACACCGTGATATCAACGTACGCCGCATCGGTTTTGTCGCCAGTGAAATTACCAAGAACCGTGGTATTGCCATCTGCGCTCCGATTGCACCCTATCGACTTTCACGACGACAGGTTCGCGAAATGATTGAACACTACGGAGGATTCATTGAGGTGTATGTTGGGACGCCGCTTGAGGTCTGCGAGGCACGGGACCGCAAAGGGATTTATGCCAAAGCGCGTGCCGGTCTGCTCAAGGGCTTTACCGGTGTTGATGATCCTTACGAAACACCAGAAAACCCAGAGGCCGTGGTCGATACGACCGAAATGACGCCGGATGAGGCCGCGCAAGAAGTGCTGCTTGAATTACAGCGGCAGGCCTATATCCGATAGCGAAGCTGTCGAAAAACCGATTTCCCCGAGGCTTTTGGAAAATGTCCATCCCGCTCTCTTCGAGCGGGACGAAACCGAGAACCCGCCCCAAGGGGGTGGGAAGTGAGTCGAGCGAAGCGAAGGTGAAGGAATCCCGAGGGATGGGGGTAATCCGGATGGAATCGGTGCAGATGGGCGTTTTCCGACAGCCCTAGCACCATCGTTGAACAGAGGGGCTCGAGAAACGAAGTGGATGCTGAGGTGATCCTATGAAGGTCCTGGTTACGGGCACGGCCGGTTTTATCGGTTCATTTACCGCCGCCCAATGTGCCCAAAGAGGGAATGAGGTCTTTGGCATTGATAGCATTAACGATTATTATGACGTCAACCTGAAATACGGACGCCTCGCAAGGGATGGCATTGATCCTGCCGGCGCGAAAACCGGAAGCTGGATTCAGAGCTCGAGGTACCCAAACTACTGCTTCAAGCGGATGCACTTAGAGGAGCGAGAATCCCTTGAAGGACTTTTTGCCGCTAAAAAGTTCGACCGGGTCTGCCATCTGGCTGCCCAGGCCGGTGTGCGCTATTCATTAACCAATCCTCACGCTTACGTAGACGCCAATATCGTCGGTTTCATCAATTTGCTGGAATGCTGTCGACATCAGTCGATTGAACACTTGGTGTATGCGTCATCCAGTTCGGTTTACGGTCTGAATGAGAACTATCCTTTTTCCACCCATGACAACGTGGATCATCCCATATCTTTGTACGCCGCGACCAAAAAGGCCAACGAGTTAATGGCACACACATACAGTCATTTGTACGGTCTTCCAACATCGGGGTTGCGGTTTTTCACCGTCTACGGCCCATGGGGTAGGCCGGACATGGCCCTCTTTTTGTTCACAAAGGCTATCCTTGAAGACCGGCCGATCGATGTCTTCAATGAAGGAAGGATGAAGAGAGACTTCACCTATGTCGACGACATCGTAACTGGGGTTTTGAAAGTGCTCGATCGGCCCCCGAGCGGTGACCCCTCTTGGAGCGCCACAGATCCGGATCCCTCCAGATCGCACGCCCCGTACAGGCTTTACAATATTGGGAATAATTCACCGGTAAAACTACTGGACTTTATTGAATCGATTGAGAAATCTCTTGGTAAAAAGGCCCAAAAAAACCTTCTCCCGATGCAACCCGGTGATGTCGTGGCAACGTGGGCCAACGTGGACGATCTTGTCGCAGACTTCGGCTATGCGCCAAGCGTCAGTGTTCAGGAAGGAATTGATAGGTTTGTCAAATGGTACTTGGAGTTCCACGCGGGTGAGTCAACCCATGCACGGTGAGCGGCCTGCCGCCACTCTTGTAACTCTAATGAGGGTAGTCACGCGTGCCCTACAGTGGAGGCGACCACTTATTGGTATATCCATCGTAAGACCAGCAACCGGCGAGGGCCTTCCTTGACGTAAAATGGGGATTTTGCGCCCAGAGAAGCATTTGCTGGTGCGCATCGTTCAGTTTCTTAAACTTCTCGGTATCTCCTCCCACATCCGGATGATAGATCTTCGCCATAGCTTTATAAGCGGACTTAATGCGCCTGGTATGACCCCCTGCAATCAATTCCTCCATCTTGAGATTCAGCAGCTTCATCGAGTCCCTTTCCTGCCGGTTCAACCGAGGCACTCGCGTGCTGTTTGGTTTAATCGATTCAGGTGAAAGCGATTTATCGTGGTTCCGCTTAAGCAGATAGAGGGACGCATAGCTCCTGGAGCTGCCGTTACTGATAATGCGGTACCACTCTTTCCCTGATTTGAGAATCAGTGCCTTTAGGTCCTGAGCCGGCCTTTTGCCGAAATTCCTGCCGTAGATAAACCTCGAGATATCGTCCGACCAGGTTGAAAGCACGTCCAGCATGACGTAACGGTCGCTAAAGGCAAAGGCGGCATATCTGGCATTGAAAACCCTGAGCAGTCCCTTTGAAAGTGAAAGGACCCAAAGCATCTGTTGACGGCATTCCTTTGAGCAATAACGCCTCCCACCCTTCATATGCTCCGTCCCGCAGGCAAGGCATTTACGCTTCTTTTTGGCACGTTCTGATGAACGCGTGACGCCTAAGGCAGGCATAGGGACTACCGCCATCTGAAACCAAATCCTTTTTTAAAGATATTGCAGAACCTTCATCTCGCGATCGATCTACCCGTTCCGCTCCAATATATCTTGAATCCAAGCGGGAATCAAGCTAGGTCCCCCAAAAATCGTCTGCCGCCAGCCAGCTTCCATTCGGAAGCAGCCCATTGGCCGCTACCTCCTCGATGATCTCGCCCTTTTCGACACAGATCCCATTGCGCCGGTATTGAAGGTTATCGCTTTTTCCTCAATCCTGTTGACCATTTCGGCCTGTTCTTCTATACTTCACCCTTCGAGTGCTTGTTGAGATCGAAACAGCCGGGCCGGTTTTTGAGGCGTCGTTTCGGCCCCGTCAGGGGATCAAATGAAACAGGGACACACATGAAACGGATCTTGAGCTGCTGGCGTCGTTCGGCGTTGATCTCGTGCCTGCTATTTGGCCTGGGCTGCGGGACCACAAGCGAGCTAAGGAGGCCGGAACGAGGATCTCCTGACACGATGCCAAAGCCTGCTGAAGAGACCGCTCAGCCTCTTGAAATAGGGGCGGCTCAGCCCACGCAGGTTAAAGCGCGACCACAGCCCGATTCAATCGCTGAGCCAGCCATTCTCCTGGATATTGGCAATGAAACGTCGCGGAACGGAAAGGAGATCCCGGTTCCTCAGCCTACCGAAGAGGCGCTCGAAGGTGAGACCCCGTCATCTTGTCGCGGTCATGCCCTGACCATCGAGCAGGAAGCCCCGGAGCAAAACAATCAAGAACTGTTCGATTCAGCCCTCGATTACTGCCAGGCTTCAAACGACTTCTGGGAACAGGGCGATTTAGATAACGCCCTGGATGCCCTCGACAAGGCCTATTCCCTGATCCTGAGAGTGGATCACAACAACGACCCCGAAGTCTTACAACAAAAAGAGGATCTACGCTTCACCATATCGAAACGGATTATTGAGGTTTATGCGTCCCGGTTCACGGTCGTAAACGGTTACCACAAGGCGATTCCCCTTGTGATGAATGACCATGTGGCAAAGGCGCTGAGCTTGTTTAAAGAGAGGGAGAGGGAGTTTTTCCTTGCGTCTTACCGTCGTTCAGGTAAGTATCGGCCGGCTATCGCAAAGGCACTCAAAGATGCGGGTCTGCCCGAGGAGCTTTCGTGGCTTCCGCTGATCGAAAGCGGATACAACGTCAGGGCCCTCTCGCGAGCGCGGGCCCTGGGATTGTGGCAGTTCATCGCCTCAACCGGATACAAATTCGGCCTCAAAAGAGACCGCTGGATCGACGAACGGATGGACCCTGAAAAATCCACGCAGGCGGCCATCTCCTACCTGAAAGAACTACACAAGATATTCGGAGACTGGACCACGGTATTGGCGGCCTACAACTGCGGTGAAGGAACGGTCCTGAAACGAATTAGGACCCAGCGCGTCAACTATTTGGATAATTTTTGGGACCTCTACACCAAACTTCCGCGCGAGACGGCCTTTTATGTGCCCAAGTTCATGGCGGTACTACATATCATTCATGACCCCGAGGCGCATGGGTTCTCGCTGCCGCCGCTCGATAAGCCCATCAAGGTGGAAAAGGTCCCCATCAACAAACAGGTGCATCTGCAGACCGTCGCCACCCGGTTAGACGTTGACTATAATACAATGAAGGAGCTCAACGCCGAGCTCAGGCAATACCTCACGCCGAGCAGTCCCTATCAGCTCAAGGTCCCATCGGGACTTGGTGAAAGACTGATTGCCGAGTTGGACCAGATCCCGATCTATCGACCTCCGACCCCCAAGTATGTGTACCATCAAGTCCGACCAGGGGAGTCTTTGTCTGTCATTGCCAACCGGTATCGAACCTCAGTCAGGGCCATCATGGGCCTGAACAATCTCAAGCGGCGGAACTACGTGAGGGTGGGATGGAAACTCAAGATTCCAACCAAGGCCGGGGCCACCTCCAGCCCTGAGGTGACCGTCTCTTCTGCCCGCCAGTCAAGGAAGAAAGTGTCTCTGTATGTCGTGCGAAAAGGTGATTCGCTGTGGAAGATTGCCAATCGATACGGAACGACGACCAAGGCCATTCGATCCTTCAACCAGCTGCAAAGCTCGACCCTGCAAATCGGGCAGACCCTCCGAATACCAGTTCAACTAGCTTCGTACCGTCCCGCGCAGACCAAGGCCTACAGGGTGAGAAAGGGGGACTCGCCCTACCTGATTGCTAAGCGCCACCAGATGAACCTTGCTGAATTTCTAAAAATCAACTGTTTGACGCCCCGAAGCACGATTTTTCCCGGCCAGACCGTAATTGTGCGAGCCGATTGAATCGCCTAACGTTGTGGGGTTCACGCCAGTTTTCCCCGTTTCCTTGGTGCAGCGGGCGGATAGGTTTAGAGTACGATCTTGAGGATCTCGTCCAACCGACTCACGATATGATCCGGTTCCGGATCTCCCGGTTCCATGGCCGATCGACCGTTATTGGTCAGCAGGACGGTAATGGCCCCGGCTCTCTTGCCCGCGATCACGTCAAATCGAAAGTCGCCTACCACCATGAGCTCTTGGGGTGCTATATTCAATCGCCTCGCAGCCTCAAGCACTCCCGCCGGATGCGGTTTCGGAAAGGCGTTATCCCTAGTGATGACGACGGCAAAATCACTTGGGGAGACGGCCTCAAACCTGCTGAGGACTCGATTCACTGATCTCAAGCTATTTCGCGTGATAATTCCAAGCATGAGACCTTCGCGCTTGAGGGTAGCCAGGCATCGCTCAGCGCCTTCGTTGGAAAGGGATCGTTCAGCCGCCTCTTCCTCCTTCGACTCTAAGATCTCCAGCAGACGCGCGCGTCGGTTCGGCGGCAGTGTCTCCAGAAACTCGAGAATCGGCATATCCCCCGGGCATTCCATTTCCTTCTTGATAGCGGGAAAATCGAGTGCGCCCGGATAGGTCAACGTGCCGTCGAGGTCAAAGAGGACGCCCCTGATCGAATGATCGGATCTTCTGCTCATCTCCTTCACTGCTCAGCAAATGGGAACGTCAGATACGGTTCACAACAGTCTGGCCTTCCGGGATTAAGGATACCGTGTTTCCGCCTTGAATTCCTGCAATAGGTGTTGACCTGATAAGCAGATTTAGCAAAGCTGTCGAAAAACCAAATCTTCAGAGGCTGATGGAAAATGCCCAAATGGAAGGCTTCCGAAACCGGGGACCCGCCCCGAAGGGGTGGGGACTGAGCCGGAGCGAAGCGCAGGTAAAGAAATCCCGAGGAATGAGGCGTACATAGAAGTACGCCGCAGTGACGAGGGATGAGGGTAACGCACCAGATGAGCCTTTCCGACGGCCTCCATTCTGGAAATGGACGGTACTGTTTCATATCACAGAACACCTTTGCAGAATAGCTTCTCAATGCTTGATCGGGAGTGAATCCTGCCGACGCTCCCCTCCGTTGACATCCCCGGCCGGATTAGATACCTTTTGCCGAGTTCGCCCCCGCAGCCGTGGACCCCAAGGATCCAATTTCACATGGGATCCGAGCGGAATTCCTTGTGGGTTTTCAACTTTGAGAGATGCCGCTAGGGCCTTGCTTACCCCATGGCGCACCCGGCGCCCGAATCGAAGAGGGTCCAGCCAGCATCCTGGGATCGTGTCATGGGGCTCATTTTCGATATCCGTTCCGCACAGCTCTATAGCGCTTGGTCCCAATCTCCGCAAGGAAGGGACATGGAAAAGTCTGTCGAAGTGCTCCTTAAGGGACTCCTAGACCCTCAGCCGGGAGAAAGAGTCCTGGACATCGGCTGCGGCTTCGGCGATCACCTCCTCTTCCTCAACCAGTTAGGGCTCGACATCAGTGGCGTCGACGCCTCTCCTTATATGCTTAGCCGGGCCAAAGAGCGTCTCGGGCATCAATGTTCGCTCCATAAGGGCAAGGCCGAGGATCTCCCTTTTGAGGACAACGAATTCGATCTGGCCATCATGATTAATACGCTTGAGTTCCTCGATGACCCTCTCCAGGCCCTTCGAGAAGCCGGTAGGGTCACCCATCGCAGGATCTTCATCGGCGTCATGAACAGCCTTTCCTGGCTTTGCCTGCGGAGCAAACTGCAAGGCCTCTTTCGTGAGTCCCTCCTAACGCACGTCCGTTTCTATCATCTCTGGCAGCTCAAATCATACATTCAGGCGGCCTTTGGCCCGGTTCCCCTGGCTTGGCGTTCATCCCATCTTTACCCCCCTTTGATCTGCAGGGACGACAGCATCGCTGGGAGTCCATGGAATTTGGGTCGGTGGCCCATCGGACCGCTGTTGGGGCTTCAAATTGATATTGTCTACTCCCTGAAAACGGAAAACCTTTCCCTGAAGCTCGGACTCGAAAAGACCAAACAGTCGACGGCCGACGGATTTACGCGGGGATCCATAGACTCCGCAAAGAGAGGTTGAGGACATGAAAGAGGCCTACTTGTATGCAAGGGAAGATACGAACCGGGTTCGTTGCTTCCTGTGCCATCATCGATGCCTCATCAAAGACGGTGCCAAAGGGATTTGCGGCGTACGCGAGAATCGAAACGGGACGCTCCTCAGTCTTGTCTACGGGAAGGTTATTGCCCAACACGTGGACCCGATCGAAAAAAAACCGCTCTTCCATTTCCTGCCGAACAGTCCTTCCTTTTCCATTGCCACGGCGGGATGCAATTTCAAATGCCGCTTTTGCCAAAATGCCGACATTTCGCAGATGCCATCCGACCTCCAACAGATTTCAGGCGTTGAAATCGCACCTGCGGCGATCGTGGCCAAGGCGTTAACCAGAGGGTGCCTGACCATCTCCTATACGTACACCGAGCCCACCATTTACTTCGAGCTAGCCTTGGACACCGCACGTCTGGCCGTATCAAAGGGACTCAAGAATGTGTTCGTCTCCAATGGATACATGACCGAGGAGTGCCTCCGGGAGATTCATCCCAATCTGCATGCCGCCAATGTAGACCTCAAGTCGTTTCGTGACGACTTTTACCGTTCTCAATGCGGTGCCAGGCTTGAGCCGGTCCTTGAGACCCTTCGGACGATGAAGAGGATGGGCATCTGGCTTGAGGTGACCACGCTGGTCATCCCGGGACAAAACGACTCACCGGAAGAACTTCGAGAGCTCTCAGGATTTATCGCCGATCTCGATCCCAGTACGCCGTGGCATGTCAGTCGCTTTCATCCCACCTATCGCCTCACGGATGCTCCTCCGACCCCCCCCGAGGTCATCCGAAAGGCCAAAGAGATCGGCCGCGAAGCGGGGTTGAAGTACGTGTATTCCGGCAATCTGCCTGGGGATGAAGGAGAAAAGACCTTTTGTCATGAATGCGGTGAACTACTCATCGATCGATTCGGCTTTGCGGTCCGAGCCAACAGAATCAGGGATAGCCGTTGTCCCCGGTGCGGGGTTGACATCCCCGGGTACTGGGAGTAGCGAAGCCGTCGAAAAGCGGCTTCTCTGAGGCTGATGAAAAATGTCCATCCGGCTCTCTTCGAGCGGGAAGAATCCGGGGACCCGCCCCGAAGGGGTGGAGACTGAGCCGAGCGACGCGAAACTAAAGAGGCTCCTCACAGGAATTTGTGGGTCAATAGGTTGATATCGAGAGCACCATACATTGAAGTACCATCG
>CAZAGT010000185.1:0-9773 GCA_964484515.1 uncultured Desulfobacteraceae bacterium | reverse complement strand
ACCCTCATCCCTCGTCATTGCGGCGTACTTCTATGTACGCCTCATTCCTCGGGATCTCGGAAGCCTTGCATCTGGACATTTTCCATCAGCCTCAAAGAAATTGGTTTTTCGACAGCCTCGCTATATCCTGTAGGCTGGCAGTCGCAAGTCCGCCGGGCCTGGTCAGTTTCCCCTCAAAGGCTGGAGACAACTCGCCATCTATGGGAAAGGCAAAAACTATGCCGAACTCTCTTTTGCATATAATTACGCTATGTTATACTAGTATGCCGGATTGAGTCACTCGGAGAGGAAATTGAAGGGCTCATTCGAAGCCGGTGAGTGTCAGAGGGCTGACGCCTACATACTGTGGCCGGAGTGCTTAGGGAACAGGTGAAAATAATCGGAGTTGAACGATTGCTCTTGACCCTATCGGAGAACGTCCATCGGTCTCGATATTATCAGGATCATGCTCACGCTCCATTACTGCGACGTGCTCGAAAGGCGCGAAGTACGAGGCACGAGGTCGAACGTTAAAACCGAAATAGAGCGCGTAGCCATCATGCCACAAGACTCGAACCAAAAGTGTATGAATCAAGTCGCGTCGACCTTCAAATACGAACAGAGCTCTCCATAGCGGGTTTGTCCATCCGCGTAGCCTTGATCATAGAGGGCATACAATCTGTCCTTGTTTCGCTCTGCTCGATGAATGACGACCTGTTGCGACGGACGAATGATAAAAACACGCCTTTCAGTTTCGAGTTGATCAATCAGATCCATTGTGGCGTTATACCGGATATGGCGGGTAGTGTAAGCCTGACAAAGGCCCGGGTATCGCCTATACATGAGACAGAGCACCCATCTCAGCCCTGATTGCTTTTTGCGGAAGCCCTTCGGTTGCGTCAGTACCAGGACATGCCGTTGGTTGCCGTCAGCCATGCTCTTTTGAATCGGCACGGAATCCGCTATGCCCCCATCCATCAATGTCCTTCCAGCATATTCGACCGGCTTTTGAATCAAGGGCAGGCTGCATCCTGCTTGGAGGACCTTCAAAAAATCCTCCCCGAGCGCTTCCTTTTCGTAATAGATAGCCTCCCCGCTCATACAATCGGTTACCGTCGTAATACAACGCTGCTGACTCCCCATGAATGTTTCGAAGTCAAACGGCACCAACTCATGGGGGATGGTGTCAAAGATGAATTGCATCCCGAAGAGCTCACCCTTGAACAGGAGTCTGAGATGGCTTATGAACCTGGCATCATTGACATAACGAATGTTCACAATCCGGTTTCGCTCCGGCTGGCGTGCTACGTAGTTGGCGGCATTACAGGCACCAATAGAAACTCCAATAACGTACGGGAAGGTGAGCTCCTTATCCATGAAGAATCTAAGCACACCGGCGGTGTAGACCCCCCGCATGGCGCCACCTTCAAGTATTAGACCCGTAGATCCTGTATTCATGAATCCTCAAGACTTTCAACTACATAAAAAAAGGACACGCCACCCTTTTCGGATGTCATGTCCCGCATGATCAACATAATCTGACGGCAGCGCCTTTGATGCCGCTTAGGCAAGAGAAGCCACGCCCCTGTCGAGCGGAAACGATTCGATGGAATGGTCCCTCAGGGCAACGGTGTACTCGTCGATGGTCGCTGAAGCGACTTCAGACCAACCGTACTGAAGAATGGATTCTCTAATGGCCGCGGTGGAGAGCGCTGGTCCTTCTCTGAGGAACCTTTCAATAGCGTTGGCGAGTGACCGGGCCGAAACGTTATGAACCACACTACCGGTTTCACCCTCCCGCAAGATACTTTTCATGGCACCCACGGGGGTGGCAACCACCGGTGTGCCGCAAGCCAATGATTCGAGCGCAACGAGGCCAAAGCTTTCATAGTGAGAAGGCACGACAAGGAGATCCGCAGCGCTGTAATATCGGGGCAGGTTCTTTTGCTCGATCCGGCCTGCCAAACGAACTCGATCCCGGATTCCCCACTCGTCGGAAAGATCAAGCAGACGGCGCGATTCGGCCGCCTGTTCGCCGTCACCGCCAACGATCACGAGGCGGAGCCGTTTATGGTGCTTGAGGTGGGTCAAGGCTTCAAGCAGCCGATGGAGGCCCTTGAGCGGTGCAAAGCGTCCCACGTAAAGGACTATGGAGTCATCCTCAGCGAGGCCCAACCGTCGCCTTGCCTCCGACTTGTCCATGGGGTGGAATAGATCCAGGTCGACTCCGCAAGGAACCACGCCGATGGCATCGGAACGAACCCCGTAGTATCGCGTCAGTTGTTCCTTCTCTGTTTCTGTAGCGGCCAGGATACGCTGACAGGCCTTGGCGAGATGTTTCTCCGTCGCAACACGAAGCTCCGGCTCCTTCTCCGACTCGGGTGTGTTGTTCTTGACCGCGGCAATCGTGTGATATTTGAGGATATGCGGGACATCCCAGCGATCTTGGGCCCATTCCCCTACGCGCCCGGACAGCCAGTAATGACTGTGAATGAGGTCGTAGTGTAGGTTTTCCCGCCGTCGAAACGCTTCCAGTTCGCGAAAATAGTCGACGAGGTGCGGATAGAGCTCGAATCTCTGCAGGTGCCCATTGTTCCCGATCGGGAGATTGATGAGGCGCACGTTATCCGACAGGGTAAGCTCGCGACCGTTTCTGCCTGAGCTCAGTCGTCGCGTGTAAATATCAATGCTATGACCGCGGCTTCCCAGTTCACGTGCGAGTTCGCGGATGTAGACACTCATGCCGCCGGTATCTTTCGTTCCAAGTTCACCAATCGGGCTCGAATGTACGCTGATCATAGCAATAGTCAGTTGTTCTTTTTCCACAGTTTCTATCTACCTCTCCGGTTCGATAACGAAATAGTCTTCAACAGGCAGTGGGCATCCTAATGAGGGAGCTCGATCGCGCGGATTCAGCGAGGGCGTCAAGCACGCGCATGTTTTGGACACTATCATCGGGCTTGAAGGCCAGCTCCTCCCTGCCCAAGACCGCGTCGGCGAAGTGCTCGACCATGAGTTGATACTCATCAGCGCCGCCGGTTACGTGTTCCCTGCCCTCTTCCTCATCCTGGTGGCGTAACGTGAAAATAGCATCTTTCTCCCAAGGGATGAATGCATCGTGGGGCAGCTCGATCGCTCCCTCGCTGCCGATCACGCTGTACGTCTGCTGCAGCGCTGATATAAAGCTCGCTTCCAGCGTCGCTAGGGCGTTGTCCTGAAAACGCAACGACCCCACGTAATGGACATCAACACCGCAGGAATGATAAATGGCCTGCCCCTGGATTTGAGTCGGCTCCGCACCCAACAGCCAACGGCTCAGGCTGACGCTGTAACACCCGACATCCAGTAGGGCGCCCCCGCCCATCTCCGGCTTCAGGCGCGCGCAAGAGGTGTTCTCCAGCAGGTCATCTCCAATGTGATAGCAGAAGGCAGATCGGAGCAGGCAAGGTGCCCCAATCGACCCCTCGGCAATCAGCTGCTTGATACGCTGCGTGCGGGGATGGAAGCGATACATAAAGGCCTCCATCAGCAATCGCCCCGCATCTTCGGCCGCATCCGCCATCTCTTGAGCTTCGGCCGCGTTGCAGGCCAAGGGTTTTTCGCACAGAACGTGTTTGCCAGCCTGGAGGGCCTTGATCGTCCAACCATGATGCAAGTGATTGGGCAGCGGAACATAGAGCGCCTCAATCTTGGGATCGTCGATCAATGCCTCATAACCCTCATAGAGATGCGGGATCTCGTTATCAGCAGCCACCTCCTGGGCACGCTCGACGGAACTCGTTGCGAGTGCGTGAACCTTGCCGTTGCGGGATTTCTGGATTGCCGGGATTACACACATGCGAGCGATAGTGGCATTGCCCATCACGCCCCACTTCACTCTCTCAGACATTCAGGGTCTCCACACTGCTTCCCCTCTCCGCGGACCTTGCGGCCGCTTCGAGGATCGCAACCACCAGCACCGACTGTTCAAGTGGGGCCTCGATCGGCTCCCCGGTGAGCAAATGATCAGCCAAATTCCGGTAGAGCAAATGATGTTGTCGTTCCGGCAGCGCCAGCTTTTGAGCCACGATCTGTCCCGACGGGTGCCTGCGGTGTAAGGTCAGATCCGGCACCATTTCCGTAGGGGGGATGTCGTGGCGGTGGAAGTACAGGACCGGGTCGATCTCGTATTCGGTAACATCCCGCCAATTCCCCACGATGGCACCCCCGGTACCCAGAAGATACCACTTCGGCTTGCGGGCCGCAGCGATGTCGGAATGCGTGAATTCAGCCTCTTGCCCCCCTTTGAATCGGATTTGGATACGCTCCTGATCGGCGTTAGTGACGTCATGCCAAACACGTTTGTGGCGTGTGCCGATGACTTGGGTCACCGGTTCGGGGATGAGGCTCACCATCCAATCGAGATAATGCCCACCCCAATCGAAGGTCGTACCGCCCGAGACGGCCTCATGTGAATGCCAGTAACCGCAAGGGTGGGCAAAACCGCCAACAAATGTCTCCATATAGAAGAGTTCGCCGATAAGCCCCTCCTTCAGGGCCTGTTTGATCGCCAGGTAATCCACGTCCCACCGCCGGTTTTGATGGCAACTCAGATGGACCTGCTGTTCATCGGCCATTGTGACCATCGACTCAACGTCTTTCAGGCTCAGGGCCAAAGGTTTTTCGCAGAGCACGTGTTTGCCGCTCGCCATCATCCGGATGGCCAACTTCGCATGGGTATTCGGTGGGGTGGCGATGATGACCACATCAATATCAGGGGCGTCTGCGAGGTCATCCGCCGACTCAAGGACTCTCAATGTCGGAAAGTCCCTCTGGGCCTGTTTCAACCGCTCCGGGCTCACGTCACAGGCCGCACGAAGATCCAAACCGTCTGTCGCCTCCACCCCGGCACAATGGTCTTGGCCCACGAAAGGCGAGTAACCGAGGATGGCAACTCCCAAGCTCCGATTGGTTTCCGGTTGATTGGCTGTTCCGCGAATGATGCGGTAAAGAATCTGCTGCAAAACCGAATTATCGTAGGCTTGGAGCGTGGTGCAAACCGCGCTGCCCTCACCTATCCTCCGACAAACGAGGACGGGGCTGTGCTGGTAGCGCCAATCAGCGTAGAGCACGACCTCTGTGTCCTCTGCCGTTTGTTCCAGACATTGGTAGCGACCGTTCAAATAAACCGCGTCCGGGAGGCGTTTGGCCATCGTGTGACTCGAGTTTTGAAAGATCACACGCAGCTCGGCCGCCGGCCCCACAGGAGACGGTTGAACACCGAACAGCTCTGGCAGAGGCCCCTCTGAAAGGTGAACGAGCCCGACCCAACCGCCTCCTTGCTGAACGAATTGCCGCAGGTGATCGTGGTTGTCTGCGTATGCTGCCGTCTCTGATGTCACGATGACATCGTAAGGGCTTAAGTCATGCGGCAATTGAGGTTCGACGACGAGTTGAAGGTGGGGAATCGATCTCAAGTACGAGCAAAGGGATTTTAGAGACGATACCCCTTCATCGATTACGAAGAGAACGATGGTGGGGGGATGGGCGATCATTATTGCTCTCCACTTCTACCCTGATCCTTTACTCGAAGCGCCATATTGGACCTTCCTTAGTGTCTTCCACCACGATACTTGCCCGCGTGAGAGTTTCGCGAATCGCATCAGCGTCCTTCCATTGTTTCGCCCCCCTGAAGGCCTCTCTCAAATCCAGGAGCTCCTGCACCAACGGAGCAAGGCATTCCTGCCTGTCTCGCGGTGATATTTCGAGTTTCGTCCCCAACGCGACGATCAGCTCGCGCAAGATATCCCGCGCTTGGGAGATGTACTCACTGTTTTCCAGGTCTTCCTGAGCCGCCCAAATCATGCGATCCAGCTCCAGCAGGGCGTTCGTGGTCTCTCTTGGTTCGTGATTTTCCAGACCCTCCCGAAATGTGGCTTCAACAGCGTGGACCTTTTCCCAAAAGGAACTCCCTTTTGTTTTCGAAACAGAGGATATAGACGCTTCTTCTGCGGCGACCTGTTGCCAGTCCTTCTCGACCTCCCCTCCCCGGAGGACCTCGATGGGAAATCGGTCGCCTTTCTCAAAACGGATCTCCGCGTCACGCAGGCGAAGCGTCGCGGAGCCGATTCCCCTGATCTCCGCTTCCTGCTTCTCAAAATCGATCAGGCAGGCCGTGTGTTCGTCAAGACCAAAAATGCCGGTGTCTTCCGGCAGCAGGGCCTCCAACTGCTTGAAACGAGGTGCCCCCATATAACAAAAACGAGTATCATGATTGCCTCCCTCCGCGTTGTTCCAATGGGGCACCACGACCAGGTTAAACCCGAAGTGTTCCAGGATATCCATTCCTTCCACCCAATGAATATCCTGACCCACCTTGTAGATCTCGTAGACCGGCAACGTGAAGCGCCCCACCGTGAGCGCGGCCGCGCTGGCCGCCACCAGGCACCCTCCGGTCTCGATCCGATCAATCAGGATATCAGGGATGGGCGACTGCCGCCATTGACGGAGAGCGTAGGTAGGACTCCCGGGACCGATGAGAACATAGTCCGCCTGACGCAGCCTCTGAAAGGCCTGCTCCGCCTCGTAAGGTGTCGCGAATTCGCTTGACTTAAAGGAGGCTACGGAGAGGTCTTGCCGGACATGGCTGCGGAAATAATCCACAGCCCTTTCCGACAACTGATCCACATTGAGTTGAAAGCCGGCTGGAGTGTCGAGGAAGACGGCCTGCGGGGAGACGGCTCCATGCGCAAGGAGTTCCTTGTGAACCTCAACCATCGTGGCGGTCAACTCACCCGACCCCATAAGCGCGATGATGCCTTTTTCAGCCGACATATTGAAATCTCACTTTGAATTGTAAAGTTTAACAATATATAGCTTACTTATTAGACGGTCAAATTTTTTGAGGCTCGCAAAGAATGATACGCCTGAATGCACCAGATTCGGGCGTTACGGACATACGTGGATGTGAGGACTCCGGCCAAGATGGATTGAACACCGAAAGAATGCCGGAAAACCTGGAAATCGTGTTACCGAAGCGGCAACTCAACGGGCGAACCCTGTCATACCGGACTTGATCCGGCATCCAACGTTGGGCCTGGATTCCGGCTCTTGGCTTCGCTCCGGCCGGAATGACAATGACGTTGCCGGATCGATAATTGAAAAGGAGACTACTTATGGCACAAGCGGAAATCACCGTTTACGGGGCACACTGGTGCCCGGACTGCCGCCGCAGCAAACAGTTTCTCGGTGAACACCAAATTCCGTATGTCTGGGTAGACATCGAACAGGACAAGGAGGCAGAGCAATTCGTAATCGAAAAGAACGATGGCAAGCGTATCATCCCGACCATCACCTTCGCCGATGGATCCTTTCTGGTTGAGCCCACGAACGCTGAACTGGCTGACAAATTAGGTTTAAAGACGAAGGCGTCCCGAAGCCATTACGACGTGATCGTTCTTGGAGGCGGCCCGGCAGGCCTCACAGCGGCGATTTACACGGCTCGCGAGGCCATCGATACGCTCGTCATCGAACGCGCCGCGTTCGGCGGCCAAGCCGCAGGCACCGAAAAACTGGATAATATGCCTGGTTTTCCAGATGGTGTCGCCGGGATTGATTTTTCACAGCGGCTGCGCCAACAGGCGGAACGGTTCGGCGTCGAACTCCTGGAGGCCCAGGAGGTAAAGGAGATCACGACCCACGATAACTACCACTGCGTGAAAACGGTTGACGGCAGTCAATACAGCAGCTCTGCCGTACTCATCACCACCGGCAGCCGCTACAAGAGGTTGAACGTGCCTGGTGAGGATGACTACCTCGGAGCCGGCGTTCACTTCTGCGCGACCTGTGACGGCCCCTTCTACAAAGGCAAGCGCATCGCCGTCGTGGGCGGAGGCAATAGTGCGGCCGAAGAGAGCCTGCTCCTCACCAAATTTGCGGATCACGTCACCATCCTCGTTCGCAAGGGTGCATTCAAGGCCTCCCAGATCATCCAGGAAAGCGTGCTGAGTAACGCCAAAATCGATGTCCGCTGGCACACGGAGGTCGAGGAATTCATCGGCAAGGATTCAAAACTAAAGGAATTGAAGGTCAAGAACTCGCAGACCGGGACCAGCGAGGTGATGCCGATTGACGGCGCCTTCATCTTCATTGGATTGTTGCCGAACACGGCCTACCTCGAAGGGAGCGGAGTCCGCTTGGACAGGTGGGGATTTGTGATCACGGGGCATGCCCTGATGCACCAGAAGGAACGCCCCACCGGATTCGAAGATCGTGATCCCCTTCTGTTGGAGACGAGTGTGCCCGGGATCTTCGCGGCCGGCGACGTACGTGACACGAGCACGAAACAGGTCGTCAGCGCCGCTGGTGAAGGGAGCAGTGCTGCATTGATGATCCGAGAATACCTGAAGGGCGTCTAAGGTCTGGCGAGATGAGCCGTTTTTGGACTCAGATGGGGGCGCTAGGAAAAACTCGCTGGACTGATCTCCTCAGCGGCGACCAGTCTGTCTCGTACGATCTCAAACACAGATCGATCTTTTCGGCGTTGCAAAGGGGCCCGCTTGCGGAGGGAGGCGAGTGGCAGTCTTAAGCGCGGGTTATGCTTTAACTTGGCTTCATGCCTGCCCAGGAATGCCCAATAGAGGTTCGTGATCGGACAGTTGTCTTTGGGATTAAAGGTGCATTCGTCGCAATAGTCACTCATTCGCGAGATATAGGCGGCCCCGGAGACATAAGGCTTGGTCGTCATCAGATCGCCGAGCGCGTAGGTCCCCATGCCGAGGACGTTCGGCTCCACGACCCAGTCATAGGCGTCCGCATAGGCTACCCAAAACCAGTCGGTCAATTCACGGGGCGATATGTCAAGCAGCGTCGCAATATTGGCCAGAATCATGAGTCTCGTGATGTGATGACTGTAACCCTCAAGCCAGACCGTGGAAACCACGTGATCAAGGCAGTTGAGTCCCGTCCGCGTGCCCCAAAAGGCCGGTGCCAGTGGCGTTTCACAGGTCAACGCACAAGGCAGCGCGCCGCCGTCAGGGTCCGACTTGGTTTGCTTCTGTTTCCAGACCTTACCCGCCCAGCGCCTGTACCCACCGTCTCCCGCTCCTTTGTTAATGGCGGGACTGCCGCCGGGGAGCTTTCGAAATCCGTCAGTGTCTCGGTGAACGTGATGGACAAACTCACGCCACCCGAGGACCTGTCTGACAAAACCTTCTTTGCTTGGCAGAGGAAGCTTCATTCTGGTGGCGTCGTTGACCACTCGCGCCGGCAGGAGCCGGTGGATGTTCAAGAGCGCTGAAATCCGGGTATGGAACAGGCCGTGGGAATAAATCGACATCGCGTCTTCGTAAGGCCCGAACACGGGCAGGCATTCCTGTTTGGCCCACGTCCAAAGCTTTTCAGCGTCCTTTGCGGTGGACGGCAAAGCCTTCAGGTTCAATTTGCCCGGATGGTGCGAAAAATGACTTTCTATAAGCCTACCGACCTCGGCCTTGATGGAATCGACAGGGAAGACGGGCGGTTCGGGCGCAGGCGGCTCGCCCTTCCAGGGGAGTCGATTCTCCACATCATAGCTCAACTTTCCCCCTTGAGGCTTCCCCTCTTCCATCAATATCGCTGTTTCGCGACGCGCCAACCGGTAGAATCCGTCCATTCGCCAGGGCGGCCCTTTCCTTGTGCTCGCCTCAAATAGCTCGGCGCTGGTGAGCCATCCCTCATGGGGGATTTCGATGAGATCCCCGTTCCGAAATAGGGGTTCCAGGTCAGCCCTCAGCTCCCGCTCCGCCGGGGTCATCACGCGCAGAGGCCCCAGCCTG
>CAZAGT010000184.1:0-9860 GCA_964484515.1 uncultured Desulfobacteraceae bacterium | reverse complement strand
GTGCATTTCTGCCGCGCGCGTTTCTCGATTCCCGATGGGATGCGGCAAAGGTGGGACATCCCAATCGACAAAAACCACAATGAATGCATGCCAGGGCTTCGTTGTCCACATCTCTCCCAAGGGAGTTCACTCCCTCTGGATTCTCGATCAGGGGTTGAAAGGCAAAGTGGTCATAGATATCAGACTTGGCCCCTTCGAGCCCCATCTTTCCTGGATTGAGGATGTTTTCGGGATCGAGGGCCTGCTTCAACTTACGCATAACGTCCATGGCCGGGCCGAGTTGCTGCTCGATATGGGGCGCGCGCGTTAAACCTGTCCCGTGCTCGGCACTGAGGGTTCCCTTCATTTCGATCGCCGTTGAGACGAGGTCCTCCGCCGCGGCCCTCAGGCGATTCCAGTCATCGCGGCTGCGCACATCGGCCACAAAGGTCGTGTGAACATTGCCGTCACCCACGTGTCCAAACGTCGTTATAAGCACATTGTGCTTCTTGGAGATGGCCTGTGCACGCCGGATGGTCTCAGGGATCTTGGACGGCGGCACGCCGAAGTCGTCGGCAATCGGGACCAGGCGGTAGCCCGGCTTGATCCGTGAGAGGGTTGGGACAAGACGACCCCGGGCCATCATCAGTTCTTCTCGGCGAATCGGATCATCGGTCCATTCAAACTTCCATACCCCGTGTTTCCGACAGATCTCCTCACTCCTATTCATGTCATCGATGACCGCAGCCTTGTCCCCATCGGTCTCCATAACCAGAAGGGCTTCGATGTGGCTCAGGTCCCGACTCAAGGCATCCTGCACGATCTGGAGGCTATAGCGATCCATGATCTCGCAGGCCGCGAGTTTGATCCCCGCCATGCAAATTTCGGCGACCGCGTCGCCAGCCGAATTAAGGTCACCGAATAAGGCCAAAGCGAGTGCCCCATAAGCTGGTTGGGGTTCGATCCTAACGGTTATCTCCGTCATGATGCCGAGGGTGCCCTCCGACGCGGAAAATAGGTGCGTTAAATCATAGCCTAGAGATGTTTTCGGTGCGGTGGTACCCGTCTCGATGATGGTCCCATCCGCGAGGACGACCTTCAGGCCCTTGACGTAATCGCGGGTGGTACCGTATTTGAAGGCGCGATGCCCGCTTGCATTGGTCGCGACCATCCCGCCTACAGTCGCAATGGCCTCACTGCCCGGATTGGGGGGAAACATGAGCCGATCTTTGGCTAAGATCTGGTTGAGCTGCCGGCAGACGACCCCGGGTTCAAGGCGGACGTAGAAATCTTGGGGATTGATCTCCAGAATCCGGTTCATGCGGTGGAGATCCAGCAAGAGTCCGCCCCGCACCGGCAAGACGGCGCCGGTAACACTCGTGCCGGCACCCCGCGCCGTCACAGGAGTCTTCGTCCTATGCGCCACCGCCATAATCGCAGCGATCTCTTCGGTCGCGGCCGGCAATACAACCACATCCGGGATCCCTTGATGGACGGACATATCCCTGGAGTAGCAGAGGCACTCAATGTGTTCCGAAAATACGCGATCGGCTCCGACGATGTGGGTGATTTCGGAGAGAAAATCCATGCTCTTAGAGCGGTTCCGGGGCTATTGGTCAGTCCTCGATGGGCTTAGCCTCATCGATCAGCATAATGGGGATGTCGTCCTTGATTTCGTACAGGAGCTTACACGTGTCACATATAAGTCCGTCTCCGGCTTCTGTAAGGTAGATGTCGCCTTTGCATTTCGGGCACGCCAGGATCTCCAACAACTCTTTGCTTATCGCCATCGCTTCGCTCCCATCGAAAGAAAACCACTCCAATGATTCTTATCACGGATCCGGCAGGCAAATAGAAGAAAAGCTTCTCATAACCATGTCTTTCCGGCGAACCCCAAATCTAGGCCGGGACAGGCCCAGGCATCCAGGCATTCCAACGACTTCTCCGGATTCGGGCTCTCCGCTTCGCCTCGGGGCGGAATGACGTTCTTGATCGCCGCGTTTATAACAGGGATTCAAACAAACCCATTGATCAGACAACTTGCCATCTTCGTTTCACGCAGTGACTGCTTTCTATTATTATGTCAAAGTAAGAGGCGGGGCGCAACATGCGTACGTCGCGAGCAGGCCTTATCGAGCACTTTTTTCATTCTTCAGGAGCCAATGGACGGCATCTAAGAGATCGCGTGCGATATGATCCGGACCTCTGGCTAACTGTGGCAAGACGTATTCAATGTCACCCATTCCGTAGCCCGTCATCACCATGATCCCTTTCAGACCTGCACGATGTGCGAGTTCGATGTCCGTGTAGCGATCCCCAATCACATAGGACTTGGGCAGGTCTATGTCAAACTCCGCGCACGCCTCATCGATGAGGCCGGTCTTAGGTTTGCGACATTCACAATCACGGGTGTAGTCCGGGACGCTGCCACGGTGGTAGTGAGGGCAAAAGAGGATTCGATCGATCACCGCCTGCTCCCTCTGAAGTGCTTCCCTCAAATGCTCGTGGACGTCATGTACGAGAGCGATCGGGAAGTACCCGCGCGCCACGCCTGACTGATTTGACACGACGATGACGAGGATACCATTTTCGTTCAAGAGCCGAATCGCCTCGGCTACGCCTGGAAGGATGGCAAATCGGCTGAGGTGATTGATATACCCCATTTGTTCATTGATCGTTCCGTCGCGGTCTAAGAAAACAGCAGGCCGCTTCATGCACACTCCCCTCTCTGATCGCTCAAGCGCTCCCCGGTTGCGCGATCCGTTCTCTGATCATCCCAAAAAACGTGTCATCACCTGATCGAAGCGAAAAATTGATACGGAGATAGGCCAACTGAGGATCATGAAGCCCGAGATTCTCCAGCCGCACCCAATCCTTTTCCGTCGTAATGAGATAGTCACCCCCGAGTCGCTCTCTTTCACGGATCAGGGCCTGGACCTCCTGCCGCCTGAAGCGGTGGTGATCCCTGAATTCCCTGAAAAGGGGGAGCTCCACGCCCAGACTGAGGAGGGTATCCCTGAAGGCGGTTGGCTGACCGATGGCGGCAAACGCAACCGTTCGTTTCCCTTTCAGGAATTCGGGGGCCTGCGTTTCCGTCTTATAGGGAAAGACAAGTTCAGTCGGGACGTGCATACCATAGAAGAGCGCCTTGGAAGGAAACTGCCGGCCCAAACGGACACCCAAATCAGACCGTGCCCCTGCGTCCTGACAACGCGTAATGATAAATGCATCCGCCCTCTCCAGCTGTCGCACGGGTTCTCTCAGGGGGCCCCAAGGTAAAAGGTGACCGTTACCAAAGGGATTGGCGGCATCGATCAAAACGAGATTGAGGTCTCTTGCAAGGCCCAAGTGCTGAAAGCCGTCGTCCAACACAAAAAAGTCGGTCCCGAACCGCGCGTGGGCTTCCGTCCCGGCGAGCTGCCGTCTTTTCGACACGAGCACCGGCACCCCAGGGAGTCTTTTGGCTATCAGGTAAGGTTCGTCACCGGCCTCTAACGGTCCAGCCATAACCCGGTTGCCATCGGAAACCACCACAACTTTCTCCTGGTAACGTCCCCGGTACCCTCTCGAAAGGACCGCCACGCGATACCCCTCGCGAAGACCCCATTCTGCAATCAGGCACGTAGCTGGTGTCTTGCCGGTTCCACCAACCGTCAGATTTCCGATGCTTACCACGAATCCTGGAAGGGAGGCCTTCGGGAGGCGGCGGAAGGCCGAAAGTCGCAGAAAAACACCGGCGCCATACAAGACGGAAAAGGGGGCCAAGACGGGACGTATCCATGTCGAGGCCTTCTTGCGAACTGTCATCTGAGCTTTTCCGCACACGTCACGCGTAATTCGTCCGGTTCCCCTCTGTCATGGTCATGGACTCAGGTGATGTTCTGAGGTATGCCGGGCTATGTTTTTCAACGTCTACTTCCGGGGCCATCAGAGTTTAACGGGCAGCTCGATGATAAACCGGGTCCCCCGGGGCTGATTGTCCTGGACGCGGATAGAGCCCCGGTGCTCGCTGATGATGGTATTCACGATGGCCAACCCCAAGCCGGTACCCGACTTCTTCGTTGAGAAATAGGGCTCAAAGAGCCTCATCTTGTGGTCAGGAGGAATACCTCTTCCATTATCGGCAACCTCGATACGGGCCTGATGTTTCTGTTTGTCATAGGTCAGGTCGATGACGACTTCGCCCTGCCCGTCGGTCGCTTCGATGGCATTGTCCAAGAGATTGATCATCACTCGCTTCATCTGCTCGCGATCCACATTAACGTGGGGGATCTCGTTCGAATTGTTGCAGACGATCTTCAGGTCTCGGCGAGCTTCTTTGTAAAGGCTGACGGACTCTTCAATGACTCGCTTAATGTCGTTGGGGCTCGGCTTGGAGGCGGGCATGCGGGCGAAACTTGAGAATTCGTTTACCAACCTTTTAAGTTCCTCGACCTGGTTTATAATCATGTTGGTACAGTCTTCGAATACTTTGCCGTCCTCGCGACCCACCTTCTCCCCATATTTTTTCCTTAGCCGCTGAGCCGATAGCTGGATCGGAGTAAGTGGATTCTTGACCTCATGGGCAATACGTCTGGCCACCTCCCGCCAAGCGGCCATCCTCTGGGCACGCTCCATCTCGGTCAGATCCTCGAAAACTGCCACGAGCCCCAGATATCTGCCGCGATCATCACGAAGCATGTTCAGGGCCACGTGCAGGTTCAAGGTCCGGTCCTCGACCGACAATCGGATCTGGCGTTCCATGAAGTCTTTGCGCAGCAGGTTTCTGTCCTTTAGAAATTGATTGATCACCTTGACGTAATGCTTACCGATGACGTCTTTGTAGCTCTTTCCAAGGATGTCTTCCGCTCGTACGCTCAGCATCTTTTCCGCGGATTTATTGATCGTCGTTATCTTGCCCGTAGCGTCTGCCGAAACCACTCCGGCTGCCACATTTGCAAGGACGATCTCCATATAGCGTCGGCGTTGTTCGAGCTCGATATAGCTCTTCAAGACCTCTTCGTTGGTCGCCTCCAGTTCCTTCTTGCTGTTCTTGATATCTAGGGCCATGCGGTTGAAGGAGTTCACGAGCTCACCGATCTCGTCCTCCGACTCCATATCGATGAAGATATCGTAGTCACCCGATGCGATCCGCTTTGTCCCAGCCGCCAGTTCTTGAATCGGAACGGTGATGCCTTTGGAAAGGAAAAAACCGAACCATACCGAGGAAAAGATGATGAGAAGGGTCACGATGGACAAGGTAATCATATGGCTCAGCTTGATCGGCTTCTTTAACATCATGAGCTGTTTATACTCTTCAAGCCCTCGCCGAATGGCGACCAACCGGTTTTCGAAGGCACCCGGGATAAACTTCTCCAGGACAATCAATCCCACGACCGCCTTCGATTCGGTTCTTGAGAAGATGGGCGCGATTCCGCTAACCAGATCGCCATGAGGCCGCGTCTGGATGTGCTGCGTGTCGGTGCCTTCTTCGAAGCTCTTTCTGAGGACGTCCTCACCGGGATTCCTAAACGCGCTAAGGTCGATTCGTTGGTCCTGTGACTTGACCCGCAGTTCCATTCGCTGTGAAAAGACCTTGATGGAACTCAACCGATGCTGGATCCGTTTTTCATCAATGAACTTCTCCAGCTGATCCTTACGCGTGATGAGCATGTATCCGTGGTACGTGATTTGGCGACTCAGGCTGTTGCCTAGGGAGAGGATTTCCTCGGCTACCCGATTGTAGTATTCTTGCCCGACCTCGAGCGAGCTCTTAAGGGAGCGTTCAATCGGCAGATTGAACCAGTACTCAACCGACGTCGAAATGAACTGGACGGAGACGAAAAAGAGAATGATGGTCGGCAGCAGCGAGAGCGTAATAAACGCCATAACGAGTTTAGAACGCAGCCGTGCCCCCATGATCCTCTTCCTGCGTTCGTAGAGCAACTTGACCAAATTACGTATGGTCAAGAAGAGCAGCAGCAAGAGGAGAATCACATTGATGTTAATGAGGGCAAAGATGAGGACGCTATTCGAGATGGGTAGGTCTAACCCTAAATCGAATACTTTGATCCCGAGGTAGGTCGTCAGGATAGAGATGACGAGGATGAGGCCGGCAATGATATACCTCTCCCTGCGCCGCCTCTCGATATCGCTTTTCTCGGAGTCTATGTGGGCCTTCATAAGAGCCTAATAACTAAAGTCGATCTTGTACCAAGGGGTCGCAAAATCCCAGAGGGAAAGAAAAAAGAAAACGTAGTGCAAATAGAGCGGCAACCTGATTTTGTCGAGTTCGGCCATCAATCGAAGTTGATACCGGTTGCCCTCACCGAGGCTAGCTAGGGGTGTCACCCTTAGCCTCTTCACATAGGCCATGAGGTCCTTGGCTTCCTCAAAATCCTTCACAGTGACCCTTTTGTCATCTTGCCCGGCAAACCTCAACTCATAGATCTTCTTGAGGTTATCATACTTGATACTGCGATTGAGCTTCATGGCCACAATCTTCTTATCCCACCACATGTTTCTCTCTTCGTAGAGCTCGACGAAATATGTGAACGTCGTATTGATGCCGCTCTCTATCGCTTTGTTCATCTCGTCGGTGAAGCAATCGGTAACACGGAAAGAGACAAGGAGGGACTCACCATCCTCGGCCAGGGCGATATCGGCCAGATTGGCCTCCTTTGCCGAAGCGGACAGGGCCCATGCCACGATCAGTAGTAGGATGAAGAGGGATAGTCCCGTTTTTTTTTGGCTCATCGATCAGAAGACGTGCGCCCCATTTGGGGAGGGTCATCTCAATGACAGGCAAACTGCCACCGCTCACCAAAGCAGGCCAACGAAGAGTCGTGGAACAGTGTGGAATGCAAGGTGCGATAGAATAATAGCCAAGGCGGAAGTCAAATGCAACAGGGAATTAGGGATGGTTGGAACTCCCGGGTGAGATGTCAGCCCCACCTCTTGCCGCTGGGGCGGCCAGTTTGATCGACCAGGAAACTACGTGAAGTTGGTGCTTGAATTTGACATTTTGAGATTCTTTGGCGTGTGTTCGAGTTAAGGCTTTAACGACCTCATTTCATGGAGTTTGTGATGAGAGGAGGGAGTCGAGGGGCGTGTCTTTGAACCACGACAACGCGGATTATGTCTCAGTGACTCTCAGAACAACGAATCGCCGACGACGACATGTTTCGCCAAAGAGGCGGTCACGCAGGCATCGGCTCCAGCGAGCCGAAGGCAGGTATCTTGACCCTGTTTTGATGGCACTCCTGCGGGTTCTGGAAGGTCAACTCCTTCCAACACCTTCGATGGGCCAATAGGCCTTTCAAGGTGCTCTGGTTCAGGGAGTGACCCGATTTCCGGACAACAAAATGGCCGATGATCGGAGCTCCGAGGATAGCCAAATCACCGATGAAATCCAGCACTTTGTGCCTCACGAATTCATCCTTATACCTCAAGCCGCCTTCATTGATAATCCTGAAGTCATCAATGACGATGGCATTGTCGAGTGAGCCACCTTTAGCCAATCCGTTTTCTCTCAGTGTCTGGACGTCTTTCAAGAACCCGAAAGTTCGAGCGCGGCTGATCTCATTGATGAATTCTTTGCCCGAAAAGCATAGCTCGTAGCTCTGATTACGCAACAGAGGGTGCTGAAAATCGATCGTGTAGGTGATCTTGAGCTCGTTGGAGGGATAGATATAGACATATCTGTTCCCCTCGTTGACCTTGAAGACCTTTCTAATAACGATAAATCGTTTCGGCGCTCGCTGTCTTCTTATGCCGGTGCTGTTCAGAAGAAAGATAAAGGGGGCCGAACTTCCGTCCATGATAGGGACCTCCGGTCCCTCAATCTCCACCCTGGCATTATCGATGCCCAGCCCGAAGAGGGCCGCCATCAGATGCTCTATAGTTGAAACCCTGGATCCGTTGTTCCCAACCACCGTACACAAATTCGTGTCAACGACATTCTCTGAGTTGGCGTCAACGACCGGCTGACCCGGTAAGTCCTTTCTGATAAAACGAATCCCGCTATCCGGCGGGGCCGGTTTGACATGGAGCTTCACTTTCTGCCCCGAATGAAGTCCGATCCCGGTACAACTTACTTCGTCTCTTAGCGTCCGCTGCTGGTAATCCACCCGTCACTCCTCGCTTCAATAGTCACTCAGCCGAATTAACTGTAAATTCTCCAGCAAAGCAAGGCATATGCCAAACGCAACTTTTTGGGCGTCCAACTCAAAATTCAACATAAGGCATTTAAATCACTTTAAAATTTTTTGTGAGCAAAAACACTATATGGCGTTGACGTGAGGTTCCGGAATTCAGGCCCTGCACAAATGTGGCAAAAAAAACACAGCCTCTTTGCAAAAAAGTCACACGTTACCGACAATAATCTTCCAGGCTTTTGTCTTGTCTCTCCAGGTGTTCCCCGATATGATTGTGATGGTCAGCTTCGCGATCGAGGCTTTTCTTGCGGATCACTTGGCACTAAGCATCACGTAGAGGTGAACCATGCGCGAGCCAATAAGAAAATTACTCTGGATTCCGTTCTTTGCGATGCTCCTCTGTTTCGGTTGCACCCCCACGCTCAAAAAGGAGGCCCAAGAACCCGAGGAGGCCCTCAATCCCGTCCGAATGTTATATCCCAGATTTCAGGATGATTCCGAGCCCACGTCTCTCATCGAGGCCATTCGTCGGAATTTTCTGTACCTCGACAAACTGGATGCCGATCACGTCTTCCTTTATGGGCCTCACCGTTACACCTGTCGGCAGGTCCGCGAAACGCAGGAGGATTTCCTAAGGATCCTCTCCCAGAATCTGGACCCTGATGAACTGGACAGGCAGATCAAGAAGGACTTCCGAGTTTACAGGGCCGCCGGCCGCATGGGCAATCCACACGTCCTCTTTACGGGGTACTTCGAGCCGACCTACGAGGCGAAGCTGTCACCCGACGAAACCTTTCGGTATCCGATCTATCGGAGGCCGGAGGATCTGATCGCGATCGACCTCTCTCTCTTCGATGCCGACCAATTCGAAGGCAAGCGAATCGTGGCACGACTGGACGGCCAGGAAATCGTGCCCTATTTCACCCGACGTCAGATCGAGGTGGAGCGTCGGCTTGGAGAGAAGGGCCTGGAGATCGCCTATTTGAAAGACCCCGTCGATGTGACCTTTCTCCATATTCAGGGTTCCGGCCTTCTGATGCTGCCGGACGGTAAGACCATCTCCGTCGGGTACCATGCCTCGAATGGTCGCCCCTATCGAAGCATCGGGAAGTACATGATAGACCAGGGATTCATCACCAAGGAAATAATGTCGATGCAGGCCATTCGAAGATACCTGGCCGAGCACCCCGAGATCGTTGAAGACGTCCTTAACCAAAATCCCTCCTATGTGTTTTTTCGGCGACTGGAAACGGGCCCCCTGGGGAACCTCAACGTGCCGGTTACCCCCGGACGATCGCTGGCTCTGGACAGCAGACTCTTCCCCAAAGGAGCCCTCTGCTTCTTGTCCTCCCAGAAGCCCGTCGTTGACCGGGCGGGTGAGATCATAGGTTGGACCCCTTTTTCCCGATTCGCTTTGAACCAGGATACAGGAGGGGCCATCAAAGGTGCGGGAAGGGCCGATCTCTTCTGGGGGAGTGACTCCTACGCCCAGCTGGCAGCCGGCCATATGAAGCAAGAGGGGGATTTGTACGTGCTTATCAAGAAATCATTCTGATGAGACTGATCGAAAATCCCCAGCCGTTGCGTTACTCTCATCCTCACCCTGTCAAATTCTCGCCGTGCGAGACGTCGAAGTCGATCCAACAGGGCAAGTCACTGCGGCGTTCACAAAGGGTCAAAGGTAAAAGGCGGAAGGCAAATGGAAGAAGACTGCCAAGAGTCTTTTGTCTTTGCCTCAAACCTCCA
>CAZAGT010000183.1:9447-9901 GCA_964484515.1 uncultured Desulfobacteraceae bacterium | reverse complement strand
GCAGTACTACTTTTCACCCCCAATTAGCCGTTTCAAGGTGCGAAACTTGAGTAACTTATACTACCATCGGTGCTCTAGCGGGTGCGCTTGTTCTTTCTCAGGACCTATGCGATATGGTTGGAGATCAATGTATGATACCACCTAGGCCTCTGACGATTCCCCATGAGCATGTCGAAATCCCACATTATGCCCCTGCGGAATGGGGAACATTGGTAACCGGCACCACTAATACTGCGAGCACCTTCACTACGACGACTACCACCACCTAGGCTGTCATTTGCGGTCATAAAGGGGTAATGCAAGCTTCTGTCCCAAAGCGAAACCCAAATCGGCCTCTCGGTAGCATAGCCAAAGATTCCCCTTCCTTCAGCAATTAGATGATGTGGGATTTGAAAATCCACTTCTTGCATTTTCTTGCAGTTTAGATTTTAAGATGATATTTATCAATAAAATA
>CAZAGT010000183.1:0-9437 GCA_964484515.1 uncultured Desulfobacteraceae bacterium | reverse complement strand
CTCTCGCCCCGACCAGCCTAATGAGTGAGAAGAGCGGGTAAGCCCTTTAGCTTTCCCGCTCTCTTTTTGCTTATGACGCGATGCAAAGGAAATAGAGTCCTGAATGAGAAAGCAGAGAATGAGACTAACACCACTTTTCTCTAGACAAGAGATTACGGGATTGTCCTGTGAACTATACATTAAGTTGGGAAGGCAATTCCGGTAGCTTTTGAAGAGGCCAGACAGAGATTTGTTCGTCAACGGGATAACGATGTTGACCGGGATAGATGACCCATAGATGTTGGAGGGCGAGATCCTTCAACGTAATGCGCATCGATTTGGTAACCTTCGGGGCCTCGTTGAACTTGAATTCGATTCCATAGCGTCGCCCTCGATGTAGAAAAAAAAGGTCAATTTCTGCTCCACTGTATGTGGACCAGAAAAAGGCCTGAGAGGGTCTTATAATCTGCATGAATTGATGAAAGGCAAACCCTTCCCACGAAGCGCCGACTCGTGGGTGGCCGAAAAGGCTATGGTCATCGATGATGTTGAGTAGGGCATGGAGGATACCCGAATCTCTCAAGTATACTTTGGGCGATTTGACCTGACGTTTTCCTATGTTTTCATGCCATGGCTGAAGCTGATGCACCATGAAGGTTCCAGACAGAATATCGAGGTACGAACGCACAGTTTTATCTGTCAGGCCCATCGACCGAGCAAGCTCAGATGCGTTCCAGAGCTGCCCATGATAATGCGCCAGCATAGTCCAGAAACGTCGCATGGCGGCTGCCGGTATGGTAATCCCCAATTGGGGAATGTCTCGCTCGAGGAAGGCATGGATAAAGCTTTCTCGCCAGGCAACGCTGTCATCATTCGAATCGGCAAGAAAGGAGCGTGGAAAACCGCCGCGAAGCCAAAGGGTTTGCCATGAATCCGAACCGGTCTCACTTATGTCGAAACCCGCCAACTCGATAAATTCGACGCGGCCGGCGAGTGTTTCGGAGATGTTCTTTATGATATCGGGGGAAGCACTCCCCAAGATGAGGAAACGAGATCGGCTTTCCGGTCTATCCACGAGAACACGCAGGGTGCTAAACAGGGTCGGCATTCTCTGGATTTCGTCCAGGATAACGAAGCCTTCCAGGGACCCAAGGACCAACTCGGGATTTTGGAGTCGTTGCAATTCGGGCTGTGATTCGAGATCAAAATACTCAGCCTTTTTATCGCTGCCAAACAGCCGGGCCAAGGTGGTTTTCCCGCATTGGCGGGGCCCGAGGATGGCGGTGATGGGAGAGCGGCGAAGTGACGTCGATAGTTTTTCCGCATAGGCAGGACGATCGATCATGACCTCATTTTATATTGAAAAATCGGAATGTCAATCCGATTCTTCAATCTTTAATACTCAAGGCTAAAAGTACGGAGGAAGAATGCTGAGACGGACCGCTCGTGCTTTTGGGCGTTGTGGAGGGCGGGCTCAACCGGTGGCCATAAAGTACCCACCCCGCGTATCTGAGATACGCGGGGCGGGCTGCAGGGAGGGTGGTGCTCAGGGGATTCTGATGATTACCCTTCCAGTTCGGGCAGCTCCAGTCCTTCGAAATAGTAGACGCGGGTGCTGCCGCCTGAGCCGCCCTTGATATACGGCATGGTCAGGAAAAAGGCATACCCCCTGCTGTTCAAGCACATGGGCAGATTGAAGCCCATATTCTCGCAGTTCCAGATCCCGGCCTCACACAGAACGACGTGCGTGGGCGAGTTCTGCGCGGGACTGCCTTTCCCATAGATGGCCGTCTTGGCGGCATCGATACTGGTCACATCCGTTCCGACGCCATCCACGCCGCGGCCACGCAGGTACTCGGCCAGGTCAGGGCCGATCCCGGGGAAGTGGTACGTGCACTTCTCCCTTTCATACCCCTTGACGTGTTTGATCCATTCATCCACCCATCCGAGATAGAAGATCGGGAGGTCGCCCTTTTTGATTTGGGCGATCTGAGGATGCTTCGACTGCCAGTCCTTGAAATCCTTTAGCTTGAGGATCCAGTCCCCGGCCTCGGGGCCGTAGCTGGAGGCGTCAATGATCACGGCCGGGCCGTAGAACTGGCTGACGGGATGGGCGTCGATGGTGAATTGCCTGCCCTCGATGCGGTGGGAACCCGAGTCGATGTGGGTGCCGGTGTGCTCGTTCAACCGCACCTTTTGGCCCCAGAAGCCGCCCGCTGTGTCGTAATTGATCCAGTTGGTGATACCGGTCGGGGCATATTCGCCTCCGAAGACACCCTGCCAGATGTGCATCCCGTTCTCAATATAGTTGGTCAGATCCCAGACGTGGCACTTGCGGAAGCGGGCGTCCAGATTGTCGGCCCACCGCATTTGCCCTTTCAGGCTCATCATGTTGGGGTCGCGAATGGCCCAGACCCTGGTGGGGGCTCCGGAACCGCCCTTCACCTTCAGGGGAGCATGGAGGGCGTAAACGAACTGATTGGCGATCGGCTCGAGGTTGTGGAGATTCTCAACGATATATTTACCATGGCCCAGGATGGCGACATGGGCCGGAAAGTCCTTAGAGGGTCCGGGATCCATGGACAGGGTGTCGATCCCGATGGCAATGAACCCGGTCTGGTCCACGATATATTTTCCGACCTCCCCCGAGATGCCCGGGAAGTTGGGAACCTGAAATTTCTGGGACCCCATCTTGACGAAATCGTCCCAGAATCTGTCCCAGCCGGTGTAGACGTACACAAACCCGTGTCCGGGCACGTCGGAGAGCTTCAGCCCATTCTCCTTTTCCCAGTCACGCACGTCGTCCATCGTGATCATATACGAATCTCGATCCTGCACATAAGGCCGCATATCCATCACGAGGGCCTTGGCGAACATGTGCGTGAGGGGGATGTCGTCGAGTTTCCAGAGCCCTTCCTTGCGGTGGGCCGGGGCGTCCATGTGGGTGCCCGTGTGCTCATTGAAATTGGCCTTGTAAAGCCACCAGCCCCCAAGGAGCTCGTAGGTCTCTTCCTTGTTCTCTCCCGCGACCAACGAGATTCCGTCATACTTCGTCATCCAGGCGGGCATCCCGTTCTCCCATTTGTGCGACAGATCGAGGACTTCCCATTGGGCGCCGAGACTGCTGCCGGCAAAGGTGAGAACCAGAAGGATGGCTGAGACAAGGGCTATGTAGATGAGAGGACGCTTTCGCTTGTTTTGGTGCATGGTGTGCCTCCTTTACGTAGTGGTTTGCAAAGGCCTCTATGAGAGAGGCTAGCGTCGTTAAACAACCTCAAAAGCAACACCAGGAAACGGTTCTTTTTCACCTCCTTTCCGTCATGTGGAGTCCGACCAGGCCGTGCGAGGTGGTTTCAACCCGGGTCCCAATATTACGATGTAATACCTCACCCCTTTCTGCACGTCAAACATTTTTTGATGCGTCTAATTTTCGCTGCCATTTAAACTAGTTGGAATCAAGAACAAGGCAACAGAGCGGGCGCACGGGGTTGGTTTTACGCCGGCAAGATCGGGCGGGAAACGGATTTTTGTGTTCGGGATGTTGTGGAAAACGGCAGGGATGTTGGTGAGTTAGGTCCTATTGGCTTGCTGGAAGGTGAATTGATATGGGAGGCTCATAGGTCAGTCACTCCTAAGGCTAGGTCAAATCAGGGCGTTAATCCGCTTTCAAATCCCAGTGGATCTCGATCAGCTGTCGAAGACGCTTGATTCGTTCCTCCAAAGGGGCACCCGATATGGCGGCCTCCAGGCACAGGTTGATGGCGGTCCGGTACTTCGCCTCGATTTTGCGGACCTCGGAGACAATTTGGGGCCGATCCCCCATTTCTTTTGCAAGGTCTGAGAAAACGGTGCCCAGCACGTATGCGCCCACATAGTTTTCAGGGTTCCCATCGTCACGGCAGCACTGCGCCATCTGTATCAGATTGTCATAAAAGAAGCCTTGGTTCATCAGTTGCCGGGCCTGCTTCAGGTCTCGTTTGGACATGCCGTGGTCTCCCCCTTGAAACCCTTTATTCAAACCGCCAACACGATTATCTTATGCACTGTTTGGGATCAACCCAAAATATCCAGCCCCGCGTTTACTCTTGAACCTTAATCAGCGCCGATAAAGAAAAGGGGGTTCAATCGCGAGACCCGTGATGAGCCCTAATGAGGCACCTTCCCGATGCCCGAACCGAGAAAGGGCATTTTTGTTGATCTTTTCGCCCTTTTTAGCTCTACTCTGAGGTGCAAAGCTGACGTCTGTTTGCTCAATTGCTTGATCGTGTCTGAGCTCGTTAGGGTAGATCAGAGTATCGCCGTCGGCGAGACTCCCTGTTACCGTTATGGAAAAGACCACAAGGTCGAACATAGCCGAACTCACTCGCCTGAGATACAAGTATCGCAGACTTATCATGGAGGGGAAACTCAAATTGCCCCACCATGAAGCCGCTCTTTTGATCGGGCCGGATTGCGCCTATCACCTTTATTCGGTACTTCCCTCTGAAAAGGCGGAGGAATCCGCCAAAGAGACAACAAAGGATGATGAGTAAGAACACAAGAGAAGACATCAAGAGTGCGCTAAAACAGTGGAATCTCGCCTGGGAGCAACACGATCTCGACGGTGTCATGGACCTCTTTCACGATGACGTCGTGTTTGAGAATTGGACCGCAGGAACAGCCATCGGCAAGGAAGCGCTCAAGAAGGCCTGGGAACCATGGTTTGCACATCACGGGAATTTTCGATTTACCGAGGAAGAGACGTTCATAGATGAGAGGGAGCAAAAGGCCCTCTACCGATGGTCACTGGAATGGCCTTCATTTGAGAAGGGCTACGAAGGAAGGCCTGAAAGGCGGAGAGGGATTGATGTACTCCACTTCAAAGAAGGCAAGATCATAAAAAAACTCACCTATTCGAAAACTACCATCGAAATAGATGGGCGAAGACATCGACTGCATTTATGAAACCGCGCCTGACAAACCTACCTGCATGGGCAGCCCATGGCCAGGATGTATCCTGAAGACATTGCCGCCTCCGAAAGGACGTCCGAAGGTGAGAAGGAAACCTTTCGATTCCTAAGGGAGGCGGCCAGACCTGACAGGGACTTCATCTGCTGGCGTGAGCCTCCGATCGGCAGCAAGGGGAAAAAGCCCGATTTTGTCCTCTTCAGCAATAGATTCGGCCTCCTGGTCCTAGAGGTGAAGGACTGGTCGATTGATCAGATCATCTCGTACACTCCTACAGAGTTTCAAGTTCGCATCTCAAAAAAGAAACACAAGAAGAGAAACCCGGACAAAGAGGCAAAAGAGTACGTGAACACCCTGATGGAAAGACTGCGAGAGATCCCGGAGTTTTTAACGGACGCGGGCCCCCGTCCGGGTCAATTGAAGATACCCATCGGTAGGATGGTCGTCTTCCCCCACATTGTATACCACCAGTACAAGGCAAGCGGGCTCGATTGGATGATCCCCATGGAACGAGCCCTACTAAAGGACGACATGGAGCCGACCGGTGAGATCCTGTGCGATCCGACAGGGAACAAGTTCGGCGAGCGAATTGCGGATTCCTTTCCGTTCCCGTTTAGGGGGTTGCCACTCGATGAGATAGACAAACTGAGCTTTGTCATTTGGAAAGAGTCGCAGATCAAGCTCCCGCTTCGAAAGGGTTCGAGCAAGATTTGGTTTCTGGAGGAAGTACAGACGCTGGATGAGGCGCAGAGTAGGCTGGCCCTGCGCCTTAAGCCGGGCCACACGATCATCAAGGGTCCACCTGGCAGCGGTAAGACCCTTGTTCTGGTTCACCGTTGCTGCCACCTTTTCAGGCTCAACCCGCAAGTCAAACGGTTGCTCTTTGTCTGTTTCAATATTGCGCTTGTGAGCTATCTAAAGAAACTTATACGAGAAAAAGGCATTACCTTGGGAGACGGGCGCATTAGTGTCTGTCATTTCTACGAGCTTTGTTCGCAGATTCTGAATGAGCCTATTCACTACGAAAACGAGGAATCGGATTATTATGACCTGGTCATGCAGCGAGCCCTGGCCGCAGCAACCGGAAATGACAGCGGAACAGAACCCTTCGATGCAGTCTTTATCGATGAAGGTCAGGACTTCAGCAATGACATGCTAAAGACGGTGCTGAGCTCGCTAAAGCCGGGCGGAGACCTGGTCATCGCCCTTGACTCCTACCAGGATCTTTACAGCAGAAGAGCCTCCTGGAAACGGCTCGGCATCAATGCCGTGGGGCGGACACGGCACCTCAAGAGGGTTTACCGCAACACCAGGGAGATCTTCGATCTCACACAGCACTTTATAGGAGAGACTGAAGAAATCGAAAAGCAGATCACCCTTCTGCCGAACGTCTCGATCTTTCGAGGTGATCCCCCGGAAGTCCTGCGCTTCGAAGATCAACAGGAGATTGAGGACTTTCTCATCAAGGATTTACGCCGGTGCCTGGATAAAGGAGATTACAGCAAATCAGAGATCGCCATTATTTACGATGACAAGGTCTATGGGTTGGATCGCTTTGCTTACGACAATAGGGCCCTTCCCATGCGTGTCTTGATGAAATTGGAGGGCGCCGGTATCTCCACGACCTGGGTCTCGCAAGACGTGAAATCCAAGCAGATGTATGACGTTACAACCGAGCGGGTGTCGCTGATAAGTATACACAGTTCCAAGGGCCTTGATTTTGATCTGGTCTATCTCTTGGGCGTTGATAGATTCCGCCCCACAGACGCTACGCGGGGGAAACTGACAAACCTCATCTACGTCGCCATGACCAGAGCGAAATACAGGCTCGTCATCCCATACCTAGAAGAAACCGAATTCATAACGAGAATCCGCGATAGCCTCCCGAAATAGAGAGCGCAATGGCCAGCGAATGCAACCTTCAAGATTCTCCCTTCCTGGGACGATGCATTTTGAAAGCAATCCATAGAGATGTATGCGGCGTTCTCGCTCTGATGCCACAAATTCGAAACCCGAAATCCGAAACAATACTGAATGACAAAAATTCAGATGTCCCAAACCATTGTGTAGCACGTTGTTCAGGCTTATAAGATCAATGGGAGCGGGTTGTTTTTATTGTGAGGACATTCGGGCTTCGGTTTTGTTTCGGAATTCGAATTTCGGATTTGACGGTAATACCGCCCACGCCGCATAGTCTCCAGAACCTGACTACGCTCACGGGATGTGGACTCCTACGTCGAGATGAAAAAGTCCCTTCACCAGAGGGTCGGCGTCGCCGCCCTGATCATGATGGCCTCTGTGTTTCTCAGCCGTGTCATAGGGTTGTTGCGCGAAGTCTTCATTGCCTATGCCGGTGGGGCTAGAGGGGAGGTAGACGCCTATCAGGTGGCCTTTGTGCTACCAGAGATCCTGAATCACGTGGTCGCCACGGGGTTCTTGTCGATCACGTTCATCCCGATCTTCAGCCAGTATCTCGTCAACGACGACGAAGAACAGGGATGGATGGTCTTCTCCCTCATCATGACAACCTTTGGGACCTTCCTACTCCTGCTGATTCTGGTAGCCTGCTTCTTTGCCGGACCCCTGGTCGACGTGATTGCTCCCGGTCTGCGTGACCCGGCAGTCAAGGACCTGGCCGTGAGAATGACCCGGATTGTCCTCCCTGCCCAGTTCTTCTTCTTTGCCGGCGGTCTTTTCATGGCCGTTCAGTTCGCAAAAGAGCAGTTCCTCATCCCGGCATTGGCCCCGCTCCTCTATAACCTGGGCATCATCCTCGGGGGGCTCCTGCTCGGCCCCTGGTTGGGGATCGAAGGTTTTGCCTGGGGCGTGCTTGCGGGGGCTTTTGGCGGAAATTTGGCGGTGCAATGGATTGGAGCAAGGCGTGCCGGCATGACGTTCACCCCGGGCTTTGACATCTTCCATCCAGAGCTACGGCGGTACCTATTCTTGACACTGCCCTTGATTCTCGGGCTCACGATGACCTTTTCTACGGAGTTCTTCTTTCGATTCTTCGGCTCCTACATGCCCAGTGGGACGGTAGCCGCTCTCAACTACGGTCTAAGGCTAATGCTTATCCTGGTCGGCCTCTTTGGACAGGCCGTGGGAATAGCCTCCTTCCCCTTCATGTCTCGCCTTGTCGCTGAAGGCCGCATGGAAGAAATGAACCGACTCATGAATCGGACCCTCAGATATCTTGCCCTTGTGATCCCCTTCTCGGTCCTGCTGATTATACTTCGTCACGAAGTGGTTCTGATCCTGTTTCAACGGGGGCGATTCGATGAGGCCGCAACCGCCCTCACATCTCACCTCCTCCCCTTCTTGCTGATCGGCGCATTTGCCTTTTCGGCTCAGACGGTTGTGGTCAGGGGCTACTACGCCACGCAGGATACGTTGTTTCCTGCCCTATTCGGAACAGCTGCAGTGCTCCTGAGCGTCCCCTTTTACATCCTGAGTATGAATCGGTTGGGCGCCGCCGGCGTGGCGTTAGGTGTTTCGGTTTCCGCGCTCCTGCAAGTCATCGTGCTCTACGCCCTGTGGAACAGGCGCAGTAAAAACAGGGAAAGTCGTGAGGTTTATGGGTTTGTATTCAAGATCACTTTTTTGAGTGTTTTGCTGGGCCTCATGCTTGAGGTCTTCAAAAGGGCCGCCCTCGGCCGGATCAATCCGTGGACCCTGAGTGGATCCCTTTTAATCAGTCTCGCTACAGGCGTGTTGTTTTTGCTCCTGCTTTATCTGGCAGGTAGATCTGTGGGGATCGAAGAGATCCGGGAGGTCTTAGGCAAACCCATCAGAAGCTTGCGGTCCTAATCAAGCGAAGACGTTCAGTGCCGGACAGAGCATAGAGCGCCGCCTGGCAAAACTATCTGATATTACTTGGAAAACGTCAGGACTGCATTTTATGTTTGCATTTCACGTCAATCCCGGATAAGGTAGCGCTTAATACTGCGATTCGACTAAGGGCTGCATTTCTTCATTTGTTTTGCCTCCCCAGTTTTCGCGTTTCTCTTGCACTACATACCTGCACGGTTAACGGTAAGCTGCGGACAAAAAACGGCGTACGCATGGCATTCGCTCTAATTTGGGAGCGACCGTCCTTGTTTACCCCTCCAGAATCTTTGGAGGCGTGTTTTTCGAATCGACATGCCGCAAGGTTGCCCTTCCGGAACAGGCTTCAGTCCTTGATCTGGAAGAACCCCGCCCTTTGGCGATGATCATGCAATTTTTTTGTTTTACCTGATTGAGCGATAAAGCTCGAAATTCGTTCTTCCGTGGTCCTGCGTCCGTGTTCAAGCGCAAGCGAATGAATCCTGAAACCATACTATTCCATTGAGCCAGATATAGTCCCATTAAACCTCAAGCTCGTATGAAACTCCATGAAATGAGGTCCTTGATACCTTAACGCCCGGCCATGGGGATCTCTTTTCAAAAACGAGGAATTGAGTGCGTTGTCTCGGCATAAGGCGCTACCCGAGGCGGCCGGAGGGCCACCGCGGTATAGGCCGGATTGACAG
>CAZAGT010000182.1:0-9970 GCA_964484515.1 uncultured Desulfobacteraceae bacterium | reverse complement strand
CGACCTTCCGATAGACGCCTTCCCTCGATACGACCTTCGATTTCAATTTATTGTCTGCGTCGATATCACCCGCGGATGCCAAATCAACACCTGCGACTTTGAGGGTATTCGCCATCGTGGTTCCGTTATATGTCGCCTCTCCGCCGGCAAGGTTGATGCCCGCTACCTTGCCCTGATCTAGTGATGCTGTCCAGATTCCATAGGGGATACCCCGGAACTCGGCCACATCGCCGGCCGCGTAAACGTCCTTCCGGCTCGTACGCAGGCGGTTATCGACCTTGATCCCCTTGTCCGCATCCAGATCCAAGCTCTCTGCCAGCTCCAAATTGGGTCGTACCCCCGCTGAGATGACGACCATCTCAGCGGGCAGTCTTTCACCGCCTTCCAAGAGGACCCCCTCGACGTGCTCTTCCCCGAAAACTTCTTGGGTCTTGGCCCCGAGCCGGAAAGAGAGGCCCATCTCGGCCATGATGACCTCGAGCATGCGGGCCCCCGCCGGGTCCAATTGCCGCGGCAATAGCCTTGGAAAGAACTCAACGACCATGATCTGCTTCCCTCGTTTGCGAAGGGCGTTTCCCGTTTCCAACCCCAGCAAACCGCCGCCGATCACGACGACATTCTCGACGTCTCCGGCGTAACTCAGGATATCGCGAACATCCTGAATAGAGCGCAGCGCGAACACCCCACGTGTCTCGGCCCCCTTGATGGAGGGGATAAACGAATGACTGCCGGTCGCGATCAGAAGCCGATCGTAGGGATACTCCTGCTTGTCTGCCGTCAAAACGACCTTGCGCAAAACGTCTGCGTCGACCACGCGGGTTTCGACCTTGAGATCAATCTCCTGCTCTCGATACCACTGCTCTTGTTTTGCGACGATGTCCTGTTCATTCAACTCCCCGGAGATGACCTCGTTGAGACGCACCCTGTAGTAGAAGGGCAGGTCCTCGTCGGTAAGGATGGTGAGCGCCCCGTCTTTGTCCAATTTCCGAATGTGTTCGGCCGCGGTCGTTCCGGCGGCACCGTTTCCGATAATCAGATAGTTCGTCATGCATAACCTCCAGCGGGCAATGAACCGGCTGCATCCGGGGAGCGGCTTGTTTGGGAGAGGCCTCTAAGATCCTCGCTGCACACCCCTTGCCGATCCTTCAAGGTGTGGAATCTTCACATAGTTTTTTTTGACATACAAGTTAATTTCTTGTAGCGTTACCGCCAAAACCGCTACCAAAGGGGGGAAGACATGAGCTTTGAGTCTATCGAGGAGATTATCGATTTTGCTTTAGAGAAAGAGAAGGAGGCGGTTGCCTTTTATGAGGATGCGGTCAAGCGGGAGTCCTATGTCGGGGCACGTAAGACCTTCGAGGCGTTTGCCGCCGAGGAACGGAAACATGTGGCCCTGCTGGAGGGGTTTCTGAAAGGCGAGACTAAACTGACGAATTACAGGTTTGAATGGATCCCCGACATGAAGCGAAGCAACTACATGGTGGATCTAACCTACGAGAAGGGGATGTCCTATCCGGACGCCCTTCGGCTTGCCATGAAGCGGGAAGAAAAGGCCCTTGCTCTGTATAACGATTTGATGGAAAAGACAGAGGAAGAGGAACTCGTCAAGGTCTTCAAAATGTTGGCCCAAGAGGAGGCTAAGCATAAGCTCGCCCTCGAGACTCTTTACGATGATCTTATGGCGAAGCAGGGGGATTAGCTGGCTCCCTTCCTTCTAACGCCTCCAGGCACGCGCGGCCGGGAACGCCTGCCTAGAGATAGACTACGCCCTGTCATCTGTGATCCGGATAAAGCCGGTGCAAGTCGTCCGGGGATTGCCCGGAGAGATATCTCACAAGGAGTAACCAGTTCCGGATCGTCGCGTAGGCTGCGCCCTCTTCTTCCCATCGTCGCGCCGACGTCTTGACCTTACCTTCTGCCAATTTGAAACCGCCGGTGAGATTCAAACGCCGGACAAGATCCACGTCTTCCATGATGGGTACGGCCTTGAAGCCCCCAACGCGGAAGTACTCGGAACGGCGTATGAATATCCCCTGATCCCCGAAGGGCATCCTGAAGAACTTCGCGCGGAGATTGGCCACGAACGCGATTATGTTCAATGTCGTGCTTGGGGGATCGATGCCCAGCCGAAAGGCCCCGAATGTGATATTCGGATCTGAAAGGGTTGCCCTGATCATCTTTTCAAATCCCACGGGCACCAGGGTATCTGCATGCAGAAAGAACAGCACATCACCGCACGTCCGGCAGGCCCCGGCATGTTGCTGAAGGCCCCGTCCGCGCTCGCTTTTCAAGACGTGCGGTGTGTAGCGTCGTGCTAGCTCCGCTGTATTGTCATGACTGCCGCCGTCGACGACGACGATCTCATGGGCACACGCCGATAGCGGCGGAAGGGTTCGTTCGAGGAAGCGCCCTTCATTCATGGTCGGAATGACGACGGATATCTTCATGATGTCTCCCCTTCAATCAAGCTTATCCTGAACTCCGTGCTCAGAATCAAGACGAAGCATCACGCTGAGGGTGTTCGAACCCGAAGTGGCGGTTGATGTACATGAAATATCTTAAGATTTCAGTAGCCACGGCCGAAGAGAATTTAGGGTATGCCTGCCACATTTTGGAGTCGAAGCGTCGACGGAAAGAGCGTGCGGCGCGACCCACCGCTTATATGAATGACTCAATGAAGGCACCATCACAAATAGGTCGTTTCAAGATCCTGGGGGAGCTTGGAGACGGACCGCTAGGTGTCGTTTATCTCGCATCGGATCCCAAGCGCGAAAGCCGGGTGGCCATTAGGGTCCTAAAGAGCCGTGCGGACTCCGGCGGCAACCGAGCGGAGGCGTTGGAAGAGATCCGCACCATCATTAAGCTACAGCACCCCCATATCGTACCCTTGTGTGAGGTCGGAGAATACGAAAAAAGACCGTACCTCGTATTCGGGTACGTGGAGGGTTCGACCCTGCGAGATCTGATGCAAAAGGAGGCCCCCCTGTCGAATCCCAGAGCAGGCCGCCTCATGCAGCAGATCGTGGCGGGAATGGTCGATGCCCATGAGAAAGGGGTCGTTCATCGCGCCCTGCGCCCCTCTAGCATCCTGATCGAACAGGAAGATCATCCGCATATCATGGACTTTGGGGTTTCCCTCCTGAGCAATGGAGCAAGCGAGTCTGACTCTTGCCACGCCGGCACCCCTTGCTACCTATCCCCCGAACAAGTCACAGGGAAGACGATAGGTCCCCAAACCGACATCTTTGCCTTAGGCCTCATCCTCTATGAGATGCTGGTTGGTGAATCCGCGATTGCCGCTGAGAATCTATTAGCTGCTTCGCACAAGATCTCCCAGGAGTCCATCCAGAGGCCTTCGTCCAAGAATCCGGATGTTGACGCCGCACTGGATGCGGTAGTCTCGCGGGCGGTGGCGAAGGAGCCCGCGGAACGTTACGCCAATGTATCTGAGATGAAAACGGCCTTGGACGCCTATCTCGCCTCAGACCACGGCAGCACCGCTGATCCCCAGACCGAGAGTCACAGCACGCTGGAATTCCTGCTGCGACGGATCCGCCATAAGAGCGACTTTCCCTCCTTTTCGCGGAACATCATGGAGATCAACAAACGGGCTTCGAACTCGGGCAACAACTACTCATCGGCGTTAGAGTTGGCCAAAGTCATTCTGAAAGATTATTCACTCACAAGTAAACTACTCAAACTCGTCAATTCGGCCTTCTATGGGCAGTTCGCTCGAACGGTTTCTACGATTTCGCGGGCGGTCGTGGTGCTCGGATTTGAACAGGTCCGCCTGGCGGCCACGAGCCTTATACTGTTTGAGCATCTTCGCAACAAGTCGCAGGCCCTCGAACTCAAGGACGCGGCCATCAGTTCCTTTATGAGCGGCATCATCGCCAAGGAGCTTGCAGCCCAGGCAGAGGTCAAAGAGGTAGAGGAGGTCTTTATCTGTTCGATGCTCCATAACCTTGGCCAGCATCTTACCCTCTTCTATTTTCCCGAAGAGTATGCGCGGATCACAAATCTGACGGCCCAGAAGGGCCTTGACGAGGATGCCGCATCCCGCGCAGTGCTCGGGATCTCCTATGAGGACCTGGGGATCGGAATCGCCAAGACCTGGAAGTTTCCAGACAAGATCGTTCGTAGCATGCGAAGCTTGCCCAAAGGAAGGACAAAGCGAGCACAATCAACGGAGGAGAAGCTGCAGAGTCTTGCCGGCTTTTCGAACGAACTCTGTTCCGTTATCGCGACCAAGGGCGGCAAAGAGCGCGATAACGCGCTGACATCCCTCCTGAGCCGATACGAGAACAGCGTCCCCCTCACCCCAAACCAGATCTCTCGTTTGCTCCAAGGGGCATGGGAGAAAGTGGAGGGCTATTCGGATATTCTGGGCATCGACTCGAAGAAAAGCCCGTTCCTGCGGCAGGTGGCCACTCACGCCAAGGCCCAAGAGGAAACCGACTTGCCGGAAGCCAAAGCCGCTCAGCCCGCCGTGCAAAAGGAAGAGGTTTCGCCCCAGAGCTGCCAAGAGATCGTGATCCAAGAGCAGATTGCGGACACGGAAGAGGGAAAAGACGCAGAGAGTATCCTGATTGGCGGGATTCAGGAGGTCACCAATACCCTGCTGGAAGAGTATAGGCTCAACGACGTGCTGACCATGCTCCTGGAGACGATGTACCGGGGCTTTCGTTTCCAGCGTGTCATCCTCTGCTTCAGGGATAAAAACCACATGCGGATGGGCGCGCGACTCGGTTTTGGCAAAGACATCGATCAGATCATGGAACGATTCACTTTCAAGATTGAAAACAACTCGGACGTCTTCAACCTGGCGCTGCAAAAAGTGAAGGATCTGAGCATCGAGGACGCGACCGATGAGCGCATCAGGAGGGGAATCCCCACGTGGTTCTCAGAGATTATCTCCTCGCCCGCCTTTGTGCTCTATCCCATCAACGTCAACAAAATACCCCTCGGCCTCATCTATGCCGATCGTGAGACCAAAGGACCTGTCATTACGGGAAACCAGCTAAAACTTATGAAGACCCTCTGCAACCAGGCCATTCTGGCTATTAGACAGATGAAGCACTCTGCCTGAGCTACCCTCCCTCGAGGTACATTCCGAGCCACTCTCCGCATAGCCGTCCCGCCTGGGTCCAGTGCCCTTCGAATGGTTGGTTTGTCCTCAAAAAGCTGCTAAGAAAACGCGTCAGCTAGGCGGAAGGTTCTACACACATGACTAAAGAGAACCTCAGGCATCGGATCACGCGGCTTTCGTTCTCAGAGAGGGACAATGTGCGATTTTGAATGGCCGAGGCTGATCGGCGTCACCTTGATCAGGCGTTATCAGCGTTTCAAGGCGGACGTGAAGTTGAAAAATGGGCACCTTGTCACGGCTCTTTGTCCGAATACCGGGAGTATGCGGTCCTGTTCGGAACCGGGCCGACCCGTCTACCTATCCCGACACAATCACCCTCACCGGAAACTGAAATATACCTGGGAAATGATCGAAATGCCGACGTCGCTTGTCGGCATCAATACATGGCTGCCAAACCGTCTGGTCGAGAGCGCTATCCGTCGCGGAAAGGTGAAGTCCCTTAACGGATACGACAGCGTCAAGTCAGAAGTCCGCTACGGACGAAACTCGCGCATTGATCTCCTGCTCGAGACAGGTCAAAGGCGTTGTTTTGTCGAGGTGAAGAATTGCACCCTGGTGGAAGACGGCATCGTCTCCTTTCCGGATGCCGTTACCGCCCGAGGTCTCAAACACCTGCGTGAGCTTCAGCGTTTGCTCGGGGTCGATAAGGATGGACGCATTCGATGCGCGATGTTTTACTTGGTGCAACGGATGGACGCGCTGCGCTTTGAGCTGGCCACGCGTATCGATCCCGCCTACGGCAAAGAGCTGAAACGGGCGGTCAGGAGAGGGGTGGAGATCCTGGTTTACGACGTCCGTCTGGACCTGACCGGAATCCAGGTGAACGGACCGCTACCTTACGATATCTAACCGCCGGGTGAGGAACGCCAATCGAATTCGATACAAAGAGCCGCCCGTTCTTCCTCACGCCTTGAGCCTTGCGCCTTTCAGATAGGCCGCCGTCTTAGACCCTGAAAAATCGGTATCTAGAGCGCGTTTGCGAAGCGCCGCCAGGTCTTCGACCGTATCGACATCCCGCCATCGCGGCAAGCGGTGAATTCGGCACCCATGGGCCTCAAGGCGGGCCGTCGTCTTCTGCAAGACAGCCGTCGTGCCCCAGGGAATGCCGGTAAAGGCGTCTCGAGGAAAGGCGTCCTTTCGAAATCCTATCAAGTAGTAGCCACCATCTTGGGCCGGACCGATGACGGCGTCCGACCCCTGCAGGGCGTCGACGGCCTCTTTGAGCACATCCAGGGGCAGATCGGGTACATCACTGCCGAGGAGGATACCACTCGCAAACCCTTCGCCAAAGCTCTCCTCGAATGCGGTCCGCATTCTCGTCCCTAAGTCCGTGCCCCTCTGAGGCCTGAATACGTGCCGGGGCCCGAGCCAATCCACAAAGGCCGCCTCCTTTTCAATGGGTGAGTAGCATATCCTAACTGGTAGGCCGCAGCTTTCCACGGTTGCCAGGATGTCGAGGATGAAGTTGCGATAAAGTTCCGCTGCCTCGTCAACCCCAATCCGCGCAGCAAGCCGCGTCTTGACGCGCCCCGGTTCGGGATAGCGTATGAATAGGAGCAAAGCCGTTGACTCCATGACCTACGATTCGAAGAACTCCGGATTTCTTCTGCCTCTCGGGTAACTTCATTTTTCGTATCAATTTAGGTTTTTGAAACAAGTCAACGTCCGGGCATGGGGGTCTCTTTTCAAAAACGAAACGATACCCGCTCGAAAGCGGAAGAAGCTGCCCAGCAAGGCGGCCGACGCAGATTGGCCGAATGAGCACAGGCACTCAGCCCGGCTTATTCCCGGGTGGCCCTTCGGCCGCCTCGGGTAGCGCCCTATGCCTGGACCTTGCACGCAATTCCTCGTTTTTGAAAAGAGACCCCCATGCCCGGACGGATCGTATGCGCTAACGCGTTTCAAGAATCTAAAATGTTACCATTTTTTAAGGCCGGTTTGTGGAGCCCCCATGTTAATCGGGTACCCCTAGATTATCAATCCCCGAAAGCGGCGTCGCAGCTTCTTGGCCAACCACTTGCCGGAGGGGCCCTTAGACGTGACCCGCAACCGCATTAAACAGCTTGATTTTTAAGATCTATTGTTCTTTAGTACATCTCAACCCTGTGCGAAGAATCAGTATCGCTTTTGGGTTTCTGAAACAGGCGGACGCGGGTCGTGACTCCGGCGTTTCAAGAAACCGAACGGTTCCAACAATTGTAAAGGAGATGAAAATGGAGAAAGACGTCAAGGTCTATAGCCTTAGCACGTGCAGTCATTGTCGAGCCACGAAGAAGTTACTGGGCGAATGCGGGGTCAAATACGAGTTCACGGATGTGGACTTGCTCGATGGAGACGAGCGGAAGGCGATTTTGGAGGATATCAAGAAGTTCAACCCGAGGTGTTCCTTTCCCACCATCGTTATCGGAGAAAAGGTCATCGTAGGATACAAGGAGGACGAGATCAAGGGGGCATTGGGCCTTTGATGGATTGATTTTGGATTGACGGCCAATCGCGAGATGCCCCGGATAGGCCGTTTTTTATGTGCGTTATCGCTCTAGATAGATGAGAGGGCTCAACAAGGTGCACGCTTCCTTGAATCATAAAGAGCGAAATCATTGCGAGTGGAGAGGTATATGAGTGAGACGGCAAAGCTGATTGTCGGGGACCAGACCTATGAACTACCGATCATCGAAGGAACCGAGGGGGAAAGAGCGATAGACATCTCCCGCCTTCGCCAAGACACAGGTCTGATAACGATGGACTACGGTTATGCCAACACCGGGAGTTGTAGAAGCGATATCACGTTCATGGACGGTGAAAAGGGCGTCCTACGCTATCGCGGCATCCCGGTGGAACAGCTCGCGGTGCATAGTACCTTTGTCGAGACGGCCTATCTCCTGATCAAAGGTGAACTGCCCGTCAGGAAGGAGCTGAATCGATTTTCCATCATGTTAAACGACCACTCCATGGTCCATGAGGACATGCGCCATTTCTTCGATAACTTTCCCCGTCGGGCGCACCCGATGGGCATTCTCTCTTCAATGGTCAACGCCCTGCGGGCCTTCTACCCTGAGATCCCCCTGCGCTCTGAAGAGGAAGAGGTCGATCGGGCCTTTTCGCGCCTGCTGTCAAAGGTCAGGACCATGGCGGCTATGTCTTATAGGATCTCGCTTGGCCACAAGGTCGTCTACCCAAGGCACGATCTTACCTATGCCGCTAATTTCCTGCATATGATGTTCGATACACCGGTCCGTCCGTACGTGATCAATGAGGAACTGGTTGAGGCCCTGAACGTATTTTGGATCCTGCATGCCGATCACGAGCAGAACTGCTCAACCGCCGCTGTGAGGTTGGTGGGAAGCGCAAGGGTCAACCTCTATGCCGCCATCTCCGCAGGTATGTCCGCCCTATGGGGCCCCCTGCACGGCGGCGCCAACCAGGCGGTGGTCGAGATGCTGATCGACATCCAAGCCAATGGCGGCGACGTGAAGCCCTATGTCGCTCGGGCCAAGGATAAGGACGATCCCTTTCGTCTGATGGGCTTTGGACATCGGGTCTATAAGACCTACGATCCGAGAGCCAAGATCATGGAGAAGGTCTGTGAAAAGGTCTTGCGCGTCCTGCGGAAACACGACCCTCTCCTTGACATCGCCAGAAACCTCGAGGAGGTGGCGCGCAAGGATCCTTATTTTGTGGATCATAACCTCTATCCCAATGTAGATTTTTACAGCGGGATCGTCCTGAGGGCCTTGGGCATTCCCCTCGTGATGTTTACGGTCATGTTTGCCATCGGCCGCCTACCGGGGTGGATAAGCCAATGGAAGGAGAGCATGGATGATCCGTCCTGGAAGCTATCACGGCCACGGCAGATCTACACAGGCCCGCGAGAGCGTAATTACGTCCCCATTGACGAGCGGCAATGACGAACGCCTCCGGATCCGGAGGCGAGGGAGCGTGACATGAATCTTGAGCTCTTTGAGAAGATGGGGCCGGGAGAGCTACGGACGTACATCGAGTTCTTGCTATGGCATTATAGGGTCGTCGACGCCTTCTGGTTCATCTACGTCAACGAGCATTTCGACCGCCCTACCGCCGAACGGATCAATGAAGCGGTTTGGAGTCGTGTTGCCGCAATGGCCGCCAAGGATCTGATGGCCCGGTTTCCGGTCTCAGAGCGGGGCCTGCGTGGTTTTGTCAAAGTGCTAAGGTATTTCCCTTGGTGCATTATTGTCGACTATGTTGTTGAGGAATCGGACGATCAACTGCTCATTTCCGTCCCGTCCTGTCCCACCCAGGAGGCCCGGTTGCGTCGGGGTCTCGGCGAATACGCCTGCAAAGAGATGCATCGGGGTGAGTTCCTCAGCTTTGCCGCGGAAGTAGATCGACGCATCCGGGTTGAATGCCTTTTTGCGCCGCCCGATCGCCATCCCGAGGATATGTTCTGCAAGTGGCGTTTCTATCTTGCGAACGATCCAAAAGTCTGAGGTCATCGCAAACCGTCCATTTGTCTCGAGACGAGGGGCATGTTCCCATCCCGCCCCGCTGCGGCGTGACTGAAAGGCACAAGCCGCAAGGTGAAGGGCAGAAGTAGAATTCGAAGTTGTTCTCCTCCGCAAACCGCCATAGGCGGGTAAACCTCGAGCCTCCGTCCTCAAACCTCAAGTCCCCAACCTAACGCCCGAGGTTTCGTAGCCGCATTTTGCCGGGTTCCTTCCTGCGCTGCGCTCCGGCTCAGCCCCACCAGCAAGAACTCCTATGAAACTCGATGAAATGAGGTCTGTGATACCTTAACGCCCGGCCATGGGGGTCTCTTTTCAAAAACGAAACGTTACCCGCTCG
>CAZAGT010000181.1:0-9985 GCA_964484515.1 uncultured Desulfobacteraceae bacterium | reverse complement strand
AAGGAGGAGTCTATGGCCAAGGAGAAGGACGAGAAGAGATGCCAGGGGCAGCACGGGATGACGCGCCGGGGATTTATGACGACGGTGGGTGCGGGTGCTGTGGGGGTGGCGGCCTCGGGGGCCATCCTTGGTGGTCAGAAGGCGGGTGCCGAGGAGGTGATGACGCCCGAGGAGATGACGAAGGTGACCCTGATGGTGAACGGGAGCCGTCACCGGGTGCTGGTGGAACCGCGCTGGTCGCTGCTCTTTGTGTTGCGCGAGAAGTTGGGGCTGACGGCGGCCAAGGACGGTTGCAGCCGCGGGGAGTGCGGGTACTGCACGGTGCTGATTGACGGTTCGGCGCGGTTGGCGTGTCTGACGCTGGCGGTGGAGGCGGAGGGCTGTGAGATCACGACGGTGGAGGGTCTGTCGAAGGGTGAGGAGCTGAGCGTGGTGCAGCAGGCCTTTGTGGATGAGGACGGGATGCAGTGTGGATTCTGCACGCCGGGGATGGTGATGTCGGCGGAGGGTCTTTTGCGGTCCAATCGCAACCCCTCGGATGAGGAGATTCTGGAGGGGATGAGCGGTACGATCTGCCGCTGCGGGGCCTACGCCAATATTTTCAAGGCGGTCAAACGCGCGGCGACGCGGATGTGAAAGGGGGGTTGAGCGATGGCAGCGAGTTACTATGAAGAAGGAGTTACCCTACCGAAGACGCCGAAGCGGGGAGAGAAGCCCGAGCCCTGGGGCAAGACGCGGGTGGTGGGCAAGGGGATTCCGCGGGTGGACGCCCACGAGCGTGTCAATGGTGAGGCGCTTTACTACAATGACCTGAAGCTCCCGGGGATGCTCTACGGGGCGATCCTGCGCTGTCCTTACGGCAACGCGAAGGTACGGCGGATCGACGCGCGGGCGGCGGAGCGGATGCCGGGGGTGCGTGCGGTGATCTACGGGGGCCATCCGGTGACGAAGATGTACCACACGTATGGGACCTGGGCGGATCCGGAGGCGCAGCGGGAGCTGTTTCCGGAGCATTGCCGTCATGAGGGCGAGGCGGTGGCGGCGGTGGCGGCGGAGACGCCGTATCAGGCCTGTGATGCGCTGCGGGCGATCGAGGTGGACTACGAGGTGTTGCCCTTTGTGGTCGACGAGCTGGAGGCGCTCAAGCCGGGGGCGCCGGTGGTGCGGGGTTCGAGCAACAAGCGGGCCACGGATGGCTACGAGCGGGGGGACCTGGCGAAGGGGTTTGCGGCGGCGGACGTGGTGGTGGAGGAGAGCTACAAGGTATCGTGCTTTTTCCACAACACCCCCGAGACGAGCGGCTGTCTGGCGAGCTGGGACGGGGACAGTCTGAACGTCTGGACGGGGACCCAGGGGGTGTTTGCCCCGATGCAGGCCGAGATCAGTACGGCGCTGGGTCTGCCGAAGTCGAAGTGCCGGGTGAGCGGCAAGTACACGGGCGGGGGATTTGGCGGCAAGGGCCAGACCTGGCAGCCGCACATCATTGGGCCGCTGTTGGCCAAGGTGGCGGGCCGGCCGGTGAAGATTGCGGACCCGCGCGAGGCGCAATTTGCCGACGGCGGCAACTCGCCGCCGCACAACATGAAGGTCAAGGCGGGGGTCAAGAAGGACGGGACGCTGACGGCCTTTCACTATCAGACGATCAACACGGGTGGCTCTTTGTCCTCGGGCGGGATCTTCTGGTACGACCGCCCGATCCGGGACCAGTACCTCTGTCCGAACCTGAAGACGGAGGGGACGGACGTGTACATCAATGCCTCGCTGACCTGGCCGTTCCGGGCGCCGTGTCATTATCAGGCCACGTACGCGATGGAGCTGATGATGGACCAACTGGCGGAGAAGATCGGGATGGACCCGGTCGATTTGCGGTTGAAGAACGTCCCGAGCTTTGCGCAGGACTGGGAGGGTAACCCGCCTTACAGCACGACGGGACTGCGGGAGTGCATCGAGGAGGGGGCCAAGGCGTTTGGCTGGAAGGAGGCGCGCAAGCGCACGGCGCGGCAGAAGGGTCACATCCGCCGGGGCGCGGGGATGGCGACCAGTTCCTTTGAGATGGGCTTTATCTGGCCGCCGGTGACGGTGCTGGTGGAGCTTTCCGGCGATGGCACGGTGAAGGTGAACAGCGGGACCTCGGACCTGGGGACGGGCACGAAGACGTGGTATGCGCAGATCGTGGCCGAGGAGCTGGGGATCAAGCCGGAGTACGTGGATCTTGAGATTGCGGACACGGCCGCGACGACCTTCAGCCAGGTGAGTGCGGGGAGCCGGACGACGCCGACGGACAGCCCGGCGGTGCGCGAGGCCTGCATCGATCTGAAGCAGAAGCTGATCGAGGCGGCGGCCAAGGACCTGAAGGTGGACCCCTCGGAGTTGGAGGTGGCGCCGGGGGAGGTGTACTCGACGGTGGTCAACAGCAAGCGGGTGAAGTTTACGGACCTGACCGAGCTGAAGAACTACCAGGTGCTGGTGGGGATGGGCCGCTCGGGGTCGAACCCGCCCAACAAGCGGGTCAAGCCCTTCTGTGCGCACTTCTGTGAGGTGGAAGTGAACATGAAGACGATGGAGGTCAAGGTCCTGCGCTACGTGGCGACCCAGGACAGCGGCCGGGTGATGAACAAGCTGACGCTGGGCAATCAGATGGTCGGCGGGTCGGTGCAGGGGATCAGCCATGTGCTGAGCGAGGAGCGCGTCATGGACGGGGCGCACCTGGGGCGGATCCTGAACAAGAACATGCACGATTACAAGGTGGCGACGATCAAGGATGTGCCCACGGACTGGACCCTGCTGTTCATCGAGCCGATCGACCCGGATCTGAGCAGCTCGGCGGCCAAGGGGGGCGGGGAGCCGCCCCGGATACCGCCGAATGCGGCCGTGGCGAATGCGATCTACAATGCCACCGGGATCCGTTTCACCAAGACACCCATTAACCCGCTTCAGTTGAAGGCGTAGGGGAAAGGAGGGATCGAACCATGTTGCCGAACTTTGATTATGTCCGACCAGGATCTGCAAGGGAAGCCATCAAACATCTCTCCTCCGATGGGGCCAGGATCCATGCGGGTGGAACGGACCTGCTCAACTGCCTGCGGGATGGGGTGTATGGGGCGAACAAGGTGGTCAGTCTGAGCAAGCTGCCGGGCCTGAAAGGGATCAAGGAGAGCAGCGGCGGTCTCCGGATCGGGGCGATGACCACGATTGCCGAGGTGGCGAGCAATGCCACCATCAAGACGCGTTACACGGCGCTGGCCCAGGCCGCGACCACGGTGGCGAGCCCGCAGCTGCGCAACCAGGGGACGCTCGGCGGGAACATCTGCCAGCGGCCCTGGTGCTGGTATTTTCGTGGCGGCTATAACTGCCTGCGCAAAGGGGGCGATATCTGTTATGCCGTCGGGGGTGAAAACCAGTACCACTGCATCTTTGGCAGCGACGGGATCTGCTATATTGTCCATCCCTCGGACACGGCGCCGGCCCTGATAGCGCTGGATGCCAGTGTCAGCATCACCGGCAAGGGCGGCACGCGGCGGGTGGCCATGGGCAAGTTCTTTGTCGGGCCAGGGGACGACGTCCAAAAGGAGACGATCCTCAAACCCGATGAGATCGTCACGGAGATCGTCGTGCCGGCGCCGGCCTCGGGACTCAAGAGCAGCTACCGCAAGGTGCGTGAGCGTCAGGGGTTTGATTTTGCCCTGGCCGGTGTGGCCCTGGCGGTGCAGATGGGCGGCGGCAAGGTCAGCGCGGCCAGTGTGGTCCTGAGCGGTGCGGCTCCGGTGCCCTGGCGATCCGAGGCGGCCGAGAAGGCCATCCTCGGCAAGAGGCTGGATGCGCGCACCATCGGTGCGGCTGCCGAGGCCGCGGTGAAGGGGGCCGAGCCGATGGACAACAACGCCTATAAGGTGCCCCTGTTCAAGGGGATCATCGAGGAAGAGTTGACCAAGATGGCCTAGACCGATGAGGGTCTCCTGCGATCGGGCGGGAAACCCTCCAATTTGTTTGAACGGCGGGATCTCCCGTCTTTAAAAAGAACCCGTGCCAAGAGGTGCGGGTTCTTTTATTGGTTCTATTTGCCACGCACGATGGTGATCTTTTCAATCCGTGTCGTCATGATCCGCCTTGTTTCGTTCTTCCCCAAGGAGTCGTTCCAGACCTTGAACTGGAATTCCCCGTCCTGCAGATTATAGGCACAGAAGTCAGCGCTCGATATCTCCAGTTCTTCTGCCGAACGGCACGTGATGCGCATTCTGCCTTTCCACTGCGGACCATGGAAGTAATAGCCGTAGCCGCAACCCTCATCCAGGAGCATAATCTCTATCACCTCGCTTGCCTTGATACGAAGTCTACGACCGAGATGTTCGCCCTCGATGTAATTGTCTTTGAGCGGAGAAAGGAACTCAACGACCTCAATAGCCTTCCCCTCTCTGGTGACAATGCTCCCTCCGAATGCGACCTGCTCCTCTTTCGGTATCCGCCTATCAACGCCGTAGGAGTTGAACGCCAGCAACAGAAGCATGATTAGTGCTGGGAGCATAAGACTCAGGATGCCTCGTTTTGAGCATTGCAGACCTGTCACGGGGGATCTCCTTTCTCTCTGGCCTTTTGGCCTTCCTCCGGACGTGGTCGTTACATTAGACAAACGAACCGGCGAAGGGAAGGAGTAAAGGAGTCAACCTCATGATCGCTTCGCATTCGGTGGCTAGCCGCGAAGTCATTCCTAGGATCTCAGGGAAGTGTTTCTGAGAGCGGAGGTTATGATGCAGGGGCTACGGAGATACTTGTTTCCGGGCGATGAGAGACCTCTCGCCCCGAATTAGAGGATTTCAGCGTCCGCTTTGCCTGATAGAGTCTGGAGTCCGCACGCTGGAGAAAGGCGGAGACATTGGTATCGGCGCGAAGTTCATCAGTATCGGAAATGCCGTAGCTGACGCTAACACTTAGCAGCTTGCTTCCCCAGCGAAACTTATGTCGGCCGACTCTATGAAGCATCCTTTTCATGAAGACATCTGCTTCCTCCGCGTTTGTCTCGGGTAATAGGACAGTAAACTCATCGCCACCGTATCGGGCTACGATATCCGAGCCTCTGATGGATTGTTTGAGACACGTGGCCAGATCACGAAGCACGTAATCACCGGCAAGATGCCCGAACGAGTCGTTGATAGCTTTGAAGTTGTCCACGTCCAACATGATGAGAGCCAGAGACTTATGATATCGTTTGGCGCGGTGAAACTCCCGTTTCATAAAATCTCCAAAACCCTTACGGTTATAAACCCCCGTTAGGCTGTCCGTGACGGCCATCTCCTTCACGCGATGGTATTCTTGGGCATTTTTCAAAGAGAGGGCGAGAATATTCGCCAACGTACCGATGGCATGCCGCCCGTTTTCATCCGTGTGGCCGCCGCCGCTTTTGGGCAGCATAATCAGAGCCCCCAATCGCTTACCGGCCAAATTGAGGGGGTATGTCGTCAAACAGGATAAAGAGGGCGAAGTCTCCGATGCCCCCTCATGGCGCGAAGCCATCAGGGAGAACCCCACCCGATTGGGTGATGCCTTGAGGCCCAACTCACTTGAAATCCGAGAGAGTAGGCTCTCTTTGAGGGATTCGGCATCTGCGGCAAGCTCTTCATCTGAGGGAACGTGGAGGGCCAGATTCCAGTGGGGGCCGACACGGTAAAAGAGCCCGAAGAGGTGGTAATCGAAAAATTCCCTCAGTCCTGTTCCAACAATACGGGGGAGTATCCTCTCCCAATTGAGGTCATACGCCACCTCCTGGCTCACACGATTGATGACGTTCAATTCCTGGTTCTTTCCTTTGAGAGCGTCCCTTTCCCTCTCGAGGCTTTCATTCAGATCCTCTAACTGACCCATCATATCGAGAATCTTGATAAAGGCCTTCCGATTCTCCAGACCGCCCACCACGGCATCGTAGATACGCTCGGGGAGGTTGAGACGTGGAATGAACGCGTATATGCCGTTGTGCAGGATGAGGGCGATGCGCGCGGGATCGCTTTCCGTGCCATAGAAAATGACGCTTGCCGTTGAGTGGTTTTTTTGAAATTCGAAGAAGCGTTCCACCTGATTGCCGATAAGATCATAATCGGCAAGCACAAGTGAAAAACCATCCCTCAGGATTTGCTCCTCTGTATCTGCCTGAAGCGACCCCAAGGAAATAGAGTATCCGTTGGACTTGAATGTCCGATGGAGAAGCTCAAGGTCTTCTCGCTTATCACTAAGGAGGAGAATCTTTTCGCTCACCCTGCGAAATCGCCTTTCGAGACTTGGACGGATTGGAATTTTGAGGAAGCGAAGACAAAACGTGCTCCTGGCTAAGTACGCAACATTCATGCCGGAACCCATTCGAACTCGATCCACCCTTTACAATTTCTCCTAGCATGGCAATAATCACGGCAAGACAAGTGAAGCACCTCGCGCTCCCGCGCGGGGCATCCTGGCGAAGGCGAGTGATTGAGTGTCATCCGACTTCTGAATGCTCTCAGAGAGGTCGCCTGAGATGGATAGTTCCACCTCGAAAATGAATCCCGATCCGATCATGACACGCAAGGAATACCTGGTAGAACAGAAAGAAGGGAAGGGGCGTGGTCTCATTGGCGTCTTTCCGGCCCAGTACCCCAAGGAGATCCTTTGGGCCCTGAATGTACTCCCCGCGGAGATCTGGGATCCACCATTGAAGATCTCAGCGTGTCACGCTCACCTTCCTTCCAACACCTGTTCCATCGTCAAACACGGTCTCGAGCTGGTTCTACAGGGCCAGGGAGAGATCCTGGACGGATACCTTTTCCCGCATACCTGTGACGCTCTTCAGAATGTGGCCTCGTTGATCAGCCACCTCCTTTCGAGCGATAAACCGAGTTATTTTCTTTATCATCCCAGGGAACCACGTCGACCCTCTTCTCGCACCTACTATCTGGCCCAATTGAAATCTCTGGTAGCAGCTTTGGAGGGGCAATTCGGGACGCTGAGGCTCGACGAGCTTCAGGCAAGGGTCGAGCAAGGCCGACAGATCGCCAAATTGATCCGTGATCTATATGACCTTCGTGCCACGGGGGAACTCCATGCCAATAACGTGGAGTTCTATCGTATGATTCGTCGTGGTGAGTATCTCTTTCCCGATGATTATATCCTCGAACTGGAGGACTTTTTGACCGAGCGGCGGGGAGGTGGGGGGCCGAAGCGGCCCACGATCATCCTGAGTGGGATTTTGCCAAACCCGGCAGGGATCCTTGATCTCCTTGACGAACGGAAGATTCACGTGTCCCACGACGATTTTATCAACGGCAGCCGACGACTTCTCACGGCCGAACCCTCGCAAGACCTGAAAGACCCCTTTGAGCAACTAACGGACACGTACTTCGGTCTGCCGCCGTGCAGCACCAAGGCCGCTTCGGCTGCAAGCAGAAGGGATTATCTCCTCAGGTTGGCGCAGGCGACTGACGCACAGGGCGTCATTTTTTATATCCTGAAATATTGTGAGAATGAGTGGTTTGATGTCCCCGTCCTGCTGACGGAATTACAGCAAAGGGGGTTGCCCTGTCTGGTCCTGGAGTCCGAGATCAGCCAACAGTTTCCGGCCCAGTTGAGCACGCGGGTCGAGGCGTTTATCGAGAGCGTGGGCATTCAATGAGACCTACCTACCGCTTCATGAAAGACGTGGGTGCTCCGGCCCTGATGTGGTTTCAAGATAAACAGAGACTACATAGACGGAAGGCCCGGGACTCCTTTGCGTTTCCGCCTCTGCGGTCTTCCCGAAGACTGAAACAAATCATGTCGCGCCATTACTACCTCTGCCGATTTGTTTCCGGCGTAAAACCGATCGCATGGGTGACCAGCGGCGCACCCGTGGAACTTCTCCGTGCCTTTGACTTTTACACGATCTATCCTGAGAACCACGGCGCCCTTTGCGGTGCCCGCAGGATGGGCCCTGAGCTATGCACTCACGCAGAAAGGGAAGGATTTAGCCCCGACCTGTGCTCCTATGCACGGATCGATCTAGGACATATGCTATCGAGCAAGACCCCTGTCGGCCGGCTGCCCAAACCGGATGTCCTCTTCTGTGCCAACAATATCTGCCAAACGGTCCTCCATTGGTTCAAGACGCTCTCACACCACTGGAAAGTCCCTTTAGTCCTATTCGATCTTCCCTATTGCTTTGACGGCATGTCTGATAACGAGATCGCCTATGCAAACGAACAGGTCGATGAGATCGTACCCATCCTAGAGCGTGTTGCCGGTCGACCCTTTTCGTTGTCGAGGTACCGGGAAATCGTTGCGGTGGCCAAGGAGACCGCGCTCATATGGGGAAGAATTCTGGATACCATGAAACACCGGCCCGCACCCATGACCACGTTTGAGGCCTTCGTCCACATGGCCCCCGTGGTTACCCTACGGGGGCTGCCGGTCGCCCTGAACTACTACCGTCAATTGCTTCATGAACTCGAGGAGCGTGTGTCTCAAGGGATCGGAGCCGTCAAACCTGAAAGGAAAAGACTCCTATGGGATAATATCGCGATTTGGCATACCCTCAGGGAATGGCCGAAGATGTTTGCTGAGCGTGGTTACGCCTTTGTGGCTGCGACGTATAGCCACGCCTGGGCCGAAACCATCCATCATCTAGATGAAAAGCGCCCCGTGGAATCCCTGGCCTTGGCCTATGGCCCGATCTTTTTGAACCACAACCTCGAACACCGTCTGGCCCTCATGGAGCGTTTAATCAAGGCGTATCGGATCGATGGCGTGCTGCTTCATTGCGATCGCAGCTGCAAACCATACTCCATTGGTCAGTACGAACTTAAACGGCGCCTGGCCGACACTCTAGGAGTCAAAACAGTGCTTATCGAATCGGACATGAGCGACCACCGATTACACTCGGAAGAACATGCCAAAACACACCTGGAGGCCTTCTTTGATGCCCTGGAGAACTAGAAAGCGTCTCCTTAAGTGCGAAAAGTAGCATACAACCTCCGGGGTGGGAGGACTGCGATTTCTTTTCGGAGTAACTGGCGGGAGGGCGCCGTCTTTTCATGGCTTATCTGTGGGGGAAGCCGCAGCTCCGCCGAAGGTGGAGAATGTCGGAGGGGGCAGAACTCCCCCGCAGATAAGTCATAGAAAAGACCAGCTCGGGAGCCCCGGAATCGAAGAAAAGAGATTACAGGCCTCCCACTCGGGGACCACGGATAAGAAAGACAAAGCTGTAAATTTTTGTGAGGAGTCAATGTAAGGATGACATCACAACCTCAACTTGCTCCGGCCGATTTAGTCAAAGTCCCGGCCCACTACTGGGATAGACTGATTGACGGGAAGGGCGACACGTTGCAGCGTAACGCCTTGGCCGAGCCCCATCCCAAAGGTCTCATTATACAATTCCTGAACGAGGGTCTCTTGGTGGACCTAGAGGATCGATGCTTGCGATATTGGAAAGGAGGCCGCTGGGAGGCCTTCAGCTACCCGCTCCTAGAACTCATCTCCCTCGTCTTTTTGCTCAATGCTGGTCCCGCCTCCCCTGATGGTAAGCTGGTCAGCACGGCTGAGCTGAAGACCGCGCATTTCTTCCAAGGGCCACACGAGCTTAAGGTAGGGTCTTTGATCAAACGCTACGGCCACGATATCAAGGGGTTTAGGGAAAACGCCGCCTCGTTGGGCGGCAAGGCCCAGGAGATGGCCGATGCTGCTTACAAACTCCCAGCCCTGCCCAAGGTCCCGCTCTACTACCTGTTTTGGGAAGGCGACCAGGAATTCGGACCCCATCTTTCGATCCTCTTTGATCGCACGGTGGAACAACATCTGCCTGCCGACGGGATTTGGGGGCTGGTCAACCTAGTCTCGGATGCGCTGCTAAGGGGCAGGCTAATTCCTTGATCATCTCAAGATGATCATACTATGATGATTGTAACATTTTAGATTCTTGAAACGCGTTAGAGCATACGCTCCGTCCGGTCATGGGGGTCTCTTTTCAAAAACGAGGAATTGAGTGCAAGGTCCA
>CAZAGT010000180.1:7788-9989 GCA_964484515.1 uncultured Desulfobacteraceae bacterium | reverse complement strand
TCCGGCCGCCTTGCTTGCAAGCTTCTTCAGCGTTCGAGCAGGTAACGTTTCGTTTTTGAAAAGAGACCCCCATGGCCAGGCGTAGAGCCATCGAAGAATCTCTGAATGTCAAATTCGAGCATGTCTATGAAGTTTTATACGAGAATCTACGGAGGTTGACCCATGAGCGCAAAACACATCGGATTCATTGGCCTTGGAGCCATGGGAGCACCCATGGCCAAGCATCTCTTGAAGGCCGGGTATCGCCTGCGGGTATTCGACCTGAATCCCCAGCCGATGACCGAGCTGAAGGCCTTGGGAGCCGTCGAGGCCGGGAGCGCCGCCGACGCTGCTCAGCAGGCTGAGGTGATCATTACGGTGTTGCCGGCATGCGAAGACGTCAAGATGGCGGTCTTGGGTGCAAAGGGGGTCCTTGAAGCCGCAAAGAGAGGCGCGGTACTCATTGACATGAGCTCTATCGCTCCCCATACATCCCACCAGGTTGCCGCGGAGGCTCGAGCCAAGGGCGTCGAGTTCATGGATGCGCCGGTATCGGGGGGAACGATCGCGGCTGAGAAGGGGACCCTGACCATTATGGTCGGCGGTGACAAAAAGCTCCTTGAGGAACACCGCGACATCTTGGAGGCCATGGGCAAGACCATCTACCATGTGGGCGGCATCGGAATGGGTGAGACGATCAAGATGGTCAATCAAATCCTGGTGGGCATAAATATCCTGGCGATAGCGGAGGCCTTTGTGCTCGGCACAAAACTGGGTGCCGAACCGGAGGTCATCTATGACGTAATCCGCAAGAGTGCCGGAAATTCCTTTCTGATCGATCATCGTGTTCCAGACTATATCTTCAAGGGCGATTTTGCCCAGCCGGGTTTCTCTCTGGATCTCCTGCTGAAGGATGTGGGGCTCGCCGTGGAGAGTGCCAAGATCGAGAAGGTGCCCTTGTTTCTTACGGCACAGGCATTTCAATGTTTGGCCATGGCGAGTGCCTCCGGCCGCGGCCGGCTGGATATCTCGTCGGTCATCGAGATCCTGGAGGAAGCGGCGGACGTGAAGGTCAGGGCCAAGTCGAGCCAGTAAAGCTGGGGAGGAGTCACGCGTATGACAAAGATTGTCGGGATTGTCGGGCTCGGTCGGATGGGAAAGGCGAGCGCCAAGCGCTTCCTTGAACAGGGTTACGGCGTCATGGGTCACGAGCGCCGCCCGGAGGCTGCTGAGGAACTCAGATCGATGGGTGTTGAGATTGGGCAAGGCAGTGAGGATGTTGCCAAACGATCGAAGACCGTCATCGTCTTTGTTCTGAATGATCAGCAAGTCATCGATGTCGTCACTGGTGCTGACGGGCTCCTTAAGGCCTGCGATCGTGACTCAACGATCATCTGCATGAGTACGATCCATCAGGATAACCTGGAATGGGTGGCGACACAGTGTCAAGAAAATGGGGTGCGGTTCATCGACTGCCCTTGTACCGGGGGACCTGCTCGCGTGGAGGCCGGTACCCTCACGATGATTGCCGCAGCCCCCCGGGAGGTCATCGAGGCGTCACGTGGGGTGTTGGAAACCCTGGGCAAGATCGTGTATGTGGGCGAACGGCCCGGCATGGGACAGGCCGTCAAGCACTGCAATCAGCTCCTGGTGGGCACCACCCATGCGGCGGTCATGGAAGTGATTACCATGGCGCGAAAGGGCGGCCTTGACCCCCGCCTGGTGTGTGAAGTCGTTGGGAGTGGTATCGCGGGGAGTGACTATTTTCGGCTCCTCTCCGCGAGTGTCCTGGACCAAAAACCGGCACCCGGGGGGCTGGGTCAGATGTGCAAGGATATGGATATCGTCGTCCACTCCGGTAGACGCCTCAAGTTACCCCTTTACGTGGCTACTGCAGCCTATCACTACTTCCTTGCGGCCCAATCCCTGGGGATGCAGGATCAGGAGGCGTCAGAGCTCATAAGGGTACTGGAGAGAATCATGGAACCGGATAGCTCGAAAGGGTGCTGAGGGTCATGACGAATACCTCACAGATTATGGTTCGCGGCGGGTTGCTCATCGACGGCACAGGGTCTCCCCCAGTGGGGCAAGGCGCCCTGCTGCTGGAGGGAGGGCGGATTCTCGCCGTCGGAAAAGCGGAAGAGATTGCCTCCCGGTTCGAAGGTGAGATCGTTGATTGTGAAGATCAGGTCCTCATTCCCGGGTTGATCGATTGCCACAAT
>CAZAGT010000180.1:0-7778 GCA_964484515.1 uncultured Desulfobacteraceae bacterium | reverse complement strand
ACCTTCACCGGATGAAGGACAGCGAGGCAGCTCTGACGCTGCGGGCCTGCACCAATATGGCGGCGGACCTCCGTGCCGGCGTCACGACGGCGCGCTGCCTGGGCGATCGCAACTTTCTCGATATTGAATGCCGGAAGGCGGTCGAGTCGGGCCGAGTGGTGGGTCCTCGTCTGCTGGTGGCCGGAAAGGGCATCCGCGCCAGTCACGGTCACGGCTTTGTCGGGTACCCCTTTGACGGTCTTGACGCCGTCCGGGGCGCCGTGAGGGGGAACCTGAGGGCGGGCGCCGATCTGATCAAGTTCTACGCTACGGGCACCTTGAAGGGGCCCCGCGGCATCCCCAGTTACTACTCACCGCAGGAGATCGGCCTGGTCGTGGAAGAGGCCCGCCGAGTCGGCGTCCGAACGGCGGTACACTGTATCGGTGGCCCCGGCCTTGACTGGTGTTTGGAGGCTGGTGTGGACTCCATCGAACACGGCTATTTTGCGACCGACCGTCAAATTGGCCTGTTGGCCGCTTCCGATAGCTGGCTTGTGATGACGCCCAGTCCTTTCTTAACGGAGGCGAGAATCCGCACCTTGCCCCCGAACCTGATCGCGGATCACCTGTATCAGCGGGATGAGGCCGCCGAGAGGATGGCAGCCGCGCTCAAAGGGGGCGTGAAGGTAGCGGTGGGGACGGATGGTATGCATACCGGGTTGGCCCAAGAGATCGAGTACCTTGTCCAGTTGGGTACCTCCGAGGAGGTTGCCCTAGCGGCGGCGACACGACATGCAGCGGCGGTCTGCGGTTTGGCGGAGCGGGTTGGGACACTTGAGATCGGCAAGATGGCTGACATCGTCGGCGTCAGCGGGAACCCCTTGGAGGATATAGGGGCCCTCAAACGAGTCAAGACCGTGATAGCCGGGGGCCAAGTCAGGCGCAAAGAATAAACGCAGGCAACGTTCTGGCAGCTGAGAGACGCCTGCGTGTGGGGCTTACGTGATCCTGAAGTTTGAAGTATGCGGATTCCTCGGCCTGAGGCTTGAGGCCTGAGGCATAAGGGGAATGCACTAAAACGAGATTATGGTTCTTTGCCTCACACCTCATGCCGCACGCCTTGAACCTTGCTTGCGTAGACGACGGTGATTGTTTTTCCACATCCATCCGAGGGAAAAGCCTATGTCAAATTCGATCAAGCACATCGAGACAAAACTCATCCACAGCGGTGAGCCGACCCCGCTCATCGGTGGGGCGGTCAGCATTCCGGTCTTCCAGTCCGCCACGTTCGAGTACCACGGCGAGTCCGGCTACCACGATCTCAAGTACATCCGTCTGAACAATACTCCGAACCACGTCGCCTTGCACAAGAAACTGGCGGCTTTGGAAAACGCTGAATCTGCGATCGTGACTGCCAGTGGCATGGCGGCGATCTCGACCGCCGTCCTCACCGTCCTCGGCGCCGGTGATCATCTGCTCGCACAGGATTGCCTTTACGGCGGGACCTACGACTTCATCCTGAGGGACCTCCCGGCGCTCGGGATCTCGTTTGATTTTATCAGCGCCAACGACCCAGACTCCTGGAAGGAGAAGATTCGCCCCACGACAAAGGCCGTATTCGTCGAGACGATGACGAATCCTCTGCTCGAGGTCGGTGATCTTGAAGGCATTGTGACCTTCACCAAGGAACATGGACTCGTGGCCATGATCGATAACACCTTTGCCACTCCGATGAACTTTCGGCCCATGGAATGGGGATTCGACCTGTCCCTGCATAGTTGTACGAAATACCTGAACGGACACTCCGATCTCGTCGCCGGCGCCGTCATCGGGCGGGCCGACCTCATCGAGAAGATCACTCACAAACTCAACCACCTCGGCGGTACCCTCGATCCGCACACCTGTTTTCTGCTTCATCGCGGCATTAAGACCCTGGGCGTCAGGATGATGTACCAGAATCGAAGTGCACTCGAGATTGCCAGATTTCTTGCCGGCCATCACGCGGTGAGCAAGGTCAACTATCCTGGACTCGAGACGCACCCGGACCATAAGCGCGCCAGCCGGCTCCTTGAAGGGTTCAGTGGGATGATGAGTTTCGAATTGGAGGGTGGCCTGGATGCGGCCGAGCGCTTCATGCAGAAGACGACCCTTCCTATCATTGCGCCGAGCCTGGGCGGAGTCGAGACCCTGATGACACGGCCTGCTACGACCTCTCACTCGGGACTGACTCCTGCGGAGCGGCGGCGATTAGGGGTTTCGGACGGACTCATCCGGCTATCCGTAGGCATCGAGGCGACGGAGGATCTGATCGACGACTTTGATCAAGCGCTGGCAGACCTCTAAAAAGGGGTACTTATGCCCGGGTTAGGCGCATGTCTCGTTAATGAGGCGGTGTTTACGAAAGGCTCAAGGCCTGAGGCACGAGGCGCGAGGTAAAAATAGAAGACTTCAGTTACTTCTTTCCTTGCCTCTGGCCTTTGGCTTTTACCTTCACCCTTTGGCTCCTCAAAGAATACGTGGGCGACAAAACAGTCTCCAGCCTCTATAGGTGGGGGGGCTGTGGTGTCTTTTCGAAGTGACTGGCGGGAGGCTTGTGATCTGGATTGCCGGAAGCCTGAGTCCCTTTCCAACAAGAAGTGAGAGTATGTTCAGGAGGTGAGAATAATGACCGAGGAGGTTTTAGAACAAGAGGATTTCAAGCGTTGTGTTGAGTTTCATGGTCATATCTGCCCCGGGATCGCCATCGGGTATCGAGCTGCCAGGGCCGGCCTTGATTGGCTGAATGAGAGCCGGGCCACGGACGAGGAACTCGTCGCCGTGGTGGAGACGGATGCGTGCAGTGTCGATGCGATCCAGGTGCTGAGTGGCTGCACTTTCGGTAAGGGGAATTTTTTCCACAAGGATTTCGGAAAGCAGGCATTCACGTTCATGAGCCGGGGATCGGGCGAGGGCGTCCGCTTATCCCTCAAACCCGAAGCCACAGAGATCCCGGAGCGCCAAAAGGCCCTCATGGAAAAGATGCGGACGGAAGAAGCCACCGAAGGGGAACGTGCGGAGTTCCAGAAGCTCCATCTCCAGAGGGCCCACGACATCCTGACCAAGCCCTTGGATAAGCTTTTTGCGATCAAAAAGGGTCGTTTTACTCTCCCTGAGAGGGCCAAGGTCGAACCTTCCCGTCCCTGCGAGGCGTGCGGCGAGCCGACCATGGAATCCAAGCTCGTCGAGGTCGGTGGCCGCAGGCTCTGCGGCGGCTGCATCGCTGCCTCGAGCCCCGCGTCCTGACGCTTTACTTGACACAGACGGCGATTTTTCCTATGATTTTAGAGGGAAAGCGAATCCTTACCAGTCAGAGCCCACCATCTTTTTACCTAAATCTGGAACCCTGGCCTTCGCTTTGCCGCCCATCAGACACCTAGAATTGCGCAAAACTCCCACGGAGAAGGGGGAAGAATATATGTCCGAAGAAAGTGGGATCCGTGAACGTTTACGACGACTCGAGGAACACCTCAGAAAAGAGAATCCCTTGCTGGAAGGTGTTGTAGCCAGTTTTCGTGAGCTTGATTGGGTGAGTCGTCGAATCGGATTTTTCGGTCGCGAAGACTCTCATGCCACCCGAGCGGCGTGGTGGCCTCTGATATCGGTGTTAGGGATCTACTCGTCAGGGAAATCGACGTTCATCAATCACTACTTAAAGTACGCTCTCCAGACCACCGGCAACCAGGCCGTTGATGAGAAGTTTACCGTCATCTGTTTCAGCAGCGACGATACCGTTCGCTTGCTGCCCGGCTTGGCTCTGGATGCCGATCCGCGCTTTCCCCTGTACAAGATAAGCGAGGCGATTGAAGACGTGGCGACCGGCCAAGGCCAGCGTATCGACGCATACCTTCAATTAAAGAGCTGTCCCAGCGAGAAGGTCCGTGGGAAGATCTTTATCGACTCGCCCGGCTTCGACGCTGATGCTCAGCGCACCTCGACCTTGCGGATCACGAATCACATCGTCGATCTCTCTGATCTGGTCTTGGTGTTTTTCGATGCTCGGCATCCCGAAGCCGGATCTATGCAAGAGACCCTGGAACACCTGGTCAACGGCACGATCCATCGTCGGGACTCGAACAAGTTCCTCTACATTCTCAACCAGATCGATGCGACCGCCAACGAGGATAACCCCGAGGACGTCTTCGCGGCTTGGCAGCGGGCCCTTGCCCAGTACGGGCTCACTGCGGGTCGCTGTTACAGTATCTATAATCCGGAAGCCGCTATCGAGATCAAGGATGAACGCCTGCGGCAGCGATTCGAAACGAAACGGGATGCCGACATGAAAGAGATTTATAACCGTATCGAACAGGTACGTGTGGAGCGAGCCTATCGGATTGCCGGCATGCTGGAGGAAATCGTTCATTCGACCGAGCGGGAGATCGTATCCCGCTTGCGACGTTTTCGACAGACCTGGCGGCGACGGCTGCTATGGTTTGAGGGCGGCCTTCTGGCTGCGATCCTGGTGGCCCTTTTGGGCCTTGTCGTATGGAGCGGCTCTTGGGACGGATTGCTCCTCAAGATGCCCTTCGTGGATCAATTGCGAGCCAGCCGGCACGCCCAGCTTGGTCTCCTGATTGCCGCGGTGCTGGTGGCGGGTTACATCCACTACATGATCCGGCAATGGACGGCAAAGCGGGTGACGCGGAAGTTTCTGGCAGAGATCAAAGATCAGGATCTTATGCTCAATTATGCCCGCGCGCTTCGAAAGAACACCCGCTGGTGGCGTCCCTTCCTCACCAGTAAACCCGCCGGCTGGGGTCGACCGGCGGCAAGGCGCCTTGCAAGGGTCGTCGATGAGGCCAACGCGTTCATCCAAAAACTCAATGACGAGTACACGAATCCTTCCGGGGAAGAGAAAAAACCTCCGGCCCCAGAGCCTCCGGCCCAACTGTTAAACCGGGGTGACGTCAGCGAGAGCGCGGAGGCCGAGGCTGTTCCTTGGGATGCAGCCGCCGAAGAGGGCTCGAAGCAGGCCTCCAACCCGGCCAAAACCGAGGATAATGAAGGCTCGCCGCGTCAAGGCTGAGGCTGTCGGAAAATGCCCATGTGCCGTTCGACAGCCTCACACGGCCCTGAGCAAGGCCGAAGGGTGGCGTTACACCCTCGTCCCTCGTCACTGCATCGTACACTCAAGGCTCAAGGCGTACGGCATAAGGCATGAGGAAAGAAAAAAGAGATGAAAATCTACTTTGTTTTTCCCTTGAGCCTCAGGCCTCAAGCCTCACGCCGGAGAATCTCTACGCTTCATTCCTCGGGGTTTCGGAAGCCCTGCTTATGGACATTTTCCATCAGCCTCTGAGGAAAGGTTTTTCGACAGTTTCGTAAGCAGGGGGGCTGACGCGAGAGTCGCAGGACAGTGGTGTCACCCCATATCCCCAGGGCTTGTCCAGACCTGGGACCGAGCGCTTTTGAGCTTGACACGATTCGGCCTGCTTCCTATTATTTCACACATTGCAGACCCTTAGCTCACACCTTTTCTGGAGACTGCAGACTTATGGTAGAATCGAGCCGTCGTGGTCGAAAGTTCCTGGTGGCCCTCCTTGTCATCGGCATTGCCCTCTTAATCTACTACGAGTATCGGGATCTAAAAAGCCGCCGCGGCGAGGGGCCACCGGAGGAGTTGCCGTCTCCCCCTCCGACCTACACGCCTGAGCCCGCGACCCCGGCGCCTCCCTTGCCGAGAATGGCGAACCAACCGCCTAAGGAGGAGGAAGTTGCGCCGCCACAGCCTACGTATCCCCCTGACGCCCCGGTGTTGGAACAAGCGCGCGAGGCCTTGAGAGGGGGTATCAGTCCCGATGAGGCCGTCGTTTTTGCAGCGTCGTTACCGGAGAGTCCCGAACGCGCCGACGCCGCTTTTCTCCTGTTAGAGTACGCCGCCGACGAAGGCAACCCGGAAGCCGCCTTGGCCGTTGGTCGCTTTTACGATCCCACCCACGAGGGGCCGAGCGGCAGTATTATCAAGAATCCGTCGACGGCATATGACTGGTACCAGGGAGCCCTCAAGGGTGGACAAGCGCAGGCTTCGGAGGACCTGGCGAGACTGCGCACGTGGGTTGAAGAACAGTCAAAGCAAGGGTCCCGAAGCGCCCAAGAGCTTCTGGAGCGGTGGGAATCAGACGGGACTCTTGAGTGAGCGAAGGGCTCACTCTACCTCTAAAAACCTGGGCCTCTGGCAGAGGTCAGAGGTATTTGGCTGCGCCCTAAGGCAAACCACTAAGGCAATCATCGAGTGACGCGAATAGTTGATGGCTGAGACGTAGCAAAGGAGGAAAGGGGCATGATGGTATTGAGAGGAAATCGACCGAAGAGCCGGCACGGCCGCCTTGGTGTGGTGGCCGTTTTGCTGCTGGGTCTCCTTTTCGTGGGCGTGCTAGTCGCCTCGGCGCAACAGCGGAGACCTCTTCTCATGCCCGGCAAGCACACCCTTTTTCAGAAAGTGATCACCCACCCCGGGGCCCGACTCTACGCGTCTCCAGGGAAGGCGTCGGCGGTGCTGAAGGATCCGGTCGATACTTTCACTGTCTATTATGTCTACGAGCGGACCGACCTGGATGGACGTGAATGGCTGGAGGTCGGGCTTTCGACGACCGGCGACGTTAGCGGCTGGATCGAAAGCAGTAAGGTCTCTGATTGGCGCCAGTCCTTGACCCTCAAATTCACGGAGAGGACGGGTCGGGAGCCGGTCCTCTTTTTCGAAGACCGGCTGGCTCTCGAGCAGGTTGCCGCCTCGAGCGCACCGGGAGAAGAGGCCAGCCGCCTGATTTCGAGATTTGAAGAGATCAAATCAGAGGGAGTGGCCCGGCCTACCGATTTTCCGGTTGTGGCGATTGAACCACCGGTGGAGGCCGTGTCGAGGGATCGGTTTTACCTTATGCCGATCTTCCAGGCCGTTGAGCTCTTTGAGGGGGTCAAGTTCCTTGAGGTGGCATCGATCGACCCCGGGACGGCCCCATTACCGAGCCAACGTGAACTGCGAACAGCGATCGCATTCGTCATCGATACCACGATCTCGATGAGGCCCTTTATCGAACGCACGAAGCAGTCGGTTCGCAAGATCTATGACGCCATTGAAGAGGCCGGCTTGTCGGACAAAGTGGCCTTCGGTCTCGTTGCTTTCCGCAGCAGCACGGTAAAGACTCCGGGTGTCGAGTACGTGGCCAAGGTCCTCTCCGACCTGCGCGACGGTCGCCAGCGAGCCCAATTTGAGCAGGCGCTGGCCTCGGCGCGGGAAGCGCGCGTCTCGACTCACTCCTTCAACGAGGATGCCTTTGCAGGCCTTAAGCTGGCCATCGAATCCCTCAATTGGGCCCCTTACCAATCCCGCTTGATCTTCCTTATCAGTGATGCGGGGGCTATCCGGAACGATGATCCCTACTCTACGACCGGCATGAACGAGGCCGAGATGGCCGATCTTGCTGCGGCCGCGGGCATCAAGATTTTTGCCCTCCATCTCAAGACCCCGCTCGGCGCGCGCGTCAGACCCAACAATCACGTATACGCCGAGGCCCAGTACAGGGTCCTCACGGGGCAGTCCGATCCTCTCATTGGGGATCTCTACGTGCCGATCGACGCAAGCCGCAGGGCCGCAGGCGTAAAGGGTTTCGGTCGCGTCGTGGAGGGTGTGGCCGGCCAGATGGTGGAATTGGTGCGTGCAACCACAGCTGGGGAACGTCTGAGCCTGCCGGACCTCACCACGGCCTCATCCGATGACGTCGCTGCGGAGGCGGCGCGTAAGGCGGCCATATTGGGTTACGCCATGC
>CAZAGT010000179.1:0-9989 GCA_964484515.1 uncultured Desulfobacteraceae bacterium | reverse complement strand
CTGCTCCGGCCGCCTTGCCCCTCGGCCGTGAGCTCGGGGCCGAACGGCTTGCAAGTTCCTTCAGCGTTCGAGCAGGTAACGTTTCGTTTCTTGAAAAGAGACCCCCCTGCCCGGGCGTTAAGGCTTGAACGACCTCATTTCATGGAGTTTCATACGAGGAAAGAGATATACGCTCATGGATCCTGACTCCATTCAGCGACAACGCCTTTTGATCTGCATCAGTCTTTTACTGGTTTTACTGACCCTGGTTACGTACCGGCAAGTTCAGGATTTCCCCTTCCTCCTTTATGACGATTACGAATACATCGTCGAGAATCCCCCCGTCCATGGCGGCCTGACCCTTGACAATCTTGGATGGGCCTTGCGGACGACCCATGCCAGCAACTGGCATCCCCTGACCTGGATGTCCCACATGGTGGACTGCGGGCTTTACGGATTGAACCCCAAGGGACACCATTTCAACAATCTGCTCCTTCATATCGGTAATGCCCTCTTGCTCTTTTTCGTGCTGACGAGGATGACAGGCGCGGTCTGGCGCAGTGCACTGGTGAGCGCGCTCTTTGCCGCCCATCCGCTTCAGGTGGAATCCGTCGCCTGGATCGCCGAGAGAAAGAATCTCCTGAGCACCTTTTTCTGGATCGCGACGATGGGGGCCTATGACCGGTATGTCAGGAAGCCGGACATCGGGCGATATCTCTTGGTCGTGACATCCTTTGCCCTCGGCCTGATGGCGAAACCGATGCTGGTCACCCTCCCCTTCCTACTCCTGTTGCTCGACTTCTGGCCCCTGAAACGATCCCCGAATGGGAGCCGCACGGCGTCCCAGCCCGTGGAAGGGGTGAGGCGGGGAATCTTCAGGATTTTGAGCCTCGTTACTTCCCGGGTCGTTCTAGAAAAGGTCCCCCTCTTCCTCCTCGCTTTCCTCTCCTGCATTGTTACCTTTCTGGCGGCACGCGAATACGGCTCGGTAGCCTCCACGACGGTCCTGCCGATCTGGCTGCGGATCAGTAACGCCCTGGTCTCCTATGTTGCGTACATCGGAAAGATGCTCTGGCCTGCAAAGCTGGCGTTCTTCTACCCCCACCCCCTCGGTGACCTGGCAACGTGGCGGATCGTCGGCTCCTTCTTCCTGCTGGCCGGCATAACCGTCTTGGCTGCTCGAACCCGCCGAAAGCATCCATATTTGTTGGTTGGTTGGATGTGGTATCTCGGGACTTTGCTGCCGGTCATCGGCCTGCTTCAGGTTGGTGCCCAAGGCCGGGCGGATCGCTATGTCTATGTTCCCTTGATCGGGCTCTTTATCGCCGTGGTTTGGGGGATCGAGGCGTTGCTCTCCTCCTGGGCCCACCGGAAGATCTTCCTCCCGATCGCCTCCTCCCTCCTCCTGATCGGACTCGCCCTGTGCACCATCGGCAACCTCGCTGCCTGGGGCAGCAGCACGCGCCTTTTTAGAAGGGCGCTGGAGGTGACCTCCGACAACTACATCGCCCATTATCACCTGGGAGATGCACTGGCCAGGCAGGGCGCCCTTGAGGAGGCCACCCATCATTTCAGACTGGCCCTGAAGATCAAGCCGGATCACACCCCGGCCCTTGTCTACTTGGGAGACATTCTGGTCCGTGACGGGAGATTTGATCTGGCCCTGGACTATTATGAACGGGCCAAGAGGTTCAGACCCCAGGAAAGCAGCACCCTCTACCGCATCGGGAATCTATTCAGTAGGCAAGGGGAGTATCGGAAGGCGGCTGAGGCCTACCAGGAGGCCCTTCAAATCAAGCCCCGTGACGGAAGGGCACACAACAATCTCGGTTACGTATTGCTCAAGCAAGGCAATGCCACGGAGGCCGTGTCACACTTTCAGGCCGCCCTGAGGCTCGATCCCGCCGACGAAAAGGCCCGCCGGAATCTGGATCTCGCCCTGCGTCGAATGCATCACAACCTTTCACCGAACTAGGATCCCATGTTCAACTCCAGGCCCCAAAGGCAATCTCTTATGATCCTCAGCCTGCTTCTGGCGGCCCTGACGCTCGCCGCCTATTGGCCGGTACAACACAACGATTTTGTCAACTACGACGACTACCGTTACGTGTTGGAGAACCAGCATGTCCTGCCGGGGCTGACCTGGGAAGGATTTTCCTGGGCATTCAGCAACCTGGAAGCAGGTTTCTGGCAGCCGTTCACTTGGTTGTCGCACATGCTGGACTGTGAGCTTTTCGGACCCTTTCCAAAAGGACACCATTGGAACAGCCTGCTGCTCCACCTGGCAAACGGGCTTGCCCTGTTCTTCCTGTTGCACCGCATGACCGGGGCGCTCGGACCAAGCTGGTTGGTGGCCGCCCTGTTCGCCGTCCATCCGCTCCATGTGGAATCCGTGGCCTGGGTCTCCCAGCGAAAAGATGTCCTGAGCACCCTTCTATGGCTCGGAACCATCTGGGCCTATCTCCGTTATCAAAAGAGACCGCGTGCGTCCGCGTATCTCCCGATCCTGCTGTTCTTTATTTCAGGGCTAATGGTCAAGGCCATGCTAGTCTCATTACCGATGGTTCTCCTCGTGCTGGATTATAGGCCGATAGGCCGTCTGAGATCATGGCCGTCGAACGATCCTCTCGCCTCAGACCTGGGGGCGAGGGTTCAGAGCATGGCCCCGTCTTTACCCAGCCGTCTGATCCTGGAGAAGCTCCCTCTCTTCGCCATCGCGGCCTTTTTCGTTTTCATCACCTTTTACGCTGAGAAGCAGATCGGAGCGGTCTCGTCGGAGTCGCTGCCCCTCCAGGTACGCATCTTCAACGCCCTTCTCGCCTATGCCACCTACATCCGGCAGCTGTTTTGGCCGTTGGACCTCTCCGTCCTCTACCTTCGTACAGGTAAGATCCCCCTGTGGCACGTCTTGGGAGCCGGCACGCTGCTGGTCGTCATTACAGGCCTCACGCTCTGGCTCGCGAGGCGCCGTCCCTATCTGATCGCGGGGTGGCTGTGGTACCTGGTAACCCTGTTGCCCGTTAGCGGACTGATCCCGATCGGGTCGCATGCATATGCCGATCGGTACACCTATGTGCCGTTCATCGGTCTTTTTATCATGATTGCCTGGGGTTTCCGGGACGGAGTGCGTCACAGCAAGTTCGGCAGGATCGTTTCGGTATCATCGATCGCCCTCATCCTGCTGCTCCTGACCCTTGATACCTCGATACAGATCCGATACTGGCGTAACAGCGAAACCCTCTTTCGCCGCGCCGTGGAGGTGAATCCGGACAACTTCCTGGCCCACAACCATCTGGCGTACGTGCTGGTCTCAGAGGGGAGGATCAAAGAGGCCATCGGCCACTACCGGACCTCCGTGCGCATCAACCCCAATTATGCCCGCACGCACTTTCTTCTCGCCAACGCCCTGGCAGTCGTGGGTGCAACCGAGGACGCGATGCAACACTACCGCCGAGTGCTGCAACTGTGTCCCCAATATCCAAGGCCCTATGCGAGGCTAGGCGACCTATATCAGAAGCAGGGGAAGAACCAGGAAGCCATCCGTCTTTACCGCGAGGCCGTCCGGATCGAGCCAGCCGATGCAAAGCTACGCAGGGAACTGGGCCGACTGCTGGCCGGGGAGGGCCTTTTTGAGGAGGCTCTCAAAGAGCTTGAGGTCGGGCTGCGACTTAATCCCCACGATCATCATCTCATTCGCGACCTTGAAATGGTGAGGAGGGATTTGGCCGCTTTGTCGCAAGAATCACCATGAACCGACCAGCCCCACGGTGCCTCGCTCGTATGAAACTTCATGAAATGAGATCGTTGAAACCTTAAAGCCCGGCCATGGGGCGAACACGCGCCAAAGAATCTCAAAATGTCAAATTCGAGCACCAATTTCATGCAGTTTCTCGGTCGATCAAACTGGCCGTTCTCGCGGCAAGTGACGGTGCTGGAGAGACGAAGGCATTTCAAGGATCCGCCGGCCCTGGTTCTGATTCGAGGGAAGACCTCTCTTGGGGCTTATCGAGCCCCGAGGGGTTGGGTTGACCCATCTGACGTGCCTGATAGGCCTCTGTCAGGTCGTGTAGGTATCTGTAGATGACCTCTTCATTTCTCAAATGAAAGAGGAGCCTTTCCTGGTAGCGGGTGACGATCTCCGGCGGCGAGGTCCGCACGACCGCAAGCATGACCGCGATGATCAACACCCAAAGCCCGGCCGGCAGCGCAAGACGCCAATCCCGGATACCGATCGTCCAGCGAAGATCCGTTGACTGAGGTTGACGTCCTTTCAAAGGGGCCCCTCCCCCAGACTGTTTCTCCACGTGAGCATCGGCCGGCCCGCCACCTTGGTCGAATCCGGTTTCCTCCCCCCCTGCTACGATCTTCCTCCAGGCCCCCCAGATGAACAGACCCAAAACCATCACATACACAAGAATGGCCACGCCACGCGGAATCCCCATCCAAGCCGGCCAACTTTCGGCCAGATAGCCTTCACGCATGCACGGGATGACGAGTTCGATGAGGGGATTACGAATCGGATCCGGCGCGTGAGGCAAACCCGCGAGGGCAAGGGTGATCTGGAGGACCGAAACCAGCAGGCAGAGCACGAAGGCGAGCGGCTCCCGGGGCATGAACACCATGGCGACGGCCAGAAACGGCAACATAGGTACCAGGTAGCGCGGGCCGTACGTCCAGCCCCCGTGCCACCCATAAAAACCCGCGTTGATCATAAGATACCCCAGCACCACCGCAAGGATCACGACGGCCTCCGGACGGCGCGTGCGGCTTCGAAACATATGCCACAAACCGGGAAAGGAAAAAACGAAGACCGGCATGATCGCCAAAAGTCCGCGTGCCGGCGAGAAGAGGAGGGCGGCGAGCCGTTGAGGGCTCGGCCAGGTGATGCCTAGCAGCCCCTGCCGGCTGGATTCAGCAAACTCTGCTGCTACCTGGTTGGCGTACGAAAACGAGAGGGGTGAACCGAAACAGTGCCAATTATACGCCGCAAGGAGAAGGGCACACAGAAGACCACCACTCAAGAAACCGACCATGAGGCGAACCGGCCTCAACGTGGCCAGCGCAAAAAGGGCAAGTACAACGGCCGTGTACATGGCCGTGTAATCACAAAGGCCGGCTATTCCGGCGGTCAGACCCGCCAAGAAGGCTGCTGAAAGTCTGGTTCCCCCAAAGACTACCTCCCCGGGAGATCGACTTCGACCGACCCCACTTCGGCGAGCTTGATCGGCAAAGACGGACCTGTCTGCCCTTGTTACCCTTTCACCCCGCAGCGAAACGAGGAGAGCAAAACTGAAGAAGGCAAAGGCAGCCGCCATACCGTGCCCGCTGAACAGGCTTGCGTGGATGAGTGCGATACTCCCGAGACCGTAAGCGATCGTTGCAGAGAACGCCGACCTCGGCCCCGCACCCCAACGACGTGCCAGGCCAAAAAGAACCACACCCAAGAAGGCAAAAGGGACCGTCGTCGTAACCAGCCGAATGAGGTAGCGGCTGCCCGGCGCCAACGGCGGATGCTTGTGCGACCCTGACGCTCTTCGATCCAGCCAGTAGACCGGGGCTGCCAGCAGGGGTGCACCGATGGCCTTGTTGGAATAGAAATGACCGTGATGGAAGGACTTATCGCCGGTCAACTCGGCGTAAGGGTCGATATGGAGCACGCCGTAATCGACCATCGCGCTGACCAGATAGAAACGACTCGCGCTATTATCGTAGTCGATGGTCATAGAGAAATAGGACCCTGCAAAAAACAAGATCCCAAAGATCCAGTGCTCGAGCTGTATCTTATAGATGATCGCCTTCACGTGTCCTGCTTCTGGCCGAATTGCCGGGCCGGCGGCGGCTCGTCCGGTGGTTGCTCCGAGACCCTGGCTTGGAGCCACCCCTGGAGTGGATCCCGCGCCGGTTCAATGTAGATCGTGCGGACAGGCCGATCCGGTTCCGGAATGACGGGTCGCAACAGGGCGATGAGGGTGTAGAAGGCGTGGGGAAATCGCTGGTAGTTGGGTACGGCATGAAGGATCCGGCTGCGGGGTGAGTATTGGAGCACCTCACGAACCACATCGATTTGAGTGGCCATGGTGGGGCCGTAATGGATTCCCTGATTGCCGCCGGTACGGTGAACGAAGAGGATCGTCATGGTCAACATGACCGCCAAGACCGACACCTGGAATGTCAACAAGCCCTTCACCCAGGGAGTGGCGACCCTCAGCCCCAGATCGAATCCCTGCCAGATAATCAAGAAATAGGCAAACCAGACGCTGTTGATGTAGTGGGGGTGATGTGAGTGGCCGGTCACGGCGAAAAAGGCCGTATACGTTGTGATACTCATCAAAGCCAGGGCCGTGAGTCGATCGGGCACGGACCATGAGCCTCCGCTCGCCCATTTTTTGATGAGGCCGCCGGCGCCGCCGATGATCCCGATCAACCAAGGCACCAAGACCAATGCGCTAAGGGAAACGAGAGCCTTCGTCAGCCAGGCATCGATGAAGAAGGAGCTGCTGTAGATCTCAGGGATGAAGTAGTCGCCGAAGTGACGAAAACTGAAGAGGCCGGCGCCGCTGACTCCGACGAGCAACGATTCAAAGAAGCCTTCCCGCCGGGATAGGGTGAACCTGACGTCGGGGATCGTGGATAGGAGATAGGGAATACAGGCCGTCAGTACGAGTATCCCGCAAAGGCCGCTGAAATAGGGATGGCGCCGGATCCAGCGGTGGTCGAAAACCAGAATCGACAGGAACACAGGCAGGACAAGCAGAAGGGCCATCAGGTGAATATGAACAAGGATCAACGCGATCGTGACGGCGGCCAACAGATACGACCGGTGGCCCTGCTGCCAAAAGGCAAGGAGCGCGCACCAGAGCAAGAGGGAAAGCGGGATGATCAAGACGTTATCCCATAGGAGACGATTATAAAAATAGATGTATGGGGATAAAAAGACCAGCAGGATCGGCCATTTCGGCAATCCACACCGGCCTCCAACGTAGATGAGGCCCCCAACCAAGAGGGCTAGGGTCAAGAGATTCTTCATCAGGCTGAGATGAATCGGATTCTGGGATACAAGGAGGAGACCCTGATAGATCCAGATCGCCACCGGACCGTAACGAATACCGAACATGCCTCGCAGACCCTCACGGGCTAGCGTACCTCCGGAGTTGGCTTCGAAAGCCCTTCCTATGAACACCGGCTCGTCATTGATCCAGGGGACATCACCAGGGAAGGCGAGGGCCAACATCAGGCAGCCCGCCAAAACAACGGCCCACAGATAACCAGACGTTTGCTTCATGCTCCCAATGCGTACACCGCTCATCGATCCATCAAAATGCAACAACCATACCTCCCTTCCTCGCCGCCTGCTGATAGATCGACCCCCTGAAATCGACCGGCGTTCCAAATCAGGTGGGACGTGTAACGGAAACGCTTCACTCTTTGAAAGAGATCTTTCCTCGGTTGAACGACAGGAGAGGGCTACAGAAATTCGGTCCGATCGCTTGGTCCAATCCCTCTTGGGGAAAATGGGATAGAACTCGCAAGCCGGTCTTGATCACCCGTCGCGAGCATTTCATAGGCCTTTTCGAGGACGTCTTCGGGAGGAATTCTTTTGAGGCAAAGGTTATTGCCGTCGCATGGGGAGTTGCGGTGGTTGTAAGCCGTCAAGCAAGGAGAACAGGAAAGGGCTAGGTAGAAATGGAAGGCCTTGGGACTCAACGATCCGTAAAGCGTCGGCGTTTCCGGGCCGAAAAAGACGATCGTGGGGATCGGGGTCATCGATGCAAAGTGAACGGGGCCTCCGTCGTTGGTGATGAGGAGGGATCCGAAATGGAACAGGATCAAAAGATCTCGGATGGATTTTGTATAGCCCGTCAGATCTACGCAGCTACCCTCGGGACAACTCAATTGGATAGCTCGCGCTAATGCCTTGTCCTCCTCAAGCCCGATGATCACGACCCCATAGCCGTTCTTCACGAAATCCCGGGTGACAACCTCGAAGGATTTCAAAGGCCACGCGCGAATGGGGAGCAGGCCGCCGCCGGGGTAAATCAGGATCAGCCGCCTGCCGCTTACCTCCGGAAAATCCGCCTCGAAGCGAGCCCGGTGTGACCTGATCTCCTCATCCGTGACGGTCAAGGCCGGAATTTCCAAACCGTCTGAGCCCTGAACCCGCTTCACTGTGGGACGGTGATCGGATTCAATCGCCTCAACCAGGTTGATGAATTGATGTGAGATGTGATGGTACGGGTTATAGAGGACCGGACGGTTGATGAAATCGCCTCGATACAGCCCTTCTTGCGTGTGGGCGTGGAATCCGACCCGAATGCAGGCGCCGCTGAGAAACGAAAGAAGGCTGCTGACTCGCGCGAAAAGCTCACAGTCAATCACGGTGTCGATGTGCTTTTGACGCAATTGCATCAGGGCCCGCACGGCGTCACCAAGGAGCCGCCGAAAGGATCGATTACTCAGCGTAAAGATATTTTCACACGGAACGACATCCAGCGTCTCCAGGAGACCCCGGTTCTGTTCAAAAAGGAGGACATAAACGGTGGCATCCGGATACTTTGCTCGAATCCGTGCAAACATGGGTCGGGCGAGGACCAGACTGCCCATTTCGGAGAGGAGGATAACAAGGATTTGGCTGGGTTTCTGAACGCCGTGCTTCGCGTTGCGTCGGCGTGGGATCAGGGAGAAGATCCGGCAAAGAACGACCCCGAAGATATGATCGATGCGACGTTGAATGTCGAGATCCAATGGGTCATGCCTCTTGATAATACGCGTACTCCGCAGCGGATCTTTGCTTAGCAAACAATTCCAACCTCACAAGACCCCATCTCTGGAGCCTGAATTTGATGGAGGTGAACAGCACACCCAGGCCGTATATCACGCTCCTCCTGAAATTGATGGAAGAGGCTTCTTCGAAGTAGGCGGTCGGGCATGAAACCTCCCCGACCCGGTAGTCGAAGTAGATCACTTGAGCCAGCATCTCATTGTCAAATACGAAATCATCCGAAGCTGCATAGAGCGGGAGACTTTCCAGCACCTGGCGCGAAAAGGCGCGATAACCGGTATGGAATTCGGACAACTTGCTACCGAGCAGCAGGTTTTCCACGGCGGTCAGAAAACGATTGGCCACGTATTTGTAAGAGGGCATACCTCCCTGGAGAGCTCCACCACCGATGATCCGGGAGCCCAACACGACGTCATAGACAACAAAGGCAATCATGCTCGCCATGGCGGTGATCAGCTTCGGGGTATATTGATAATCAGGATGGACCATAATAACGATATCCGCCTTCAGCTTCAAGGCCTCACGATAACAGGTCTTCTGATTACGCCCATAGCCGTAGTTTTTGTCATGAACGAAGGTCCGAATCCCCAATTCCTTGGCCATGGAGACGGTCCGATCCGCACTGGAGTCATCCACGAGCAGGACCTCGTCAACAATATCCCGGGGGATTTCTTCGTGGGTCTGCGCTAGGGTCTTTTCAGCGTTGTAGGCCGGCAATACGACCAGGACCTTCTTTCCGTTTAGCATGTCGCAACCTCGCACGTTTTGCTTAAAGAGTCAATCCGAAGCCTGTATCTCCTCTGAGCGCGCGGGACGCACACTGGGATCCGCCGCCCCTCTGCCCTTGCCGGATGCCAGAGTCAATAGCCTCAGCACGGCAGGGTCTTTTTGCCGCTCGTGCCCGGGGATCTTCTCGAGAACCGAGGCGGCCGCCTCGTACGCTTCCATCTTGATATAGGTATTGGCCAGGTTTTTCCGCAGCAGAAGGGAATCTTCTGCAATATTCAGACCTTTCTGGAACGCGGCCACCGAGTTCCTGTAATCTCCCAATGACCCATGGGTTCCTCCCAGATTGGACCAGAACAACGGTTCGTCGGGGTCATAAATCACGGCCTTCTTGAAGCTCTTCAAGGCCTCCTCCACGTCCCCCAGCGCAAGCTTGGCCATGCCCCAATTGTTATACCATTCGGCGCGGTCCCGATGAGACATGATCAGGTTTTTCGCTACGTTA
>CAZAGT010000178.1:0-10060 GCA_964484515.1 uncultured Desulfobacteraceae bacterium | reverse complement strand
GGCTGCGGCTTCCCCCACAGATAAGTCATGAAAAGACAGTGCCCTCCCGCCAGTCCCTGCGAAAAGACATCACAGACCTCCCACCGCAGAGGCTGGAAACGGTTTTTTCGCCCACAAATTCTTGTGAGGAGCCAAAATATTCTGGATTGGTACGAGCGCAGGGGGGGGGAGATTTGTGACATAGGAGGTTTAGCTAAATTGGGTCGTATGGTTATTAGGCTAAAAGGCACATCACGATCATCGGCCACAGACCCACGCTGACCCGTAAAGTCCCCCGGAGAACCCAGATACTCTGTTGTTGGGGTCAAGGGCAAAAGGAGCCGAGTACGGAAGCTTTGGGTATAAAAAAAGGCAATCCATTCAGGCCTAATGGATTGCCCCATGATATCAACCTACTGATTTCTTAGAGCATTTTCTGGTCGGGACGACTGGATTTGAACCAGCGACTCCCGCGTCCCGAACGCGGTGCTCTACCAGACTGAGCCACGTCCCGACAAATTCAAGATATTCTATTTCCTGCTTGAAGGCAAGCCCAATTCGGGGCCGATTATCTTAATGAAATCTCTCATGATCCTGGCGGTCGCCCCCCAAATCAAGTCCCCCTGGTAGCGATATGCCGGCGTCTTGTAGGTCCTGCCTCCATAGGTCACCCGGTGATCTTCGACCTCATAACCACCTGACGTGAAGACCTCAAACGGCACCTCCAGAATCCTCTCAACCTCCTTCTGATTGATTCGAAAATCATAGGGATAGGGAGTCAGCCCAACAAATGAGTGAACGACGAATTGTGACGCCACGGTGGTCTGATCATCCAGAGGACCCAGGACTTGGACATCCTTTTTCAGCAGCCCGATCTCTTCCTCCGCCTCCCGCAGGGCGGCATCTTCGAAAGAAGCGTCGTCCTCATCCACATGGCCCCCGGGAAACGAGATCTGGCCCTTGTGGTGTTCCACTCGGTCGGTCCTCTGCGTTAGGATGACCACGAAGTCGCTGTCGCGCTGAAAAAGCGGAATCAATACGGCGGCATCTTTAAATGAGGCCGAGCCGGCCTCAATGACCCTGGGCGTTCGCTTTTCTAAGGCGTTCTTTACGATGGCAGGGATATTATGCATGGGTTATGGGGTTACACTTATTGGAGTTTCAGGATGGTGCTGAGGCTGTCGGAAAACGCCCATCTGTCCCGATTCTATCGGGGTTACCCTCATCCCTCGTCACTGCGGCGTACTTCTATGTACTCCTCATTCCTCGGGATTTCGGAAGCCTTGCATATGGACATTTTCCATCAGCCTCAGAGAAATAGGTTTTTCGACAGCTTCGCTGAAAACAGGCATCTGCGGTCTGTGCAAAAGGTACGAGGCATGAGGCAAAAAACCTCGAAAAAAACTAATGTCGCCATCCACTAGCCCTTACATTCAGCGCCTTAAATCTGCCAGCTTGGGCGGGATCTTGCGAGCAGCATCATCGACCTTTGCTGTATCGGGTAATCGCGTTGTTCTTCTTTCCCGCCGCCCGTTCGCTATCTTTCTCGACATACCCAGACTTTTTGCTTAGCTGACAATGGCAAAGCAAAAGGTGCTATCCCTCAGGGCAAGAGATAACCATGTGAGACTTTTCGAGGAGCTCTGGGGCCTTCCCTCCTGCAGCACGTCAACTTTGGGCGTTGTCTATCCCATAGGTTTTGAGATAATCGTCAAATTCTGCTTTTGTGGCCTCGTCAATCGGCTTGCGGCTACCGGCTATGACGACCGGCACCTGCTCCCTATAAAGGAAATCCACGATCTCCCTGATACCTGCGACCCTATAGACCGGGATACCGGTGCTTGAAACGAACTCACCGATGGCATCATCCCCCTTTTTGTCTAGGATCGGACGGCCCTTTTCGTCATAGACGGCTGAGCACTGCTCGCGATCCACGGCAATCCCGACGCCCTTGATATGGACCGCCATGCCGCTTTCCTCAGCCACCGTCTTCACTCGCTTGACAAGGTCATATTTGGTCCCCATGGAGGTAGCCACATCGTCGACGATGAAGACCCGGCAACCGTCGAAAAAGGCGCGATTGACGAACATGCCTTTCGCCCCGCTGACTTCCCCGTGGGTCTTGGCCTCCTTGCGATCGTATTCGTAGAGCAGATCACAGCCGTGGTAGGCGTAAAGGGCGATGGCGGTTGCCAAGGCGATCGCACTCCCCTTGTAGGAAGGCCCGAGGATGATATCGGTCTCTTCGACAAGCCCGCGCTCCACCATCATCTCGGCGAAGAAAGTGCCCATCTCCATGCTCAGGCGACCCGTTCGGAACATGCCCAAGTTGACAAAATAGGGGGTCGGGCGACCGTCTTTCAGGGACAGGTCTTGGTCAAAGAAGAGGGCTCCTGTTTCGGCCAGCAGCAGAGCTAGGCGTTCCTTATAGTCTTCCATGGTATCCCTGATTGAGCGAAAAAGCTCAATGTCTGTTGTTCGTGGTCCGTTGTCAAAAGCAGGCCACGGGGTTCTGCATTCATATTCCTTGGTAGAAGGAAATATTATTCCTTCCGTGACACGTCAGGCATTTAGGTTGAAGACTGAAGGCCGAAGTGTTTCAGCCTAGTCATAGGCCTGAAATATTGTCCGACCGGGCATAAGAAACCTGCCAACTTCTACCTTCCCTCACAAATACCGCTTGGGTATCTCGGCGCCGGCTACGGGGCTAAGCTTTCCCATCCGAACCATCTGATATACGTTGACGCGAAAATCCGGGCAGGTGCTCACCAGGCAATAGGCGTCGGCCGGCGTGAAGCCATGGTCCGTGATAATCCAGTCCATGAGGTTGAAGACGGCCGTCTGTACCGCTTCTTCAAGCGGCCACGCAGCATACACGGACACGATCGAATCGGCCTTTTCAATCCGCAGCCACGGGACCGTATTTCCCTTGATAAGATCCAGTTTGACTCGGACCGTCGCCTTAGTCTCGGCAGCCGTACCGCAGAATTCGGTATCCCCCTGACTGGCGTGTACATCCCCCAGATAGAAAAGTGCCCCTTCATGAAAAATCGGCAGGTAGCAGCGGTTCCCGGGCGCAACATCCCGGATATCGAGGTTCCCGCCCCACGCACCCTGGCCGTCGATACTGGTCGTCACTTCGCGGTCGGGCGCCACCCCGAGGGTTCCGATAAACGGCCTAATCGGCCAAGAGATACGCCCGTTGAAGAGCACGCGTCCGTCGCGCGTCGTCCCGCTCGGCCCGGTTTCGTGCCTGAAGATCATGGTCGTGTACTCGCCGGACACGTCGGGCCAGCGGGTCGATTCTCCCAAAGGTCCTCGGTGGGGCCCGACCGCAACCCACGATGTATTTTCAACCAGGATGTCTTCGATCGTAACGACCAGTGTGTCGCCGCGCTCGGCCCCCTCAAGCCAGATAGGGCCGCCGATCGGATTTGCCAATGGCGGGTAGCGGTCAAAACCCGGGCGCAGCGCAGGGTCTGCCTTGTCGGCCGGCGATTTGAAATAACCGGTGCTCGCATCGTCGGTCTCGACCTCGAAGGTCTCACCAGGCTTGACCTCCAGAAGCGGTGTATCCCGCCAATCAAAGGCGTATTTTCGGGCCTCCTCGCGATTGATCCTTTGCATTTTTTCGCTCACGTTGCGTCCTCAATGACGCTCGTCCTGAAGTTAACCTTCGCCTGGCGTCACTCTAGCGTGATGTAAGGCGCAAGGCCCAAGACTTTCTTGTTTTTTGCCGCTAACTTCTAACCTAATGCCCAAGATTTCGACTGCCCCTTCCTTCGGGATTTCTTCACCTTCGCTTCACTACTGCGCATCCCCGGACCTTTCTTCCCCGGTGGGGCCGTGCGGGACCAGATCGTTTTTCGCAGAATGCCCCACAGGAGCAGGGCCGTGATCATCATCCCAAGGCAAAGGACCTGGCCCATGGATAGTACCCCCCCGAGGAGACCCAACTGGGCGTCCGGCTGACGAAAGAACTCCGCCACAAAACGCAGCAGGCCGTAGCCTCCTAGAAACAAGCAGACCATGGACCCGGGCGGAAGATCCTTCTTGTTTAGCCGCCAAAGGATGATAAAAAGCAGAAGACCCTCAAGCGCGGCTTCGTAGAGCTGGGAGGGATGCCGCGCCACCGTCCCGGCGGCAGGGAATATGACCGCCCATGGCAAGGAGCTCGGCCGGCCAAACAACTCCCCATTGATGAAGTTACCGATTCTGCCCAATCCCATGCCGATCGGTGCCGTCACGATGGCCGTATCAGCCACCTCCCAGACAGGAAGACCATTGCGACGGCAATAATAGATTCCTCCTATCAGGGCGCCGATGAGCCCGCCGTGGAAGGACATGCCACCGTGCCAGATGGCGATGATTTCGAGCGGATGCTGGAGATAGTGCCCAAGGTCGTGAAACTGATAGAAAAGGATATAACCGAGGCGGGCTCCGACGATCAGTCCGAGCCCAATGTAGAACATCAGGTCCTGAAGCACTCGCCCCTGTAGACCGAGGCGGCGTGCCCGCGGCTGGATGCGGATGAGGAAATAGGAGGCCAGAAACCCCAGCAGGTACATGAGGCCATACCAGCGAAGCCTGATGGGACCTATCTTGATGAGGTCCGGGTTTAGCCTGTGAACAAAGGCCATGATCTTACGTGTGTCTCATACCAATTCAGTGATCAAGTTCAATCAGTAGAAGTCAGATGAAAGAAGTCAATAAAGGGCAAGGGATCAGGGATTTGGTGTCAGGTTTCAGGGGGACCTAAAAGCTGGCCGCGGGTAATCCCGATGTCTCGGAACACCCTGATTGAGCCTTGGCGCAATGAGGGTCTTACTCGATTTCTCGAAAGGTCGTGCCCCAGGCCTCCTTTCGCAGGTCGTAAACCTCGTTCACACCTGGGTCGGGCTGCCCGGGCCAGATGGTCAGCAAGACGAAATCTTCGGTCTCACTCTTGTTGCTCAGGGCATGGAAAGTCCCGCCAGGGATAAAAATGACCGTATCCTTACCGATGTCATAATCGACGCTGTCCATCTGGAGCACGGCCTCACCCTTCAGCACGTAGTAGATTTCATCGTAGGGTGCCTCGTGTGCCGCGCCCGGCATTCGGCCGCCGCCCTTCAGAACACAATAGTTGACCTGCAGCCTGTCGGAGCCCGAATTGTCCTTATCGATGAGCATCTTGGAGGAGAATACGTCTTCCAGCCCCGGCGGAGAAAAGGGCATCACCTTGGAGGCCGCAACAACTTTTGGCTTTTTCATTCCGGCTCTCCCGTCTCCCTCCGCTTCGACATCTCTACCAGGACTTCCTCCAGCATCTGCATCTCGTTTCCGTATCCGGCCCAGTTTCCTGCTCGCAGATACTGCTGGGCGCGTTGATAGTGCTCCAGGGCCGACTTGCCCAGCTCGCCGATATCCGAGGACGGCGCCGCAACGCCCGCCTCGATCGCTTTCGGCGCGGGCACGGTACCTTCCCCCAAGACGTTGTGGAGGGCCGTCTCAAGATTCTCGCCCCAAACGATCCGATTGCCAAAACCCACTATCACCCTTTTCAACTCCGGCAAGGCGGCAGCCCTCGATTTGTCGGGTCCCTGTCCAGACATTGGTCGCCTCCGCTGCTGTTGTTGGCCTGGTTGGGCCGCGCCCGCTTCCTGTTGCTCCTGCTTCGCCTCCAGGTACACCGGTTCCACATAAATGAAGGTGTCGGCGACGGGGATCACAAGCAGATTCCCCCGAATGACGCGAGAACCCCGCTGTCCCCAAAGACTGAGCTCACGGGAGATCTCGGTCTGCTGGTCCACCCGGGCTTCGATCTGCATCGGCCCGTAGACGAGTTTCTCCTTGGGCAACTTGTACACCAGCAAGTTGCCGTAGTGCGGCAGGTCACAGCGGGCCGCCAGCCAGCCGATCATGTTGTCCTTGTCCGATGGCGTGAACGGGATCATGAGCAGGAATTCCTCCTTCTCACCTTCCGGCAGCTTGATGATGATGTAGTAAGGCTCCATTTCCTGGCGCCTGTCGCCGTACAACTCATCCGGGATCTGCCACAGGTCTTCCTGATTGTAAAAGACCTGCACGTCTTCCATATGGTAGGTCCGATAGGCTCCCACCTGGATCTTGAAGAGATCTCGAGGGTAGCGAATATGTCGTTTCAGATCCGGCGGCATCTCTTCAAACGGTTTGAAGAGGTCGGGGAATATTTTCGCGTAAGTCCTCGCAATAGGGTCGCTCTCATCGATGACGTAGAAAGCGACCGCACCGCTGTACGCGTCAATCGTGACCTTGACCGGATTACGAATGTAATTGAGGTTCTTTCTCAAAATGGGGCTGCGCGAGGGACGCGAATAGGGATACATGTTGGATGTCGTGTAGGCATCTTGAATCCAGAAAAGCCGTCCTTCCGAGAGGACGAGGTAGGGATCACGGTCATAATCCAGAAAGGGGGCTATGGCGCGAACGCGGCGGTCGATCCGGCGAATATACATAATCCTGCTCTCGGGCTTGAGGTACCCGGTAAACAGGATTTGAGGGTCTAAGAACTCGATCGAGAATAGGAGCCGCCGCACAAACGAGCTGATCTGGACACCCCCCTCACCTTCATACATCGTGTAGACGTTCTTATCGCCTTTGGGATAATCAAATTCCTTGAGCTTGGTATTCACCAGGACGTAGCTGTCGGTCTTTTCGCCGTAATAGATCTCGGGGCGAGTGACCTCCAGACCGGGCTCATAGGAAGGCGGAAGGTCCTTGATGAGAAGGTGGGGGAGACCTTCACTGGTGACCTCGTTGACCGGGCTCGAGGCCAGACCATAGCCGTGGGTATAAATCAAATGGCTGTTGACCCACGTTTTGGCCTGCCGAGGCAGTTGATTGACGACCAATTCGCGTGCGGCCAGCATGAGCTGACGGTATTGCCCGTTGAGCGTGTAGCGATCCACATCCACGTTGTTGAAGTTGTAATAGAGCCGGATCGCCTGGATCTGTCTGTAGGTCTGGAGAAGAGGGCGCTCGTCCCAGACCCTGATATTCTGGATCGTGACTTTCTGTCGCTCCAGGTCCTTAGTGCTCAACTGATTACTGACAGCAAAGGCGACCGGTTCGATCTTGTTGAGTGCAAAGGCCTCCCGTGTGGCCTCAATATTGTGTGCGATGTAAGGACCTTCCTTGGCCAGTTCGTTGGGTTTGACAATGAACTGCTGCACCAGCAAGGGAACTGCGGTGACCAGGAGCAGGAAGATACCAAGCCAGGCGGCCCCGCTAATCAGCAGGACCTTCGTCTTGGGTTTGCGGCAGCTCCAAAAAAGCACGACGGCCAGGGCTATTGAGGCAAAGACCATCACCCGGTAGGCAAGCAGTTTGACATGTACGTCCGTATAGCTGGCCCCGTAAGCCGGTCCCTGGGTGGAATAAAGCAGGCCGTAGACCTTGAAGTGGTAACCCCAGGCCATGATAAGGGCAACGATCCCGATCAAGAACAGGAGATGTTTCTTGGCCTGCGGCGCGATGGTGATCTTCGGAATAGCGGGCGATTGCCCCTCCATTGGGTTGAGGTCACCGATGACCTGAAGCGCACCATTCTTGAGATACCAGGAGACCGTCACGAGTCCCGCAAACCCGAAAAGGATCAAGAATCCGTCCCGGATAAAGACATAGAGGGGCAGGGAGAACATATAGTAGCCGATATCTTTTCCAAAGATGGGATCCGTGGCCCCGAAGGGCTGCTGGTGAAGATAACGCAGGGCCATGTCCCATCGGTCCGATCCCTTCGTCGCAATCACAAAGCTGATGATCATGACGCAAGCGAAAAGCAAGATATTGAAGGTCTTACCGGTGAGCCCGATCTGTGAGAAATAACCGCCTTCCTGAACGACCCCTATCCCGGGACCGCCCGGGTTGAGGCGCTGGGCCACGACAAGGTTCAGAGCCACGATGATGATAAGGAGCAGCCACACGATAAAGCCAAAGGCCAGTTTGCTGAGCAGCATCGTCCAGAAGATCGACGAAAAATCCAGGTTCGCAAACCACAGCCAATCAGGATAAATCGAGAGTATCCCCCACAAGATGAGCGCAACGAGGATCGCCAACCCGATAAGCAGTTTTTTCTTCATGACATGTTCTCCACAGAGGTGATAGCCTCGGCCCAAACGACCAAGAGAGGCGGTCGGCAAGCTGCGATCATAGGGGCCTGAAGGATTTAATGCAAGGCTTTTCCATGCCGGGCATCGGCCCTTTGCGACGTGGGGCGCGAACGCCCGCGCCTTCATCGGTTTGACCTCAACCGATACTTGGTTTATAGGTTGATTGAGCCTAAAAGCTGATTTCGTGAGAGTCAGACGTCAACGAAAAGTGACGAGTGACGACACACAACATGAAACCGGGATATGAAGACCAGGTCTAAGGTTCAGCTAACCGACAGAGCCTGACTTCGAACAATTCTCAGAATGGCGGCATAGGCGAATTGCGAATTCTGTCTCCGGCGATTCGAGCTGCCTGCCGAAAGCTGTCCATCCCGACCTGTCGGGGCTCCCTGATTTTGCCTGGCACCGTTAGGAATATAAAGATACGACTGAGAAACACGTTGGAGAACATACTGCAGATGACGAATCGGAACAGAATCAGGGCACATGGTCTCGTTGCCTTCCTCTCGAGCCATCCGGAGGTACGGAAGCTCAAGCGCAACCACTCCCCGTCGGTCCACGGGAACAAATTCTGGACGTCGAGCTGGCTTCTGATCGACTATTTCAGCCGCCGTGGCTTGCCGGCGGGTGCGCGCGTGATGGAAGTAGGATGCGGCTGGGGATTGGCAAGTATTTACTGCGCCAAGAAACATCAGGCCGTGGTCACGTGCGTGGATATCGATGAGGAGGTCTTTCCGTTTTTGGAGTTTCACGCCGCCCAAAACGGGGTGCAAGTTCAAACGATGCGAAAAGGGTTTGATGCCCTGCGCATCAGGGATCTGGAGCGGGTGGACGTCTTGATTGGAGCCGATATATGTTTTTGGGATCCTATGACCGATTCCCTGAGACGGCTGATCGGCCGCGCCTTGAGAGCAGGCGTCAAAATGGTATTGATTTCGGATCCGGGGAGATCTCCATTTCATACGCTGCAGGAATATTTCGTCGATAAACAGAAGGGAGAAACCCTGGACTGGACCGCCCAAAGGCCGCGCCGGATGCAAGGGCAGCTGCTCAAAATAGGATCCTTGGCTGCATGACCGATCTTCAACACCTTCATGATGCGTGAGGAGACCCCATGAACGAAAAACCGCCGACACGTGAAGAAGCTTACCGGTTGCTAACGGAATACAACAAGAACGAGAGCCTTATCAAACACGCGCTGGCCGTAGAGGGCGTCATGCGTTATTGCGCACGCCAACGCGGCGAAGACGAGGACAAGTGGGGGATCGTGGGGCTCATTCACGATCTCGACTATGAGATGTTCCCCGGGCAGCATTGCAGTAAGACCGCTGAGATCCTAAGAGACAACCATTGGCCGGAGGAGTACATCCGTGCGGCGATAAGCCATGGCTACGGAATCTGCACCGACGTGCAACCCGAGTCTGAAATGGAGAAGGTCCTTTACGCCGTGGATGAGCTCACAGGACTCGTGGTCACGACCGCCCTGGTGCGACCCTCAAAGAGCGTCATGGATACGGAGCCAAAATCAGTCAAAAAGAAGTGGAAAGACAAGAGATTTGCTGCCGGTGTCGACAGATCCATCATCGAGAGGGGCGCTGACATGTTGGGTATTGATTTGACGGACCTCATTCGGGATACGATCATGGGGATGCGCGAAGTGGCAGAGGCGATCGGCCTGAAGGGTAACGCATAGCCCTAATTGCGTAAAGCGTCAATTAGGGCGCCCTCAGCTATTGGCTCTCAGCACTCAGCCCAGCCGCTGGCCGTGGAGGCGGCCAGTTTGATCGACCGGGAAACTCTATGAAGTCGGCACTCGAATTTGACATTTTGATATTGTTCGACAGCTGTTCGCCCGGTCATGGGGGTCTCTTTTCAAAAACGAGGAATTGAGTGCGTTGTCTCCGCATAAGGCGCTACCCGAGGCGGCCGGAGGGCCTCCGCGGAATAGGCCG
>CAZAGT010000177.1:0-10115 GCA_964484515.1 uncultured Desulfobacteraceae bacterium | reverse complement strand
GGCGTACATAGAAGTACGCCGCAGTGACGAGGGATGAGGGTAACGCAGCAGATGGACATTTTCCGACAGCCTCAGCAACATCAAGTGCCATTTTCATGAGGTTCCCCAAGCAATCAAACCGCCTGCTTACCGCGGTTTGCGGGAGAATGGTTCTTTCGGGTCTGGAATCTTCAGCTCTGGTCGGGTAAGATGAAAACGGCCCGTGGGACACATCAGGCCAAAACTGACGAGCTGTCTAGGCGAGAGGTCTTCATGAAACCGAGTTCTGATGAGTATCGAAGGGCATGTCCGGATGTGGACGAAGCACTCCTGTCCGAACACCTCTCTCGCCTGAACGATCCGTACTTCAGCGCCTTTGGTAAGCAAGACCTCTTCCGTCATCTGGCATGCCTAGCGCGACTCTCGCCTCAGAACCCTGCGGAGGTCTTGGTTGAGTCGAGACGCGACGGCAGTGTCGACTGCACGGTCCTCGCCTTCGACTATCCTTCGGAGTTTTCGATCATCACAGGGATCCTAGCGGGGATGGGCTTTGAGATTGTCTCGGGAGATGTATTCACATACCAACGAGCGGTCGAGACGCCGCGCAAGGTCTCCGGCAGGAGGCGACGACCGAGACAGCGGGCATCCCGGGACCCCATCAAAAGACGCCGCATTATCGATCATTTCTGCGGTATACGGGCGATGTCGCAGTCTTTTCAGGACTGGGTCGTTGCGCTTCAGGAGAACATGATCGAAATCATCAGACTGCTGGAGCGAGGCGACCTCGAATCCATAGATAATGCCAAGCAACGCGTCAATGAGATGGTTGTCAAACGCCTGGCTCAACTCCAGCACACCTCCGCCCCCGTGCTCTTTCCGGTGCAGATCGACATCGACAGGCAGATCCTGAGCGCAACCCGGCTCATGATCGTTTCGCAAGATACGCCGGCCTTCCTATATGCCCTGTCGAACGCCCTTTCATTACAGGACGTATCCATCGAGCACGTCAGGATTCGAACGATCCAGGGGCGGGTCGAAGACCAGATCGATCTGGTCGACTCTCGCGGTCATCCGATTGAGGACGACAAGCTCCTCGATCAAATCAAACTCTCTGTGCTGCTCACAAAACAGTTCACCTATTTCTTAGGTCGGACGCCGGATCCCTTTACGGCGCTATCCCGCTTTGAACACTTGGTCAAGGATATCCTGCATATGCCAGGACGAGGAAAATGGATCGAACTCTTGGCCAATCCTCATACGCTTCGCGATCTAGCGCGGCTGCTGGGAACAAGCGATTTCCTGTGGGAGGACTTCATTCGCCTTCAGTATGAGACATTATTGCCGATGCTCGCGCCTCAGGTGGAAGGACACCGTTTGAGTGAGCCGATTGAGACCTTGCCGGAACGGCTGGCCCAGACCTTAAAGGACGCTGCTTCCTATGAAGAAAAGGTTGAAAGACTGAATCAGTTCAAGGATCGCGAAATATATCATATCGATCTCGACCACATCCTGAATCCGACCTTTGATTTTCGTACCCTAGCCGAACACCTGACTATCCTAGCGGAACAAGTTGTCAAGGCTGCCTCACGCTTTGCCTACGAACTGCTGCTGGAGAAATACGGCAAGCCTCGGGCCGTGGCCGGTTTGGAGGCCACCTATGCCATCCTGGGCATGGGCAAGTTAGGAGGTGCCGCCTTGGGGTATGCCTCGGATATCGAGCTGCTGTTTGTTTACAGCGACAATGGCCGTACCGATGGTCCTACGTCCATCGATAACGCCGAGTTCTTCGGCCGCTTGGTCAGGCAGACGGCCCAATCCATCCGCGCCAAGAAGGAGGGGATATTCGAAGTCGATCTGCGGCTGCGGCCGCACGGAAATTCGGGTCCGCCCGCGTGCAGCTTGGAAAACTTCTGCCGTTACTATGGACAGGGAGGCCAGGCTCACTCCTACGAACGTCTAGCCATGGTCCGCTTGCGCGCGGTTGGAGGAGATCGATCTCTCGGGTCCCAATTGGAGCGACTGCGGGACGAAATGTTGTACGAATCGAACAATATCAACTTTGCGGAGCTACGGGAGCTGAGGGCGAAGCAGTTTGAAGAGAAGACCAAGGGCGGCCGGCTGAACGCCAAGTTTAGCCCAGGTGGTCTGGTTGACCTGGAATACGGGGTCCAAATCCTTCAGGTCATGCACGGTAAAGAGCTGCCGCAGCTCCGGACTCCGCGTATTCATGAGGCCCTCCGGGCCTTGGCCGAGGCCGGGGTGTTCTCCGCCGAAGAGGCTTCGACGCTCGTTAATGCGTATGATTTTTTGAGGCGCTTGATCAACGCGATGCGGATGTTGCGTGGATCGGCCAAAGACCTCTACCTGCCGCCCACCGAATCGGACGAGTTCATTCACCTTGCAAGGCGGATGGGATATCAAGGGGGCGGCCCCCTGGATCCGGCCCAACAACTCCACATCGATTTTGAAACGCATTCCGCCGTGGTCAGGATCTTCGCAGAACGCCACTTTGGCCGCAATAACCTGCCGGCCCCGGATGCGGGCACAATTGCTGATTTGATCCTCTCTGAGGAGATGTCGCCGAGGCCCCGCAACCGGATTCTCACGCAAGGCCGGTTCAGGAATCCGGATCGTGCCTACGTAAACCTCAAGGGGTTGGCGGGCAAAGGTCCCCGCAAGGACACCTTCACCAAATTGGCCCTCCTGGCCTACGATATTCTCAAGCGAACGCCCGATCCCGACCGGGCGCTGAACAATTGGGAACGTTTCATCCATTCCCTAGGTAGTCCTGACTTTCATTATAACATGTTGCTGTCACAACCGATGAGACTGGAGATCCTCCTAAAGGTCTTCGCAACGAGCCAGTTTCTGGCCGACACCCTGATTCGGAATCCGGGGTTCTTGGACTGGGTGATGGAGCCGGAAGTTTTGCACCATGCCGTCAATCGAGACGAACTCGAGGAGGAGCTCCGAAGTGCAGCTCGTATCTGCTCCGAACATTCGGAGTGGCTTAACAAGCTACGGCGTTTTAGGCGGCGGTATTTGCTCCGGGTTGGGATCCGGGACATCTGTTTGGGTCTTTCGCTGCGGCAGATCATCCAAGAACTCTCACTGTTGGCCGAAGCCTGCATTCAGGTGGGGCTCGAGAGAGCCGTGGAGAAGTTGGCGGCCGAAGGGAAGGCCCCGGCGGGGCTCGATGACGTGCAGGAGCAATTTTGCATCCTGGCATTGGGAAAGCTGGGTGGAAACGAGCTCAATTACAGCTCTGACATCGACCTAGTCGCGCTCTGCGATGATGGCACCGTTGATGTGACGGGAAGCAAAGACGGCGCGAAGCGAAAGCGGTTCTTCGGCCTCCTGATGGAAAACCTTCGTGCGGACCTGTCGAGGCACACCGAAGAGGGTTATGTATATAGGGTTGACTTGCGGCTCCGGCCCTTCGGCGGGGCCGGTGAGCTGGTCTCCAGCATGTCGAGTCTCGTCAACTATTACCGCCGATCAGCATCGCTGTGGGAAGTGCAGGCGGCCATTAAGATGCGTCCCGTGGCGGGGAACCTTCGACTCGGTTCCGAGTTCCTGCGACGCATTCAACCGACCGTCGCGGAAAGACGCAGCCGGCGCGAGATCGTGGCGTCCATCGAACGCATGCGAAATGCCCACCTGACTCCTCGTCCGCAAGGACTGATCCCGGCCATTGACGTGAAAAGCGGTCTCGGTGGCATCCGTGACATCGAGTTTCTCGTCCAGGGGCTCCAACTTCTTCATGCGTCAGAGACAGACCGGCGTCCGGAAGGCCATACCATCATGGCCTTGGAGGCCCTTCACGAGGACGGCCTTTTGGCTGCCCCGGTCGTGGATCAGCTAAAGGAGGACTACACCTTTTTGCGGCGCGTCGAACACTATCTTCAGATCCTTGAAGACCGTCAGACTCACACCTTACCCCAGGATCAACAGGAACTGGACGCGCTGGCCAAGCGCATGCTCGGCGTCGATCAGGATTCGAATGCCTTGCTGGCATCCCTTGAGGCTTGTCTGACAAGGGTCCGAGATACCTACAACCGTTATCTCCTAGAGAAGTAGGAAGGTGGGAAAAGGCACGCGGGGTACAAGGCCCCAGGGAACCAGGTTCGAGGAAAGAGGAGAGAGGGTTCAGGCTTTGCTCTGTGAGCTTGGACCCGGCAAGTCGCTCCGGCGGCCTTGCCCTCCGAAGGCGGACAAGCTTGCAAGCTTCTTCAGCGTTCGAGCGGGTAACGTTTCGTTTTTGAAAAGAGGCCCCCATGGCCGGGCGTTAGGGTATCAAAGATCTCATTTCACGCAATTTCATACGCGCTCAGAAATGGGCCGGACCGTTAGGAGTGGATGATTCGAGGTAAGAGCATGGGCAAGAACACACGATTGCTTTGGCTGCTTTATCCCTCCTATCTCCTGATCATCGTGGTTTCCCTGGTGGCGGTAATTCCGTACGCCTCCAAATCTCTGAGAAATTTCTTCCTTGAGCAAACCGCATCCGATCTTGAAGAGCGGGCGCTTTTCTTTGAAAAGCAGGTCGTATCCTATCTGGATCCCCTCGATCAGGGGAGAATCGATCAACTCTGCAAGACCATAGGGCGCCGCACTTCAACCCGGCTCACCGTTATCCTCCCCTCCGGAAAGGTGGTTGGAGACTCGGAAGGGGACACGGCTGTCATGGATAACCATGCTAACCGGCCCGAAATAAAGCCCGCCTTGGCCGGACGGGTGGGAACCTCCATGCGGTACAGCCGAACGGTAAATAAGAACATGATGTACTTGGCAATCCCCGTCAGGGAAGGAGAGAGCACGGTGGCCGTGGTCAGGGCGTCTGTCTCGATCAGCTCGATCGACAAAGCGTTTCGGTCCATTCAGGTAAGCATCGTCATCGCAGCGCTCATCATGGTGGGTCTGTCGGCTATTCTGAGCCTATTTGTCGGTCGGCGTATCACGCGGCCGCTGGAGGAGATGACGGCGGGTGCGGAGCGTTTTGCGGCGGGTGATCTCGGACACCGGTTGCCCCTCCCGGGCTCACTGGAGATGAGGCGGTTGGCAGAGTCGATGAACCAGATGGCCGCTCAATTGAATGACCGGATCAGGACCATAAGCCGACAGCGCAAACAACTTGAAGCGGTCTATTCCAGTATGGTGGAAGGGATTATCGCCGTCAATACGGACGAGCTCATCATCAGCATGAACGAGGCGTCAGGTCGGATATTTGGATGGGCACCCTCCGAAGCAGAGGGTCGAAGTATCCAGGAAGTCGTCAGAAATACGGATGTTCAGCGGTTCGTGAAAGAGGCCCTAACGAGCGCGGGACTCGTCGAAAAGGATGTGGTCCATTATTCCGATGGCGAAAAGATACTCAATCTTCACGGCACGATCCTTTACGGTGATGGCCGGAACTCGATCGGGGCACTTATCGTCCTGAATGACGTGACCCGGCTGCGCAAACTGGAGAATGTCCGCCGCGACTTTGTCGAGAACGCCTCACACGAGATCAAGACCCCCATTACGACGATCAAAGGGTTTGTGGAGACTCTTCAGGATGGTGCCATGAACGATCCGGACCAGGCCATTCGTTTCCTGGAGATAATCGGAAACCACGTAGATCGTCTTGATGCCATCATCGAAGACCTGCTGGACCTTTCGCGAATCGAGCAAGAGGCCGGTTCCAACAAGATGGTCCTTAAGAAAGCGCCTGTGAAGGATGCCTTGCAGGCAGCTGTTCAGTTATGCCGCGATAAGGCGGAGGAAGCAGGCATACCAATTGAGTTGAGATGTGAAGACGGGGTCTTGGCCGAGATCAATTCTCGTTTGCTGGAACGGGCGTTTGTGAACCTCCTTGATAATTCCATCAAGTACAGCGGCGAGGGGAATGCAGTCCGAATAGAGGTCGCCGCCACAGACGAAGAAGTGACCATCAGTTTCAAGGACAGCGGTATCGGTATTTCCAGGGAACACCTGCCGCGACTCTTTGAGAGGTTCTACCGCGTCGATAAGGGCCGCAGTCGCAAGCTGGGGGGCACAGGACTCGGACTCGCTATTGTGAAGCACGTTGTCCAGGCCCACAGAGGCCGCGTCTCTGTTGAGAGCATGCCTGGTAGGGGCAGCACCTTCCGGATTCACCTGCCACGGAGCCAACCTTCAGCGCAACGTGATAGCTAGCTCCTCTCAATCCGGGAACGACAATGCACGTCATTCAGCGTCCGATTTGGAAGTACAACCCTGACCGGAGGGCGGTTTGCAGTTCAGAAATGAGTATTTTTTCGCAAGATCAAGGACAATTCCGCTGGATAGCGGAATTGGACCGCCTTTGGGCGGCCCGTACGGGCCGAGTCAAATCAGGGGATTGCGCGGAGGCGTCCAGCAAGTACGCCGCACAAGGATCCCGCAGCTTGACGCTGAGATTGTGGAAAAAGGCCGTTTTTGATCTGGAAACTAACTCTCGCCGAAGACCACCCTCCTCCTCCTTGCAATCATGGCCCTCATCATGTCCCCCGTGTTTTCGGCATGATCGGCGATCGAACCAATGATTTCAGAGAGCCTGACCAGATGAAATATCCTAGAGGGGTCCTTTTCGAGCGTAAAGATCTTGCGTTTCAATCCATCTTCCCGTTTGTCCGCCTCATGCTCCCGTTGGCGCAAGTTGTAGATAATCTCCTTTACAAGTCGGCGCTGCTTTTCCGAATAGTCATCGAAGTACTTCTTTGCCTCCGACACCATTCTGCTCAATTCCTCGATCGGCTCGATGACGGCGTCCACGAGCTGCAAGACATCGCCCTTTAGTTCTTCCGAGATGCTCGGCCTGGTTTGGTAAGAGAGCCAATCGAGCGCTTCTTGCATGGAGTCGAGGACCTTGTCCTGTTCGCGGATGTACATAAAGAGTTCGAATTTCGACACGGGCATCCTTGTCCCCTTTGGGATGTGGCCGCGGATTCTGCGTTTGATGGCATCAGCCTCGCTTTCCAGTTTTGAGACTTCCTGGCGTAATGCTTCAAAACCTTCGCATTTTTCAGAGGCGTGGCACTCCACAGCCTGCTGAAACGCCCAGGCACATTCCCTCACCTTTTCAGCGTGTTCCTGCAAACCCTCAAAGGGCGATGTCACGAACAGTGAAAGAAATGGTATCCGCATGGTTTCCTCCCGAAAACAGAAGCTTTTCAAGCAAACAATGACGAGCATGAATTCTTCGGCGTGAGGCCCGCGGCCTGGGGTGGCCAGTAGAAGGTTCTTCGGCTCAGGCCTTGAGTCTCCTGCCTCGTTCCTATTCAACCAAGCTCCGGGACCGGTTTGGATGAAGAGACGACCGATGCGTCAGCGTTCGATTGGACTTCAAAAGACTCCCTGAATACAGTGAGCAGGTTCTGAGTTTGCTCCGCAATCCTGAGTGCGTTTTCAAGTAATGCGTAGAACAGAATACTGAGACGGGTTTTCGATTCGGCATTCTGGATCCGCATAATCTGATTCTTGTCCGACTCCGCGACGAGGTCCTTCAGTTTGTCGCATTGATTTGCGATATAATCGTAGTCCACCTTTTTCCTTCGCATGAGCATAATGGCTGTGTTCCAAAGCAGACGCGTCAGGAAGGTCTTGATATACCTCAATTCCTCTTTTTGCGAATCGGTGAATCCGGCGTGGTAGTTTTGGAAGTGTTCGCAGGTGCGCGATGTGATGTCATGGTGGCTTTCGGCGATCGCCTGCAGTGCCCTGATGGTGAGCGCATAATTTTGGGTGTGATCCGTGTGTTCGCGCTGCAGCAGTGAAAGCGTTTCGAAGATATTGGCCGCGATCGTGTTCGCCCATTGTTGCGTTTTTTCGGCCTCGCTCCTTGTGTTTCTCAACCGCTCCACATCCTCCGAGGAAGCGGCTGCGAAGCAAGTTCCCAGATTATCGCTGATGTCTTTCAGGAAATGACCCGTCTGTTCAAAGGCGGCTTCGATGGCGGTCTCGGCTTCCGTGGCGGCGCCGAGGCTGAAAGACTCGATGGCCGCGCGTTCCGCTTGTCTTTTATGGTGATACCGATAGGTGTTCACGATGAGGAAGCCCGCAAGCAGGAGCAACCCCAAGACGGCGGGGAGTTTCAACCAGGAAATGATTCCCGCAAAAACAAGGGAAACGGTAAAGGCAGCCAAAGCCGTGAAAAACCAGCCTCCGATAACGGTCATCACGCCGGTGACTCGATAGACCGCACTTTCTCTACCCCAGGCCTGATCGGACAAGGATGTTCCCATGGCCACCATAAACGTCACGTATGTCGTCGAGAGGGGAAGCTTCAGGGAGGTGGCGAACGAAATGATCGCACTCGCAACGATGAGGTTTACCGATGCCCGCAGGAGGTCGAAAGAGGGTGGTTCTCCGTCGGTTGGGGGTGGAAGCTGGGATGCCCCCGGATCGAGGCGGGTGCCCATGATCCTTCTCAACGATACAGGTATCAACGTCCGCAAGAAGCCGAAAAGGGTGTATACCATGCGAACGATAACGCGCGAGATCGTAGACGAACCGAAGCGCTCAATGCCCTCGTCCTGCCGGCCCAGGCCGATCTCTGTCTGGGTGACGGTCCGCGCCTTGCGCGATATCCACAGGGTGGCGACCATGATGGCCCCGGCGATCAGGAGTAGAAAGGTATTCGTTTGGGTCGCCTTTTGGAGCGCCTCCATGGTGGTGAGGAGCGGATTCGCCGCCTCTGAGGCGACCTGATACGCACTCATGCCTGCTAGAGGGACACCGATGAAATTGACAAGGTCATTGCCGGCAAAGGCCATGGCGAGGGCAAAGGTCCCAACCAGCACGATCGGCTTGAGGATGTTGATGTTGGTGAAGAGGCTCAACAATTGAAAAAAGATCGCGAAAATGACAAAGCCGCCGGAAAGAATGGTCCAGGCATGGGTTTTGATCCAAGTCACGGTCTCAGGCGATAGAAAAGATGTCCCCTTGGCCCCCTTGATCAGAATGAAATAGGTGATCACCGAAAGGGCCACGCCTCCCCAAAGGCCGCTATATCGCTTAAGACGTTCGGTGTAATCGAACGTAAATAGCAGGCGTGTCGCAATTTGGGCCATAACGCCGAAGCAAAAGGCGATCACGACGGAGAGGAGAATCCCCATGATGATGACGAGGGCCTTACTGGTGTTGATATATTCGGCTACCGTCAGATAGCTCTCACCCGCCGAATGGATCTTGACGAGAGACACTGCAACCGCTGCTCCCAGCAGCTCAAACACGATCGACACGGTTGTCGACGTGGGTAGACCGAAGGTATTGAATAGATCCAAGAGAATTACATCGGTGAGCATGACGGCTAAGAAGATAGCGATCAATTCCGGCATCAAGAATAGCCTGGGGTGAAAGATGCCCTTCCGGGCAACTTCCATCATACCGCTCGAAAACGTCACTCCCGCAAGGATCCCCAGACTGGCTATGATCATAATGACGTAGCGCGGGGCCACTCTGGAACCGATCGATGAGTTGAGGAAATTCACGGCGTCATTGCTGACGCCCACGATCAGATCAAAGACCGCGAGACCCATCAGGAGAATGACTGCGAGGACGTAAATTTCCATTCAGTTTCTGCTGCCCGATCGTGTGAGTTTGTTGCGAAAACCAACTGCCGATAATACGTCGGGATGCGCCGGAGCCCTATCGGAAAGCGGCCTCACCTCAGGGGGTCAGCCGTATGGGTTAGTCCGCCGAACGCTTCGAATGGGCGCTTTTTAACACAAATTCAACCATTCTGCACATGCTTTCACAAGAACCGGGTCAGGCAAAGAAGGCACAATAATCCCGGTGGGTTACGGCCCAGACGAGTCAAGTTGAAGACCCTATCAAAGGTGGGGGTTTTCCAACCCTGACGCGGCGGGAAAAGCATCCGACGTGCGCTCTCGAAGAGCGGCATCACGCGAACAACGTGGAACGAGGGTTATGAAATCCTCGTATGGAACTCCAAGAAATAAGGTCGTCAAAGCCTTAACGCCTGGCCATGGGGGTCTCTTTTCAAGAAACGAGACGTTACCCGCTCGAACGCTTAAAGAAGCGTGCAAGCAAGGCGGCCGGAGCAGACTCGGAGTATGCGCCAAGGCTGTCAATCCGGCCTATACCGCAGTGGCCCTCCGGCCGCCTCGGGTAGC
>CAZAGT010000176.1:0-10117 GCA_964484515.1 uncultured Desulfobacteraceae bacterium | reverse complement strand
GCGTTGTTATTCTTGTCTTTCCAGACTTTTCGACGTGTTGTTTATGCAACAGTAGGGTCTACCTGAAAAAAAAGATTGGATGTGACTGAAAGCATACAAGAAATATTTAAACGTAACCTCGTTCCGGTCGGGTTTGAACGCACGATGGGCCTTCTCGGGGCAACCACCCTTGGGACCGGCGCCCTCATGGGAGCCGGCATATATGTGCTCATCGGTCTGGCCGCAGGCTCTGCCGGACCCGCGGTATGGCTTTCATACCTGATCTGTGGCCTCTTGAGTCTTCTCTCCGTGTCCGTCTTCGGAAACCTTTCTCACAGGGTACCCGTTGCCGGCGGAGGTTATGCTTTCGCTTACAGCGCGCTGGGAAGCTTCTGGGGCTTCGTTACAGGCTGGCTTTTGGCTCTAGGGAGCATATTTGCCTGTGCCATGTATGCAAAAGGCTTTGCCTATTATGCCACGACCATTTTCTCCCGAAACATCCCTGAGCCCCTCCTAAATGCAATCGCCGTTGCCATCATTCTCTTCCTCACGACGCTCAACTGCCGTGGGACCAAGAATGGGGATAAAGTCCAGAGAATTCTGACTTGGGGTAATCTGCTGGTGCTTGCCGTCCTTATTGGGCTGGCCGTGCCTGAGGCGAAACCGAAGCTGATGGCGCCAATGTTCCCGAAGGGTTTGGGCGGCATAGGCGGGGCAATTGCGATCATCTATGTGTCTTTTTTCGGCTACCAACTGATTGCCAATAATGCTGAAGAGATTGTTGATCCCGAAAAGACGATTCCTAGGGCTATGTTCCTGGCCATGTTAGTAAGTCTTTCATTCTACCTTGCCATCGCGTTCATATCGGTCATGGTTATCCCCTGGGAAACACTCGCTCAATCCAAAGCGCCGCTAGTCGAAGTCGCCTTGAAGGGTATCGGAACGTTGGGATGGTTTCTCGTTGGCCTGGGAGGTGTTCTAGCCTCTGCCGCCGCCCTGAACAGTACTCTACTTTCCCAGGCAAGGCAGATCTTTGCCATGGGGAAGGACCGGCTCTTTCCCACCATACTTGGACGAATTCATGAAGTGAGCAGGACACCAAGGGCCGCTTTGTGGGTCGGCGGGCTAATTACGCTTGCAACCGTGCTCTTCGGGGAGCTGACGTTTGTTGTCAAATCGGCGAACTTTTGCTTTATGGTTTCCCTTTTACCGGCCTCTCTTGCCCTGCGCAAGTTATACCGCTCATCAGAATCATCTGTGCCGCCAAACCGCTGGCAACGTTCTATTCCCGAGGCTGCGTTTATTGCCAACCTGCTTCTTCTCATCACTCTGGATTTGGCCTCCATCATTTTCGGTCTGCTTCTCACGGCCTTGGGCTTTGTCATCTATCTCTTTTATTCCCGCAAGCGTGAGATCCGAAGCCGCACCGGGATGAGCGTTGTACTGACAGAACAACCGAAATCAAAGCTTCTCGCAGGAATGAGGATCCTCGTTCCCATTGCCAATCCGCAGACCCAGCCTTCACTTTTCTCTGTTTCCGGGGCCCTGCTTGCCGACCGTGGAGGGGAACTGGTGGTGCTGAATGTTGTTGAGGCCACTAATCAGATTGACTTTCATTCGGCTTTGGCCGGTGCGGCGGATTCACTTGACCTATTGGACAGGAGTAGCAAATTACCGGATCTGGATCGGGTAAAAATCAGGCCGGTGATTCGCGTATCGCGCAGCCTTTCAATGGGTATCGTGCACGCAGCCCAAGAGGAAGGCTGTAACATGATTGTAATGGGCTTCGCCGGGGACGAATCGCCTCAGACAGCAAACCTTATGAACGAAGTCATTTCCCGCGCACGGACAGATCTTGTTCTGTTGAAGGTGAGGGGTGATTTTCACCCCAAAAGGATCGCCGCATCACTTGGAGGCAGCAGTAATATGAACCTCATCGTCAGACTGGCAGGGAATCTGGCGGATCGGTTTGACGGCCAGATCGATTTTCTAAACATTCTTCCTACCAACTATACTGTTGAACAAAAGACCCATTCCACCAGGATCCTTGCAGAAGCCATCAAGCAGCACATGGCAAAGGCCCTTTACAATATTGAGCTGGCGAGCTCTGATACGCCATTGGATTTTCTGGTTGATCGCTCCAGGGACTTTGACCTCCTTATTGTGGGGGCCACAAGAGTCGGGCTTCTGGAAAGAACCGCCATAGGGCCATTTTCCACTCAAATCGCACTTCGCTCCCATTGTTCAGTGGCGGTCGTCAGGGTCGCCCAGGCAGTGGAGAGGTTGAGGAAATCGATTATTGGGCGAGAGTAGAAATTATTTCCAGGGTGTAGACTCTTGGATCGTGGTAACAGCTCAACTTTTCGAAATTCATCGAATCGTGGATCGTCCGGTACCTTTTTGAGCCATTGAGATCTACTCACCCGCCTTGAAGTATCCCTTGGGGACGACAACGATGCCGCGTGGGGTCACGGTGAAGCGTTTACGGTCCTCCCGAGGATGGTAGCCGATCTCCGTCCCTGGAGGAAGGTCGTTATGCTTGTCAATGATCGCCTTTCTGACTCGACAATGCCGGCCCACCACGGAATGGTCCAGGATCACCGACTCATCTACCGTGGCCCAACTCCGCACGACGACGTTATAGGCCAGGACCGAATTGCGAACGACGCCGCTGACGATACACCCCGGGGCGACGATCGAATCGAGGGCCTTGCCGACCCTATAGCCTTGCGGGCGTTCGTTGGCAAAGATGAATTTGGCGGGTGGGGCCGGGAATTGGTGTGTGTGGATCGGCCATTTACGGCCGTACAGGTTAAAGTAGGGGTCGACACCGGTGAGATCCATATTGGCGTTCCAGTAAGCATCGAGGGTTCCGACATCACGCCAATAGGCGGAATCGCGGGTGTTCGGTTCGAGCCGAAGCTGCCGTTCCCCGTCTTCCAGGGTCACGTAAATTTCATCTTCGATCCGGTTGTTTCGGCGGTACGGATAGGCGTACACCTTGTAAGACTTGATCATGAGCGGAATAATGTCATGGCCGAAATCATCTTCACGGCTTGATTCCAGGATGTCCAGCAGCACCTCGGTCTTGAAGAGATAAATACCCATGGATGCGAGCACGTGGGCGGGGTCGTCCGGAATCGTCCTGGCACCGGTCTTCGGTTTTTCCTGAAACCCTCGAATCCGGAGGTCCTCGTCCACTTCGGCCACCCCGAATTGATGGGCCGTCCCCTTGTCCACTTCCAGCAGGGATATGCTCACATCGGCATCCTTCCCGCGATGATATTGGACAAACAGGCTGTAGTCCATCTTGTAGATGTGGTCTCCGGAAAGGATCAGGATTTCGATGGGGGAATATCGTTTGATGAGGTAACGGTTCTGGCGGATACAATCGGCGGTCCCCCGGTACCAGTCGGCGCTGATTCGCTGCTGGGGTGGGACGATCTTGAGGAAATGTCCGAATCGCTGACTGAAAAACCTCCAACCGGCTTCCAGGTGATCGTTTAGCGACTGGGACTTGTACTGCGGCAGCACCATGATCTTGTAGATTTGCGAATTGACGCAGTTGCTGAGCGGGAAATCGATCAGGCGGTAGATGCCCCCGAAGGGGACCGCCGGTTTGGCGCGATCCTGGGTCAAGGGCATAAGTCTTTCACCTCGGCCACCCGCCATCACAAACGCAAGGACGTTTTTCACTTTATCCCCTCCGGGCACTCGATGGGAACCACGCGCTTCAGCATATCAGGTACTCTCCCCCCAATTACAGCCCGACGCCACCCTGGAAGCGCGACCGGATACCTCATCGTCTTCGGCACGCGTCGCGTGAAGGCCTTCAGCAGAGGGCCGCTTGCCGGTTGTTCGTCCCAAGCATCCTGAGGCCCTTTGTCCATCCCGTCCTCTTTTCTTGAGCCCCTCACAAGAATTTGTGGGTCAATAGGTCAACTCTGACAAGACAGAGATTGAATTCACCCCCTGTTTTCGATCGAAATCCGGGTTTTCGGATTTCAATCTGATTATGCTGGTATCCGGCTGGGAGGCCTGCGATCTCTTTTTCTTCGACTCCGCGGCTGCCGGGCTGTTCTTTTCTATGACTTATCTGTGGGGGACCCGCCTGAGGCCGGTAAAGTCTTGTGCCCTCCGAGTCGGCCGAGGGGCTCATCGCAGGCCACCAGTCACTCCGAAAAAGCTTCACAGTCCTCCAACCTCGCGGTCTGGTGCCGTCTTTTCGCCCACAAATTTGTGTGAGGAGCCCTTGTTTGAACGGCTAGAGCCAAATGATTTGGATTAGAACGTGAGCCGTCAGAACGGCCGCCACTGAAAAGGGCACGCTAATCTTCAAATACTCCTTTAGCACGATCTTGTAGCCGTGCTTCTCCAGGATTCCGCAGGCGAAGACGTTGGCTGTGGCGCCCACGGGGGTGATGTTGCCGCCGATACCCGTGCCGATAAGCATGCCGTACAAGAAAGGCCATGCGGCGATCCCCAATGAAGCGGCCAGACTCCCGCAGACCGGTATCATCAGAATCGTGTAGGGTACATTGTCCATGAAAGAGGAGAGCGCGATCGAGATCCAGATTAGGAGAGCGAGCAGCCCGGTAGCGCTCCTAAGGCCCGAATGAACCACCCAGCCGGCGAAGTCGTTCAGCAGACCGGAGCTGTTCAGCGTGTAGATGACCACGAAGACACCCAGTATGAACAAGAATGAGTTCCAGTCGAACTCCACCAGCATCTGACGAAATTCCTTGTAACCGATGATAAGCGCGATCACTCCCGCTACAAGCCCCACGATGCCCACGCGGACCCCCAATTCGGGACCGATCACAAGCGCTGTTACGGCGACGACAAAAAGTACGGATGCACCCGTGGTGACGGAGATCTTTTCGGGCGACACCTCAACGATCTTGTTCATCCCCCGAAAGCTATAACAAAGTGTGGCCAGCGCGACTAGCACGCCAACCAGAGTGATGGTGCCCAGCCCGATGCGCCCCATAAAGTAGTAGAAATCGAGCGCTTTCATGCCCGTTTCCATGGCCAGGATGATCGAGGGTGGATCGGCGACCATGGTCAATGTGGTGACCACGTTGGAGCTGATCGCGATGGCGATGAGGTAGTGAAACAGCGAGGATTGCAGGCGTTTGCTCACCGCGATGGCCAGCGGCGCCATCATCAGCACCACGCCGACATTCTCCATAAAGGCCGAGAGAAAAGCCGTCAAGGCCGAGAGGGCGAGGATGACGGAACGCTCCACTTTGACCCGGCACAGGATGCGGTTGGCGACCAGTTCGGGCATGCGGCTCTGCATGAAGACATGCGATACCATCATGAAGCCCCAATAGATACTCATAACGTCCCACTTGATAGCCTTGAACACGGCGTCTGACGGGGTCAGGTAGCCCAGGACCAGAAGCATGGCGGCTGCGCTCAGCGATGTATAAGCGATCTTGACCCTACGGCTCAATGCCAGCGCATAGCAGGCGACAAAGACAGCGAGGATGAAGAGTTTGTCAGTCCCGGCCATCGAATACTCCCTTGAATCGCGTCCGTCCGAAAATGCAGTATAGGGGCTAGCGGAGTTTCCGGATCAAAAATTCACCTCAATTCCTCAGGGCCCAAGAGTCCACCCGATATGACGGCCTTTAGGGCCTCCTCGATAGTCCAGCCCGGGTCGCGGGTCGCGGACTGCCTTACCACCACCATGGTCCCCGAAACAGGATTCGGCGGCGTCGGTACAAACACCTTGAGAAGTCTTTCGTCTTTGTTCGGCCTGTCGACAATTGTCCCCGTCACGAAGCCGATCGTCCAGATCCCGGGTTTGAGATACTCAACGAGCACGGCGCGCTTAAAGACCTCCCTTTCCGGCAGGGACATGGTAACGCCGAGTTGCTGCCCGACCCTATAGGTCGTCCGTATCAAGGGGATACGAGCACTCAGATTTTCAATAATGCGAAACAGGCCTTTGCCGGCGACGTTGCTGGCCAAGATCCCCAGGAGGTAAAGGGAGAAAAGCACAAAAAGGAGCCCCAAACCCGGAAAGCCGAAGTCGACGGCTTTCTCCAGAACTCGGACGGCCCGTTGATCAACGCTAATGTAAAGGATTCTTAAGGCCAGGAATGTGAGGGCCAGGGGGATGATGGCCAGAAAGCCCCTGAATACATACCTCTTGAGATGTTGCAGAAGGGATTTCATATCTTGACCGAGCGAAAAACGCTCAACGTCCGTGCTCCTTTGTCCATTGTTCTAAAAAAAGGTAGGGATTAGGTTGGCGGCGCCGTGAATTACTTTACCATCATGACGGGGCAGTGGGCAAGGATAGCCACGCGATAGCTAATCGTGGCCCAACCTTCGGCCGGATCGATCTTGTCGATCCTGTGTGAGCTTAGAACAATCAGGTCAACATCATTGCGGGCCGCATATTTAACGATTTCAGCGGCCCTCTTACCATAGGCGATTTCGCTGTGAATAGATCGTTTACGCGTGAGGTGCGGCCTGATCATCTCTTCCATCTTTTTGCCGGCCCGTGACCGCAATCTCTCGTAGAAATCCCTAAATTCCTCGTCATCGGCCTCCGCGATGGTTTCGATCACGTGCAGTAACGTGATGTTCCCCCCATCCGCCGATACCATGTTGAAAGCGACATCCAGGGCTTTTATGCTTTTCTTGGTGAGATCCGTGGGAACGAGGATGTTCTTGAACACCATGACCGCTCCTCCACAAACAACCCGTCATCCTTCAAAGTAAAAGTTCACCCTAACGTTGCAAAAGTCGAGGATGCTGCAGATTCCAGGCACCGAGGGTGCAGCCGTAGTAGCCTACTGCAAGCCCTTGGCAACGCAGAAGATGCGGTATCATCGGCTTTCCCGACTGGTTAGGGCGTAGCTGAAAGCGAAGCCCAAAGGGTAAACAACACGGCGTCTTTTAGGTTACGCTGGATGTCACAGCCGGTGATATCCAGAATGAACGTCAAAAATGGCGGAGAGGCTTGTTATTTTCGTCTTTCCACCCCTTTCGACGTGTTGTTTATGCAACAGCAGGGTTCAGTGAAGCTCCAACGTCAGATAAAGCGTGGTGCCTTGGCGTTTGACAAAAAACAGAACCGTGTCACCGTTATTGTACTTATCCAACAGGCTTTGGAATTTTGCCAGGGTCTTCACCGGAACCTGATCAACTTCCAGGATAATGTCACCCGGCTCCACGCCCGCCTCAGCGCCTGCACCCTCGTCCTCGACATGAATCACGATGATCCCGGTCTCATCTCTCAAGCCCAACTCTTCGGCGAGTTCCGGTGTGATCTCCTCCACGACGATGCCAAGATTAGGCTGCTCCCTGCTCAGGGAAAAGGGCTCAGCTTGTTCGGGAAGCTCGGCGATCTTCACCTGGAAATGCTTCACGCTTCTCTTGCGGACAACTTCAACGTGAACATTCTTACCGACGGGCGTCGAGGCCACGAGATACGGCAGGTCAAGGGCTTCATCGATCCGATTGCCGTCATAGCCTACAATCACGTCCCCGCGTCGAATACCCGCCTGCTCCGCCGGGGAACTTTCAGTTAGGTTCGCAACGAGTGCCCCCTTTTCGTCCTGGAGATCGAGCTTCTCTTTGAGCGCCGGCGTGATCGTCTGAACCATCACCCCCATCCAACCTCTGACGACCCTCCCTCGCATGAGCTGCGGGAGCAGCTGTTTAACCCTATTGATGGGGATGGCAAAGCCAATCCCGGTGTTACCGTCATTTTGAGAAAAGATGGCCGAATTGATACCGATCACCTCACCGCGCACATTGAGAAGCGGTCCGCCGCTATTGCCCGGGTTGATCGGGGCGTCGGTCTGGATGAAATTGTCAAAGGGGCCGGCACCGATCCTGCGGTACTTGGCGCTCACGATGCCGGCAGTTACTGTATTTCCCAGGCCGAACGGATTTCCGATCGCCACGACCCAGTCCCCCACCTCAAGCGTGTCAGAGTCCCCCAGCTTCAGAGGAACGGGTGGGCTTTCGGTCTCGATCTTGATGACGGCCAGATCCGTCATCGGATCACGGCCGACGATGCTCGCCCTGCATTCCCTTTTGTCGGGCGTTAGAACCTTAATTCCCTCCGCCCCCACCACAACGTGGTTCGCCGTCAGGATATGGCCTTCCCCGTCGATGGCGAAACCGGTTCCCAGACTGCGGGTGCGAAAATCTCGCGGCAATTCGTACTTGAAGAACCAGTCAAAGAAATCACCGGCGGGTGCCTCCGGGCCGAAGGGTGATGGGACCCCCTCCTGCGCCTTTACAACTCTGACGGCACTGATGTTTACCACCGACGGACCGGCTGCTTTCACGACCCGGGAGAACGATCCCGGCATGGGGAGACCATCGAGGTCGGACTTCTCTTTCGGGATGCCGGCCGGAGCGACGAGTAATAAGGCTAAACCCGCGGAAACCATGGCCCAGGTGATTCTGCTTCTCCGACCCTTTCCATTTCGTACCGATACCATGACGAACGGCCCCCTGGATAATTCATATCATTCAAAGTCATGTTCTAACGTAACTGGTTTGCGACCCAAACAGCCAATTCCTTGGGCCAGGTGAGACATCCTCTTGCTCGATATCGTTTCTCCTGCTTACTGTCTATCCTCAGTTGCTCCCTGTCATTAACTTCCGAGCTCGTGCCGACCCTATTCTCTCCATGTCCTTGTTTACCTGACTCCTTGCCTGGGGAGGGCAGAGGTTACTGTCTTTCCTATTTCACCTTGATCTCAATTTCCTTTTTCTTGGCATCCTCGGTTTTGGGAAGCGTGATCTTCAAAACGCCCTTGTCAAAGGTAGCGTCGATCTTATCCGTCTTTACGTTCGACGGGAGTTGAAATGATCGTTGAAAAGAACCGTAAAACCGCTCTACATAGTGGTGGTGTTCGTCCTTTTCTTCCGCCTCTTTTTTCTTCTCGCCCTTGATGGTAAGAATGTCTCCCGAAATAGTCACATTCACGTCTTTTTGATCCACGCCGGGCAGTTCGGCCTTGACGACGAAGTTGTCCTTGGTCTCCGACATGTCGATCGAAGGCGTCCATTCCGTCAGCCGTCTAGTGAACGAGGGCTCACGGAAAAATTCATCCCACATCCTCTCCATCTCCTTGCGAAACGGAGCTAAGGAACCGCCCAGTCTCCAGGGTACGAGTTCCATTACAATCACCTCCTTGAATACCTTGCTCTGCCCTCCCCGGGCAATGATCGGGCTTCATTACGGCCGACTGTTTCCCTTTTTCTCATCAACATTCCTGGTGTGAGGTAAGGCAACAGTTGTGCCATGGCGTTAAGCCTTTGATAATCATGGTTTTGTCTGATTGCGAGGAGATTAGCAGCGGAACGTGCAGTTCCGCTCCGAGAGGGGAAAACGCTGAATCCATCCGGCTAGCACCTCGCACAATCTGCAAGGTCTTGATAAAAGAAGTAAATCTGGAGAGGAATTTGGAGTTCTGATGTTGTATGGATCGGAACTAGTAGTTCCGATTCTTTTCAGAGTTCTCAGGAGGCTGTCGGAAAACCCCCATCTGCCGCGTTACCCTCATCCCTCGTCACTGCGGCGTACTTCTATGTACGGCTCATTCCTCGGGATTTCGGAAGCCCTGCATCTGGGCATTTTCCATCACCCTCTCATAAGGCAGTTTTTCGGCAGTCTCCAGATGAGTGCTTAACCCTTTCACGTTTTCTTTAGGGCGCTGATGTAGAACTTCTGAACATACTCCCTCACCATTCGCCGTGCCGAGAACCTGGCTGCGTTGCTCTTGATTGAATGCTTCATGACCTTGACCCAGTCGTGAGGGACCCCGTCATCGGAGAGCTTGTAGTAAAGCGGAATAACCTTGTCTTGCAGGATGCTGTATATTGCTTGCGCGTCTGCCCAGTTACGGTTCCCCTCCACCGAATCCTTTCCGAAGGCCCAGCCATTCTCCCCATTAAACCCTTCCAGCCACCAGCCGTCCATAATGCTCAGGTTGGGCACGCCGTTCAATGCCGCCTTCATGCCGCTGGTGCCGCTGGCCTCCAGCGGTGGTATCGGGTTATTCAGCCAGACATCCACCCCGTGTACAAGGTACTGGGCCAACAATTCCCCATAGTCTTCCACAAACGCCATCCGACCCCCCATGTCGGGATCGCGAGC
>CAZAGT010000175.1:0-10127 GCA_964484515.1 uncultured Desulfobacteraceae bacterium | reverse complement strand
GACCCATACGGCTGCCTCCGGTCGGCCGCGTTGTTGGGAGGCGTCGTAGCTGTAGCTGACAAGGTCGATCAGGGCGTCCGTGTAATTTTGCGCTCCAACGATGTCGAAGAGGGCCTTCTTGATTCTGTCGTCCAAGTTACGCTCCTTGGTTTCTGGTATCTCGTGGCGTCACGGTCGCGATATTGTGCGTCCGCCGAATGGAGACGAGGTCACATGGGCAGCAGCTTATTGTGACCCAAAGCGGGGTGTCAAGGCCGAAAGGATTCACAAAAAAAGGGCCCAGGCGACTCGCCCGGGCCCCGGTCATGAGAAAGCCTGATTCCGGGTGCGACGATTACGGAATAATGGCTATGGCGCCGCCGGGACCACCGCTGGTCCCTCTGGTCTTGACGGGAATGAAGATGAAATAGGCGCCCTTCGGAGGGAGCTTGTCGAGATTCATGAGCTGCTCGACATAGACCATCCCCTTTCCGAGACCGGCGACGTGGGTGTCCCTGATGACCTGCCAGGGCCCCATGCTCGGGATATCGCCGGCCAGGCACTCGATTTGGCGGTCCGTTGACAGCCAGGCGGCGGTCTCAGGCGCAGGGCCTGCCCACCCCGGCGCGGTCCCCTTCTCGACCACGTCGTAGACCATCCGATTCCCCTCCGGGAACGGCTTGTAGTACTTTTCGCAATAACCGGTGTAAAAGACCACAACGTCACCCTTCTGAAGCCTGCCGTAACGGGATTCCCAGTCCTTGATCTTATCGATGGTGATCAGCGGGCTCTTTCCCGGTGCAGCCTTGTCCATCAGGTCGGTGCAATCAATGACCTTGGCGGGGCCCATGAACCAGTCGGGCGGGGTCTTTTCGTTCGTGCACTCGCCCCACTTCGAGGCGATTTTCATGCCCGTCTCGAGCTTCGGGATGAAGTGCGCGGGCGCATCGTAGTGGGTGCCGAGATGCTCGTCGAACATCAAGGTGTTGCTGTACCACACGTTCCGAAAGGGCCGGCGCTGCGGGTTGTCGATGATAGCATTGGGAACAATTATAAAAGGCGGCGTCTGAGCCCCGCCCCAGAAGCACGGATAGTTAGGGTCGTTGGTCATTCTCAGGTCGATTACCTTTCCCTTGGTCGCGAGCCTTGCAATCTCGTCGGCGGGCGCCGCGGCGGCCATGGAAGCGAACATGCCCACCAGCAAGACCGCCAGCAACAGGCCCAGTACTTTCTTCCTGCTCATGGTAACTCCTCCTTTTTGTAAAAATATTGGAAGACACGGAAAATCAACTCACCCAAACTTTTTGCTTCGCATAAGTCCTTTGACGTTTGTCGGTTCATCACCCCCCTTCCATTAATACTTCGTGCTACCGAATAACAGATTCATGTTTGGCAGTCAAATGATTTTTGGTTCATCTGACAATTGACTAGGTAATTTTTGACGAGATCTTTCGGGTGACCTACGATTCTTGAGGCTAAGTGCTCGATAAAATTATAAGAAGCGTGAAGTTCAATGGCGCACGACCCGAACGACCCATTTCCAAGGAATTGGTGAATTTTCTGTTTCCCCTAACTTCATCTGTCCTAATGAGCTACCCCGCCGCGGGCAGCGTTGTATCAACGCGGTATCCTATTCGTAACCTCGCAAACGGCGGGTAATCTGTTCCAAGTAACGGAAATTATGAGTCTATTTAGGATTTGGTCATTTTCCGGATGATCCTGATTTTTTCCCCCCGATCCCAGGGTTCCTATTATTTCTTGACATGCTATTGCGCCTCTGTAATGAATTCCTCTTGGAGGTTACCATCCTCAACCCTAAAAAACGGAAAACCATGATGGATCGTCGCGTCCGCACATCACTGTTCTCCATAGGCACCGACGTCTTTCTGACCTCGATCAAGGCCGTCCTGTCGGTCCTCACCGGCAGCGTGGCGATCATGGCCGACGCCTACCACAGCTTTTCCGACCTCATCGTCTCCTGCTCGGTCCTGACCGGTATCCTGCTGAGGCGGCGGCGGGAACGCAAGGCGGGGGAGCGACCAGCCGAATTCAGCGCGCCGGATGCCGCCCGTCCGCCCGCCGCAGAGGAGGGCTCGGACGGAGCGCCCCCGGGCGGGAACGGGGGCGGCGGGGCCGCGCCCGGTTACTGGATCGAGGCCCTGGTGGCCTTTTTCGTGGCGCTGATCATCCTTTTAACCGCCTACCAGGTCTTAGCCAAGGTGAGGGTCAGCCCGTCGGACCAGGATCGGAACGTCTGGTTGGGAGTGGTCGGGATAACCGCTTGTGCCGCCATCGCCTACCTGATCTCACGGTTCAAGATCCTGGTCGGTCGCGAGACGGATTCCCCGGCCCTGGTGGCCGACGGTTACCACAGCCGCATGGACATGCTGAGCTCCGTCGCAGTCTTGCTGTCCCTCATGGGCCGCTGGATCGGGATCGGGCTCGAACGGGTCGTGGCGGTGCTCATTGCCGTGATGATCGCCGTTACGGGGCTGAATCTCCTGATCTCCTCCTTCGTCGGTTTCTTTCGAAAATCCGGCGTCGACGCCAAGAGCGTCTGGGAGACCGTTTCCGCCGCACTGGGGCTTGCGCTCGGTTTCTTATCGGAGCGCCTCTTCAAGCGTCGGATCTCGCTGCCGAAGATCGACTTGAGCGGCTTGCACCCGCGCAGGTGGTTGTCCCGGCGTCTGGTCGCCGGACTCGCAGCGTTGGGCTTGCTGATTTACCTTTCAACAGGCCTGACAAGCGTCAAACCCGGCGAGATCGGGGTGCGCTTCCGGTTCGGGGCGATCGTGAACGACCACCTGGGTCCCGGACTCCACTTCGCCTTGCCGCGGCCTTTTGAAAGAGTCCTCAGGGTGAATGCCTTCCGCGTGTACCGGGTGGAAGTGGGGTATCGAACCGACCCAGGCCTTTTCAAGATCGGCTCCCGCCTGCTGTGGGAGGAGCGACATTCCGTCCCGGGCTACCGGAAGGTGTACGGGGAGTCGGTCGGCTTCGTGGGGGATGAAAGCCTTGTCGACATCAGCGTCGTGCTGCACTACCGACCGCTCGACGCGGTTGTCCATCTCTTCAAGGTGTACCAGATCCAGGAGGCCATGCGCGGGCTCCTGGAGTCCTACCTGCGGGAGGTGCTGGCGATCGAGCGTGCGGGTCCTTTGATGACCAAGGGGCGCGCCGTCTGGCTCAGCCAGATCAAGGATTCGATGAACCGTGAGGTGAAGAGGCTCGGCCTCGGCGTGGAGGTGCTGAACGTTTTCTGTCACGATGTGCATCCCCCCCTCGAGACGGTCCCGGCCTTCCGGGACGTGTTCTCGGCCCGGGAGGATAAATCCAGGTACATCAACGAGGCCCAGTCGTACCGCAATGCCGCTCTGCCGCGGGCGCGGGCCGAGAGCGAGACCCAGATCGCCGACGCCCTCGCCTACGAAAAGGAAAAAGAAACGCGCGCCGAGGGGGATGCGCAAAAGTTCCTGCTCGCGGCCCGGGCCTACCACCGGGTGCCGGAGGTCACGGCCTACCGCCTCTTCGTGGAGACCGCTGAAAAGGGCCTCGCGGGCAAAAAGAAATACATCGCCAACCCCAGGGCCAACCTGGGCGGCTATCGACTCTGGCTGTTTACGCCGGGGGCCCCCGGAGGGGGGTTCTGAGAGGCTGGAGGGGAGACAAGATGGTGAGAAAGACGCTGATCACACTGGGGGGGCTGGTTGTTTTGATCTATCTGCTGATAACCGTTTTTGTGGCGGTCGACGTCACCCAAACGGTCATCATCACCCTTTTCGGCAAACCGGTCCGGGTGCTCACCGAGCCCGGCCTGAAGGTCAAGTGGCCCGACCCCATTCAGACCGCCATTCGCCTCGACCGGCGCCTGAGACCGCTGGACTCCAACGTGCACGAATACCTGACCCTGGACAAGAAAAACCTGGTGGTGAGCAATTTCATCCTGTGGCGGATCGCGGACCCGATGAAGTTCATCCAGAGCGTCAAAGATTTCGCCATGGCGGAAAGACGCCTGTCGGATCTAGCGAGCTCCGAGCTTGGTGTGGCGATCGGGACTTATCCCCTCTCTGCGTTTGTGACGACCGTCGAGGGGGGTACCAAGATCCCGGAGATCTCCCAAAAGGTCACCCAGGCCTGCCAGGAGCAGGCCCTCAAGGACTTTGGGATCGAGGTTGCGGATGTTCGTCTTCGCCGTTTGACCTTTCCCGAGCAGAACTTGCGTTCGGTCTTCTCCCGAATGCGGGCTGAACGGGAACGGATGGCCAAGAAGTACCGCGCGGAGGGAGAGGAGTCCGCGGCCAAGATCAAGGCCCAGAGCGATAAAGAGGTTCGGGGGATACTTGCCGAGGCCTATCGCAAGGCCCAGGTGATACGGGGCCGCGGGGACGCCGAATCCATCCGGATCTACGGGGAGGCCTTTGAAAAGGACCCGGCCTTCTATGAATTGACCCGAACCCTGGAGGCCTATCGGAAGTTCCTGGACGAGAAGACGACGCTGATCCTGTCGGCGGACGCTCCCCTGTTCCGGTTCCTCGAGTGCCCCCCTTCAATGCAGAAGTGAAATGGAAGAGACACGCGGCGATTTCGAGCACGTCTTCCGCCACGCCAGGGCCGTTGCGGGGTGGCTCATCCTCCTGCTGGCGTTGCTGTACCTGGCCAGCGGGTTCTATTCCGTGAAGCCGCAGCAGAGAGGCGTGGTGAAGCGTTTCGGGCGGGTGGTCAGTGACGCCGTTCCGCCCGGCATGCACTATCACTGGCCCTGGCCGGCGGAGTCGGTGGTCCGGTTGCGTACCACGGAGATCCGTTCTATCGTGATTTCATTTGGCAAGGCCGATCTGGTGTCGCCCGGCGAGGAGAAGGCCACGGAGGTCGTTACCGGCAGCGGCACCGTGGTGCCGGCTCCAACGGAGCAGAATGGTCAGGAGGCGGCCGGACAGAGCACCGCCCGGCGGGAAGCACCGAGCGAGGTGAGCGCGGAACTCGAGGCCACGGCCCTTTTGACCGGAGACGAAAACCTCGTGCTGACAAAAGTCTTGGTCCAGTACACACTCGACCGACCGCGGAGCTACCTTTACAACACCACGGATGCGGATGGCCTGATTCACCGCATTGCCCACGAGGCTACCATCGGCACCTATGCCGGGATGGGGGTGGATGCCGTCCTCACGTCCGGGCGCCTCGAGGTCCAGACGAGACTCAAGGAAGAAATCCAGGCCGGTGCGGACCGCTACGGGCTCGGCATCCGCATCGCCTCGGTGCAGATTCTGGGCATAGAGCCCCCGGCTTACGTCGCCGACGCCTTCAGGGACGTGTCCTCGGCGCGTGAAGATAAGCACAGGCTGGTGCAGGAGGCCGAGGGTGAGCGGAATCGGCGGCTGCCCACGGCCCGCGCCGAGGCCGACCGCACCGTGAGTGAGGCGGAGGCGTACGCCAAGGAGGTCATCGACAGGGCGGAGGGCGATGCCGAGCGGTTTTTGGCGGCGTGGGAGGAGTACCGGAAGACCGAGACCGTCACCGCCACAAGGCTTTACCTGGAGACATTGGAGGAAATCCTACCCAAGGTGCGCAAATTGGTCGCCGACCCCGATGCCGAGCGATATATCCCCTTCCCAAGGACCCAGATGTCGGAGAATTTGTCCCCTCCAGTCCGTTGGCCCGGATTGGCGTCTCCTCCGGAATAACGAGGTCCGGAGTCGTCGGATTAATCGAACTTGACTTTCGGGGCCTCTTGCCTTTCCTTGGGGACCTCGAAAAAAGCGGCCTTTTCAAAGCCGAACATCCTGGCGATGAGGTTGGTCGGGAACCGGCGAATGCGGATATTAAAGGCCTTGACGGCCTCATTGTAGCGGCGGCGTTCGACGGCAATCCGGTTTTCGGTGCCGGCCAATTCATCCTGCAGCCGGATGAAGTTGGTATTCGACTTCAACTCCGGGTACCGCTCCACGACGACCAAGAGGCGGGAGAGGGCGGAGGAGAGTTGATTATTGGCCTCGATCTTCTCGCCGACCGTCCCGGCTCCGGCAACCCTGGAGCGCGCTTCCGTGACCTTGATGAATACCTCCTTTTCCTGGGCCGCAAATCCCTTGACGGTTTCAACCAGGTTGGGGATCAAATCGTATCGGCGTTGGAGTTGGTTTTCCACCTGTGCCCATGCAGCCTTCACCTCTTCGTCCATGGTCACGAGGCTGTTGTAGGTCCCCTTCAGGATAGAGTAGGGTACCACGAGCACGATGAAGAGGACAATCAGAACGATCAATAACGTCTTTTTCATTGCTCTCCTCCCAGCGCATCCACCCGTCTCGCGAGTTTCCTCATTTGAGTAAGATAATCCTGGAACATCGTTCGTAACTCATCGTGGCCCGGCTTGAGCCTTTCTTCCTTGATATCAAGCAGTTTCGCAAAAAGGGCTCCATCGAGATCGAACAGCTCACAGGTTCCGTCGATGACGGCCCGTTTCCCCGTGCGCGGGGGCTCCTCTTTCAGGTATAGGAGCGCTTCGAAGATTGCACTCAGCGCCCCCAGGGACCGACCGATCAGCTCCTTGAGGTGACGGCCTTTTCCCATCGTCTCCAGAAAGGCCTCCCGCAGCAGCAGCAGTTTACCCTTGATCTCGCGTTCGCACTGCAGCCGCACGTCCTCCGCCTTAAAGGCGAGGCCCTTGAGGACATCGTTACCGAAGACCAGGCGGTGGTTTCGCTGAAAGTTGAGATATTCGATCGGAAAGACATCGAGGGACGATTGGATGTAGCCCTCCGTCAGGAAGAGCGGGATCGCGACATTGCGCCGGCGCCATTTCGCCACTGTCTTGAGAGCCTTGTCCAGCCGTTCGATTCCCTTCTCGGAGAGGACGATCATGAAATTGATATCCGACTTTCCAGGCCGATAGTCCTGCCCTACGGCGCTGCCGTACAGGATGATACTGATCAGATCGGCACCGTAGAGTCCTCGGTAGTCGTCCGTTATTTCCTCGAATATCTCTGCAGGGTCTTTCGGAATGCTCGCCATGCCGCGTCTCCTTGTGTTTCCACCGGCCATTCAGAAGCTGCCGCCAGCGCCGCCTCCACCGCTCATACCGCCGCCAAAGCCGCCGAATCCTCCGCTAAAGCCCCCGAGACCACCGCCGAAGCCACCCCGGCTGTGCCCGTATCCACCCCGTCCGCCGCCCAAGAGCATCGCCGCCAGCAGGAGCCCGCCGCCGCCGCGACGACGACCAAATAGGCCAAACACGAAGAGCAGAATGAGGAACAGTGGAAAAAAGGCCAGTCCGGAGCGCTTTCCCCCCCGGGGGACCTCCACGGTCGGCATCTCTCCAGTGAGGCTCACACCGGCATGTTTGGCAATGACCTGGGAAACGGCGGCGGCGCCGAGCAGGAGTCCCTTGCCGTACTCGTCTTTTTTCAGGTAGGGGATCATGTAGCGGTCGCGGATCTCGCCGACCAGGCCGTCAGGCAGAATACCCTCTACACCGTAACCGGTCTCGATCCGCATCTTTCTTTCCTTGACCGTGACAAAAATCAAGACCCCCTTATCCTCCCCCTTTTTGCCGATCCCCCAACTGGAGTAGAGCCGATTGGCGTAGTCGTTATACTCCGCGCCGCCGATGTCCGGCATCGTGACGACGACCACCGGGATCTTGGTCTTCTGAAGCAACTCACTCGTGATGGCGCTGATTTGTCGTTCGTAATCCGGAGGGATGACCTCGGCAAAGTCATTGATGAGCCCGCGGGGTTCTGGAAAGGGTCGTTCCGCCCACGTCAAAGACGGTGGGTACAAAAGGAGGGCGAGCCACACAAGAACCGCATATTTCAGGATTGAAGATCGCAGCATCATTTTGGATCAGTAGTCAGCGCAGCCGCTGGTCGTGACGGCTGCCAGTTTGATCGACTAGGAAACTTCATGAAGTTGATACTTGAGTTTGACATTTTGAGATTCTTCGATGTCTGTTCGAGACAAGGTATCACAGATCTCATTTCATGAAGTTTCATACGAGTAGGTTGTCGTAAGATGACCTTCCCCCGTTGCCGATGGGAGGTCGTTCGTTTCCATCCAGTCTCAATGAATCATCATGTCGCAACCTTTGGTCTTCGCTAACGTTTCGACGGAACAAACAGCGTCAATTCGCCGGAGACCAAGAGGTTCCCCCGAGGTTTATCCGGCCTTGGAGCACGGATACCTATGCGGGATCCTTTGTCCGACGGTTACAGGAGGCTGGGGAGGCTGTCGGAAAACACCCATCTGCCGCGTTACCCTCATCCCTCGTCACTGCGGCGTACTCCTATGTACGCCTCATTCCTCGGGATTTCGGAAGCCTTGCATCTGTGCATTTTCCATCAGCCTCTCAGAAGTCGGTTTTTCGACAGTCTCGGGAGAAGAAAGGAAAAACAAAAAAGGCTTCCTTTTCTTGGCCTCAAACCTAGAGCCTCAAGCTTCAAACCGGGAAATCCTTCTCAAAGGAAGGATTTCCCAAAGGGCCATCTCTTATTGACAACGGGCTGCCTGAACTATAGAAGACGCCGTGAGGGTTTGCAAGTGATAACGATAACGAGCGTTTTTGCATCTAAGCAGGAGGAGGACCGATGAAGATTACCAATGTTGAACCGTTTGCCGTGGATGCGGGCTGGATCCCATGGGTTTTCGTCAAGGTGGAGACCGACGAGGGTATTACAGGTTACGGTGAGGTCAGCGAGTGGCGTGCGCCGCGCGGCTGTATCGGCACGGTCCGAGACCTGGGCGACGTCATTCGAGGCAAGGATCCGCGCCCCTTTGAGATGCGCTACTGGGATATGATCCGTTGCATGCGCCAGAGTATGGGCGGCCTTGCCTCCAAGGCGATCGCCGGGATCGAGTTGGCCCTGATCGATATCAAGGCCAAGGCCCTCGGAATATCCGTGGTGGAGCTTTTCGGCGGTCCCATGCGTGACAACGTCCGTGTCTATTGGTCCCACTGCGGAACCTACCGCGCCTGGCATTATGAACTGCTCGGGACGCCGCCCCTGAGGAGCATGGAGGACGTAGCCGACCTGGGCAGGGAGGTGGTCGCAAAGGGGTACACGGCCCTGAAGACGAACATCCTGATGCCGGGCGACCCGGCCTCGGTCTACTTTCCCGGATTCGTGGGCGGCCCGGGTTCCACCGATCAGGTGGCCGATACCGCCATGATTCGCCACATCGAGACCCTGATCGGCACCCTGCGCGATGCGGTCGGGCCGGATGTGGACCTCTGCCTGGATCTCAATTTCAATTTTAAGCCGGAAGGCTGCATCCAGATTGCCAAGGTCTTGGAGCCCTACAACCTGTTGTGGCTTGAACTCGATATGTACGACCCCCAGGCCATCCTACAGATCAAGGAGAGCACGTCGGTAAACATCTGTACCGGCGAGAACCTCTTCTACATGAAGGAGTATATCCCGTACTTCTCTATCCACGCGGCCGATATCTTTATGATTGACGTCCCTTGGCTCGGATTCAGCCAGTCCAAGAAGGTGGGCGACCTGGCCGAGGTGTATCAGCTCAACGTCGCTCCTCACAACTATTACAGCCACCTGGCAACCCTGATCAGCGCCAGCCTATGCGGGGTGTTACCCAACGTACGCATCATGGAAACGGATGTCGATAAGGTACCGTGGAAGGATGACCTCGTCACTGGCACGCCCGAGATCAAGGACGGCTACATGACGATCCCCACCGGCCCCGGGTGGGGTGCCGATCTGAATGAAGAGGCGGTCAGGGAGCACCTGTGGGAGTTGGATCGGGGACGCGACATGGTCTACTAGGGAGCCATCGGCTATCTGAGATCAATTCGAGCGTTGAGGCTGTCGGAAAACGATCATCTGCTGCGTTACCCTCATCCCTCGTCACTGCGGCGTACTTCTATGTACGTCTCATTCCTCGGGATTTCTTCACTTTCGCTTCGCTCGGCTCAGTCCCCACCCCTTCGGGGCGGGTCCCCGGTTTCAGAAGCCTTACATCTGGTCATTTTCCATCAACCTCTCAGGAGAAGGTTTTTCGACCGTCTCGTTAGAAAGGCAGGGCCATGGCTGACCCTGCCTTTTTGTTCTTTCATCTCTTTTTCTAGGTCATATGGGCTCCCTTTGTCTCCACGTAAACGGCATAGAGAGACGTGCTGCCGGTCATGAAGAGCCGGTTGC
>CAZAGT010000174.1:0-10208 GCA_964484515.1 uncultured Desulfobacteraceae bacterium | reverse complement strand
AATGGGTGGACGATTTGTTTCGGAATGGGTGGACGGAATGGCTCGGAATACGCAATTGCATTCTCCTCACGCGCAGCAAAGCTGCCTGAGCCTCTCAACCTGCTCCTCAATCACTGCGGTCACCCTGTCAATTCTCCCCTCAGCCTCAACCAGGGCATCACTCGCCAGATCGCCGGTGGACACCTCAAGTTCACTCGGGGACCTGACCGTCAGGGCGTCCGCTTTGGCTGTCTCCAGGTTCCAGATGATAGACTCAATTAGGTCTTTTGTCATCGTTTTGTGCCTCCCTTTCTGAGATCGATTACGGGGGAGACTACCACATCAAAAAGGCTTGTCAAGTGTTTAGTTAAGGAAATCAATAGGTTATCTTAGCCCCTCATGTTAAGTTCTTGCGTAAGGTTATGAGAATGCTGTAAAAGGCCGAAACGTGAGAAGTTAAGTGAAAGGAGGTCATCACTGTGGGCGCCTTCAAGAGGAAACTCAAGGACGGCTACAAGTGGCGCTATCAGGGATACTTCAGAGGCCAGAGGTACACAGGCCCCGCCATTTACGACAGCAAACAGGACGCCCTAGAGGCTGAGAGGGTCTACCTAGCGTCACTCAAGGGGGACTCCCTCCAGGCACTCAAGGAAGAATACCTCAGTTACCTCAAGGTCAACACCACTGACAAAGGCTACCAGAGGCACAGTGGGAGGGTGATCGAGAGATTCATTGAGCACGTAGGCAGCCCTAGCTTTCCTGTGAAGGACGTGACCAGGGCAATGGTTGAGAAATTCAAGGTGACCAGGAGTAAAACCGAGGGTGAACACTCGGTCAACTATGCTCTCAGGATTCTCAAGGCGTTTGTAGATTTCCAGTTTATATGAGTTAGATGGAGGGGGATATTTTCAGAAACGATTGACAAGAATAGGGAGAATGTCGGATTAGATGGGCCTCGTGTTGGAGGCCTTTTTTGTTTGTAATGGAAGGGCGGTGGCCACGTATTGGAGAAACCACCGCCCCTTAATAAACGGGGCCTGGGCAAGGCCCCCATACAAACAGGACTTTGATATTCTTTGTTTCGGCGAAGATCAAGGAGATTTTTGTTCTCGGCCGACAGTATCCCTGGCCCCGGCCCGAGCTGTGTCCCCGTTGCCGTGAGAGGGTGGTATGGGGGCATGGATTTGTGCTGGCCTACTTTGATGGCTTCGAGCGAGGGGTGTTGCTGAGGCGGTATCGTTGCCCGGGCTGCGGTTGTGTGATCAGGCTGCGACCGGAGGGGTATTTCAGCCGCTTTCAAGCTTCGATTGCCACCATCCGTTTTTCTCTCTCCCACCGCCTGAGGCGAGGCCGCTGGCCTCCTTACCTCTCCCGCTCCCGTCAAGGCCACTGGCTCAGAGCGCTGCGCAGAAAGACGGCAGCGTACCTGGAGCAGCGCTGGAGCCAAGGATTGATCGTCGCCTTTGACCGGCTTCTCTCCCGTGGCATTATTCCGGTGAATCGTTCCATTTAGCCTGAAAGGATCTTCGTTTTGGCCCCACCCTACCGAAGGGTGCCCTTCCCCGGCAGCATGGACCGTTGTAGGGAAGGTGAAAACCACGCAAAGGGGGAGGAAGCATGGACGAAGAGGCCAAAAAAGAGGTGGCGATCTTCCGTTTTGGGGTGATCCATGATTTTGTCAGTGGTGTGCAGTTGGATCACGGGGAACAGGCGCGTCTTCTGGGGGAGAAGTCTAAGCGCAAGTGGTCGATTCCGCATTCCTCCAAAACCCGCATTGCCCGAAGCACGATTCTGCGTTGGATCAAGGCCTACAAGGACAGTAACGGCAGGTTGGAATCGCTCTACCCCGCAGAGCGCTCCGATCGCGGCATCAGTCGTGGCATGGATGAGGATACCGCCCTTGGGCTCCTGCGGTTGAGAAAAGAATTGCCCAAGGCCACCGTGCCTTTTCTGATTCGGGAGATGCATCGAAGAGGATTAGCCTCTGCCGGGGTCACATTGAACCTCTCCGGCGTCTACCGCTTCCTCCATCGCCATCAGCTCATGGTAGCGCATCGCCACCCGCCTCAAGATCGGCGCAAGTTTGAAGCACAGTTGCCCAACGACCTATGGCAAAGTGATTGTATGCACGGCCCCAAGGTGGACGTCGAAGGCAGGATGAGAAAGACCTACCTGCTTGCCTTTCTCGATGATCACTCTCGTCTGCTGCCCCATGCCCAGTTCTATCTGTCCGAGCGGCTTGGCTCCTACCTCGATGCGCTCGAGCAGGCGCTGGCAAAAAGAGGGCTACCGAGGAAACTCTACCTGGACAACGGTCCCGCTTTCCGCTCCAAGCACCTCCAACACATCACCGCCTCCTTGGGGATCGCCCTGATCCATTCCAGTCCCTACAAACCCCAGGGCCGCGGGAAGATCGAGCGCTTCTTTCGTACCCTCCGATCCCAGTTCCTGCCAGGCTTCCGAGGCCACATCCTTAAAGAACTCAATGAGGCCCTCGATCTGTGGCTCAACGACATCTACCACCAACGCGAACACAGCGCCACAGCACAAAGCCCCTTTGCGCGTTTTACCTCCCACATGCAATGCCTCAGGCCCGCACCTCATGATCTGAGGGACTACTTTCGCATCCGCACTCGCCGCCGCGTCGCCAAAGATCGCACCATCGTGCTCAACGGAAGACTCTATGAGGCGCCCGTCCCTTTGATCGGCAAGCAGGTCCTGCTGCTCTACCATGAAAACCAGCCCGAGCGGGTCGAGGCCCTCGACGGCAACCAATCCTATGGATTCCTGATCCCTGTGGATCTGCACGTCAACGCCAGGGTGCGGAGAAACAAGGAGAGTGGGACCGAGTTGCAAACTGCCCAGGATGTCCCCAGGTATCAAGGGGGGAAGCTGTGGTCTCCCAAAAGAGAGAAGCCGTGATGGATACCAGCTATCGAACCTTCTTCGGTTTTCAAAAGGAGCCCTTCGGGGCCGATCTTGAGATGAGTGAGATCTTAAAAACTCCTGAACTGGTAGCCGTTAAAGAACGTTTTGACTACACCATCCGAATCGGCGCCATGGCCTTGCTCACCGGCGAGATCGGCAGCGGCAAGTCCACCGCCCTCCGATACGCCATCGGGCAGCTTCATCCGTCCGAATACAATCCCCTCTACGTCACCGCCTCATCCGGATCCATCCTGGAGCTATATCGGCAAATCCTCACCGAGTTGGGAATCGATACCGCCACCAGCTCCAGGGCCGTACTCTTGCGATTGCTCCGAAGGGAAATCCAGGAAATCGTGATCGGCAAAAAGATGAAGGCCCTCTTGATTGTTGATGAAGCTTCCCTGATGCGCCTCGACGTCTTTGCGGAACTACACACCATTTGCCAGTTTCAACAAGACTCCAAGCCCTACCTGCCTCTCATTCTGGCCGGACAGAACAACCTCGTCGATAAGCTCCTCTACCGCGATTCGCAACCTTTGGCCTCCAGAGTCGTCGCCCGCAGTCATCTCGATGGGGTTAATCGGGAGGATATGCAACAATACCTACGCCACCACCTCGCCATCGCCGGCATCCAGAAAAACCTCTTCGATCAGACCGCCATCACCGCCATCCATCAAGCATCCGGCGGCCTCTTCCGCAAAGCCAATCATCTTGCCAGAGGAGCCCTCATCGCTGCAGCCAAGCAACAATCCATCGCCGTCAATGCAGAACATGTCAGAGTCGCCGCCACGGAAATCTTCTAATCAAAACAGAGCAACAGATGCATCCCCGTCCATCCAAAATGAAACGTTTCATCTCAGTCCCAAATAATCAGAAAAATCAAGTCCGAATAATCTGAAAATCTACAGCGTTCTTCTATTTCCCTATCAGGGTCAAGGACATCGACATGAAGAATCCCGCAGCGTTCGTCAAACACTTGGCCTTAGACGAGAAATCCAAATACATTCCCTCAGAGTGGGACTTGCTGAATCTGAAGGGCGGGCTGGACAGAGAGCAGGCCCTCCTTGTGGCCTTCTGCCTTGAGACAGGGTGTAGAATAAATGAAGCCTTGGGGTTGACAGTGGATGATATCGGGGAAGAGACCATCAAGCTGACCACTAGGAAGGCCAAGAACTCTAACAGGACCACGAGGGTCATCCCCAAGCCTCACTGCCTGATTGACGTAGAGCTGCCCGAGAGTGGCAGGGTATTCGCTAGGTGGACGAAACAGCCTAGATTCCTTGAGAAGATAGTCAAGAAACTCTTCCCTGAAGGTCAACGCTTTGGTTGGCATAACTTCAGGCACAAGGCGGCCTCTGAGTGGGCAGCCTCAGGAATGCCTGTGGTTGAGATTATGGCTCGCCTAGGGCACTCGAACATTGAGACCACTCAGAAATATCTCCAGTCCCTAGGGTTCACCGCTACCCCCTACACAGGGCAGGAAAGGCCCGAGTTCCTCAGATATGAGGATAAGGATTTGAAGCAGGAGTTGGCTGAGATTGAGTTTGAGGAGGATGTGAAGCTCTTTGAATTATTGAAGAAGAAAATGGGGGAGGAGAAGGCCAGGGAGATTGTTTTTGGATAGACTATGAGGGGGACCTTGGGTAGACTACAGGTGGACTTTGAGAGGAGGACTTGAAGGGGGACTGAGGGTCATGGTTTAGGTTGGGATTACATTTGTTGAATCCCGGACTCACAGATTGGCTTGTAAATACCTGATATCATTGCTTAGTAAGCTACTCTTAATCAATTGGCCGAAGGTTCGAGCCCTTCCAGGCCCACCAAAGACGTAATCGGTTAGCCTCCAAAACGGCGGGCCTTGATGGTTATAATCGCCCCTAGGCCTCGTCAAGCTTCATTCGTCCGGGCCGTCCTCTAAACCTCTTCTATTGCGGGGGACGATATTTGGTTCGGATCCCAGCGGCCCCGCCTTCTCATTCGCCCACCAAGTATGAGGCGCGGTGCGTTCGTACCGTTTTGGTCGCGCACGGCCATTCTGTGGCCTCAATTTCGCATTTTTGTTGACAATTCTCTATGTTCAGTCGCCGTCGATCTCGAGCTGCTAAGGCCACCCTGATGACGATGCGAACAGCACCCTGATCAACGTGCTGAACAGGGTAATCGAGAGGCTGCAGGCCCCTTCGATAAAACTTGGACTCACTTTGCAGCCATCAAGATCCCCGATATCCTTTGGGGGGCAGCCCCGGATGGCAGGGCGCTCGCGGAGGGGATTGAGAATAAGAACTGAAAGGAAATCCGTATGCAATTCATAGATCTTGCTGCTCAACAAAGAAGAATCAAAGGAAAGATTGACGCCAGAATTCAGACGGTATTGGAGCACGGCAAATATATTATGGGGCCCGAGGTGAAGGAATTAGAGGATTCCTTCGCGCAGTACGTGGGAAGCAAACACGCCTTAGCCTGCGCATCCGGTACCGACGCCCTGCTTCTGGCCCTGATGGCCTTTGATGTCAGGCCTGGCGACGCAATCTTCACGACACCTTTCACGTTTATATCAACGGCTGAGGTCGTTAGCCTTTTGGGAGCCGTCCCGATCTTTGTAGATATCGATCAGGCGACTTTCAATATTGACCCGGCGCAATTGGAACTCGCCCTCAAGGCTGTCAACGAGAACAATCCGAGTATCTATCCCTTGCCGAAAGTCCGCACCTCAAGTCCCGAGCAGACCCAAACGCTAAGGCTGAATCCAAAAGGCATCATTGCCGTCGATCTCTTTGGGCTGCCCGCTGATTACGATCGACTCAACGCAATGGCTCAAAGAGAGAACCTTTTCGTTATTGAAGATGCCGCCCAGTCTTTTGGGGCCCGGTACAGAGGCAAAATGGCTTGTTCTCTGACACAGATGGGCTGTACATCTTTCTTCCCCGCTAAACCCCTCGGATGCTACGGTGACGGCGGCATGTGTTTCACCAGTGATGACGGTCTCCTTGAGCTTTTAGCGTCCCTCAGGATTCACGGCAAAGGACATCACAAATATGATAATGTCCGCATCGGGATAAATGGGCGCCTGGACACGTTACAGGCGGCCATTCTCCTTGCGAAGTTTGATATCTTTCCAGAGGAGGTCGAGTTGCGCCAGCAAGTTGCTCGACGGTATCATGAACGCTTGGCTGATCTTGCTAATGAAGTCGCCACGCCCACCGTTCCGCCAGATTGCGTTTCGGCCTGGGCGCAGTATTCGCTTATGGCCAAAGATGCCGCGACACGCCAAGCACTTCAAAACAGGCTGAAGCAGGCCGCCATCCCTTCTGCCGTTTACTATCCTCTGCCCTTACACCTGCAGGGTGCCTTTTCCTACTTGGGGTACAAGGAGGGTGATTTTCCCGTGAGCGAAGATTGCGCTCAGAGGATATTCAGCCTGCCGATGCATCCCTATTTGGAGGAACAGGATCAGGAGACGATTACAAAAGTCCTCCTGGCACCCGATTCAAAGGCCTGACCTGGGCCAGCCAACCCCACCAGCCCTGAAGAACCGTATTCTCCGTGATTTGATTTTTCCTCGCGATTGAATTAGACTTCATCTTAGAAGGTTAATTGCAGGGACGACAGCTGGAGTGGCAGAGAACCTTCTGTGGTGGGGTGGCTTCTCGGCCCCGATGACAATCCGCGAACGCCAGAGGGCGAACAGGAGCAAACAAACATGGAAGACCATAAAGAAAACACATCGGCCGAAGAGGTCGACGAGAAAGACCGCGACGAGAAACTCCCCTTTTGTACGACAGCTCCCAGTGCCGAGCATGCCAGGGGTGAAGATGAAGACGAACCCTGCGAGGATTTCCGCGACGGAGATTAGGGTGCCTAGAGATCGCCTTTTTGCTCCTCCCGGATAAGGGTTCGAACTCAGGCCGACTTCCATATCAGGACAAAAAGGGCCCCGACGATGGCGAGGCTTGCAACACGAACAGCCTGACTCCCCAACAGGAGCAAGGCCCCCACTCGGGGACGAAAGATGCCTAGGTAATACGGCAACTGATGCCGGATCGCCCGCACCGGCGAGGCGATCACATTTCCCAGCACGAGAGCCATAGCCGCTTGATAGGTCGAAAGACTACCCGCCTCAAGGAGTGCGCCTGCCGCCGCGTAGCCGGAGGTAAACTCCGCCGCCAGGCTGAACACGATCACGGAGACCGTCTCCAAGGGAATCACCCGGCTGATCACACCGCCGGCCAGTGATTGCTTCAACCAATCGAAGAATCCCATATCGGAGATGACAGCAACGATCAGGTAGACGGGTAACGTGATCGTCAAGATACGGCCGAGTCGAGATCTGAATTTGCGGATCGTCGCCCGCATAATGTCCCCGCGGCTCTTGCCTTTCGCCTCCCGCCCGATAGGATCCCCCTTTGCCACCGGCTGAATGAATCGGTTTATGAGCAGGACGACCTGTAATCGCAGCAGGGCCGCGAGGAACGTGAGGCATAGATAGATGGCGCCGGCCTTTCCCACGAGCGGGAGGATGACGAAAACAGTCGTGGGCAAATGAAGGAAGTAAGAAGGGAACGTATTTAGCAGGACGGCCACGCTCAAGTCCCGTCCGCTCATCCGTCCTTCGTCGTGAAATGAGTGCAGCATGGCCAGCGCTGCGGTCCCTGAAAAAAAGGCGGTAATGAACGCGGCTCCCATCGGATCCGTCATACGCCCCCAACGGGTCAACGGACGGATCAGGGTCGTAATCCGGTGGGTCCAGGCCATCGCTTCAATGACCTGCCCGATGAAAAGACCCGCCGAGATGAACAGGGTCAAGCGGATCATCGGCCGGATCAACGCCCGCCACAGCCCCTCCGGAGATCTCAGGACGGAGGGTATTTGCAGGTGATCGTGCCAGAACGCGAGGATGGTCAGAAGGAGGAGCAACGGCAGCAGAAAACCGAGCAGGAGCCGCGATGCTCTTTTCATCACCGATCTTTCTTTCTGATGAGAAGCAGCGAGAGATAGGATGGGTGTGTGTCCGGACGCTGTTTCAGATCGAAGGAGATCTCCTCCCCCTCAAGCCCGCAGCGCGAAATGAGGATGCTCTTCTCCGATAGTTGGAGTTCCTTCAGAGCCGTCATGATCTCGTTGTAATGACGATAGACCTTGAGCACGACCACGTTGTCTGCCTGGCCGATGACCCCTTTCAGTCTTTCTGCTCCCAGGGCCCCGGATACCACCGCAAAGGATTCCTCTCCTTCGGCCAGCACCCACTCGGCCGAAGCGGAGGCGGCTTGATATGAGGTAATACCGGGGATAATCCGAATGGGGATTTCGGCCTTCGTCTCCCTGATCGTCCGCATGATGTACCCAAAAGTGCTGTACGTCATTGGATCCCCGAGAGTGACAAGGGCAGCGTCCTGGCCTCTCTCCAGGGCCCCTACCACGATCGAGGCGTTTTTTTGCCAGGCATGGTTGAGTCTCTCTCGGTCGCGCGTCATCGGAAAGTCCAGCCGCTCGATTCGGGCCCTGGCGTGCAAATGGGGGGAGACAATCTCTTCGGCCAGCGAATGGTCGTTCTTCGTCGAGGCGGCCGCAAAGACGATGGCGACCCGCTCCAGGATCTGCACCGCCTTGAGGGTTATCAGGTCCGGATCTCCCGGTCCCACTCCGATGCCGTATAGGGTTCCGATTTTCACGTTCGAATTACTCTCCTCCGCGTCCTGTCAGCCACCAGGCACGAAATGCGCTTGCGGCCCGCCGGTGATGGGGTGCCGTGATACCCGAATGTCCGTCTCGTATATCTCGGACAGTTTTGCGTCATCGAACGTCTCTTCAACGGTTCCGTCTAACAGGATCCGGCCTTCCTTGAGAAAGACGAGCCGACGGCAGTAGAGGGCCGCCAAATTGAGATCGTGCATCGCGCAAAGGACGGTCAGGCCGCCCTCGTTTTTCTGCTTGAGGAGATCGAAGATCTGAATCTTCTTGGCCACATCCAAGCTGGATGTCGCTTCATCAAGCAGCAGAATCGGGCTTTGTTGCGCCAAGGCCCTGGCAATAATCACCCGCTGGGCTTCGCCTCCCGATACCTGATTGATCATTCGGCGGGCCAGATGGACAGTGTCCGTCAAGGCCATCGCCTCTAACGCCTTATCCTTATCGTCCCTTGAATATCCGCCCCATCCCGAAAGATACGGATAGCGACCCATCAGGACGACCGCAAGACACTGAAACGGAAAAGTGATTTCAGATCGTTGTGGGACGGCTGCTATTTGTCTTGCCCGCCAACGGGCGTCGGACTTGGAGATCTCCCGCCCGTCAACCCGGATGTTGCCGGAGCGAAGGGGTAAGACCCCCGTGAGGGCGTGCATCAGGGTCGATTTCCCGCTCCCGTTCGGACCGAGCATCCCGACGAGCTCACCCCCTCGAAGATGAAGTTCGATCCCTTTGAGGACATCTTCCTGGCCGTATCCGCAGGCTAACCCCTCGATCTCAATCATGGCATGCTCCCCCGGCCCTGGCGCTTGAGGAGAAAGCAGAAGAAAGGTCCCCCTATGAGGGCCGTCACCACACCGACGGGCAGTTCTTCCCCGCCTGGAAGCAGACTACGCGCCAGGACATCCGACCAGAGAAGCGCCATGCCGCCCAGGAGACCGGCCAGCAAAAGCAGTCTCCGGTGCTCGGCCCCAATCGTCATTCGAACCAGATGCGGCATGACAAGGCCGACGAATCCGATCACACCCGAGACGGAGACCGCACCGGCGGTCAGGAGGCTGGCCCCGATCATCAGTCTCAGTCGCACACGGTCTGAGGCGACTCCCAGCTGTCGGGCCTGGGTGTCACCCATCGCCAAGAGATCCAGCTCCCGAGAGTAGAACCACACGATAAAGAGGCCCACCCCGAGATAGGGCAGGACAAAGGCCACATGACCCCATCCGCGGCCTTGAAAGCTGCCCATGACCCAGAAGACGATGCTAGCGACCGACTCTTCATTGAGGGATTTGACCAGTGAGATCAAGGCGGACAGGAAGGTGGCCACCACGATGCCGGCCAGGACCATGGTGTCGCGCCTTAGCTGTCCGTTTATTCGGCCCAGGGCGATCACGCCAAACAGCGCCGCCAGGGCGCCGGCCAGGGCGCCCATGGGCAGCAGCCCCAGCCCAAAAAAGGTCCGGGCGCCAAGGCCGAAGAATAGAGCCAAAGAGGCCCCAAAGGCCGCTCCCGTGGAGACCCCAAGGGTGAAAGGATCCGCCAGCGGATTCCTTAATATGCCCTGAAACACCGTGCCGGCTACCGCAAGGGCCATTCCCACCAGCGCGGCTAGACAGATA
>CAZAGT010000173.1:0-10260 GCA_964484515.1 uncultured Desulfobacteraceae bacterium | reverse complement strand
ATGATCTCTTCCCTTTTCGAAGCCGTTGCGCGGCGCCGCCTCAGCTCTTTCTGCTTCACCTCGTCGAGCATCCTGCGCAGCACGGCGATCGCCCCCATCCGTGTGGTTGGGCGTTTCCCCTTCCACTCCTTGGGCGAAGTCGGGTTGTAGCCGAACGCGGCCTTTACGCCCGCCCGCGCGATCAAGGCGTCGGTGCTATTCCCGGCGTAGTTCCGAATGACGGCTGAGAACCCGCTAATGATGTTGCCGCTGCCTGGGACGATGCACGAATAGAGGACCCCCATTTCAAGCGCGTCCTGAAAAGCCGTATCATCCATCTGGACCGAGTCGAGGGCGTCGGGAAGAGCGAGGATGGAGTCTAAATGGTCGTTGGCTTCCGCCTCCGAACTAGGCTCGCCCGATCGGGCCAGGCCGATGTGGCTGTGTGGATCGACGAAAGCCGGCGTCAATGTCTGGAATTTTCCGAGCACCTTTCCCCTCTTGTTCTTCGAAAGAGCGAGGATCCCCTTTTCCGTGAACACGAGATAAGCATCTTCGATCACCTCCTTTCCCGTGTACACCTGTTTCGCAAACACTGAATTCATTTACTTCTCCTCCTTAAGGACCTCCGTCGAGGTCTAATTGCAGGGCAGGCTGCGACGGACCTTCGTCCTTCTGTCTCGCCTACTCTTCGAACGCCTTCACACCGGCCTCATAAACCCAGGTAATTTCCTTCATCGCCGCCAATTTTCGTCCCGCGGCGGCCATGGCATCGGAACGGGCCAGGCCGCAAGGGACCGCCGGGTCCGTGTCGGCAGGCAACGCGGAGGTGGTTAGGTCCGCCAGTAAGCGGCGCTCCTCCAACCGGCTCAACCCCAAGTACGGCAGATCGTCATACCAGAGGAGCAGATCCTCTCGCCCGTCGAAGGGAACACGCTCGCGACTCTTGCTCGCGATCTCCTTACCAAGTGCGCCGGCGCGTTTAAGCGCTGAGTCGAAATCAAAACGGGTCGCCGGAAGGGGCTCTATGGCCCGCATCTGCATCATCTGAAAGAAATGATAAAGCGGTCGCAGACCGGAGACGAGGCCGTTACCGGTCCCACCAGCAATACCCACCCCCAGGGCGGGCAATCCTTGAAGGGGGGCCGACCGGGCAAAGACACGAAACATCTTCAAGATGAGATACTTCACCATCCCGCTCGTGTCCCACCAGTAAACCGGGCTCCCTATAATGAGGGCTCCACAATCCAAGATCTTGCGGCTCAGAAATTCAAAGGCAACATCTTCGTAGGTACATTTGAGATTGTTATGACACACCCAAGGCAGGCAATCGCGACAGGCAGCCACGACGTGCTCGCTCATTTGGATCAACTCTGTAAGGGCCCCCCCTGCGGCTGCCCCCTCCAGAGCGGCGCGGACCATTTGGTTGGTTCTCCCTTCCACATTGGGACTGCCGACGAGACCCAAGACGAGGCGTTTTTCACCCATCGTTCTCCTCCAAGATTTGGCGTCAGTGGAATATCTAGAAGCAAAATGGTTTCAATTCGACAAGAATCTAGGAAACCTTACCCTCTGGATCCTCCACTTGAGTCCGGCGAACTCTAGTTTAGGATCCTATTCCATCATGTTCGATCGCCTTACGGACATAGACTCTTGAGTTGGAATATGTCAACCCCAAAAGCTGAACCTTTCAGGGGCTATGATCCTATCAGACTTGTGAGAGATTGTTACGACGTTGAAGGTAATACTACGGGGCGGAAGGCCTGTAATGCCAACCGCCCCGCAGCAAAGGGGATAGAAATGCGTACAGCGAATGCAAAATAAACCAGAACGACAGGGATCTTAATTGTGGTTACCTGATCTCTCAGCTAACCCGTTGACCTTAATAATAACCGGGACCTAGGCATCCAACAGGGGGAGCTTGCTATCCAGCTCCTTCAGGATATGCCCGAGACCGGATTTACCGTGGCCGCGATGCTCCTTGAACTGTTCATTAATACGATGAAAATAGCTCACGGCGATAAAAGGGAAGCCCTCTTCATGTCTCGTTACGATTATATTGTAAGGATTCTCCGTCTCGATATGTGCGAATCCCTCAAAGAGATCATCCTTGTATCTATCGTAGAGACGTTTTGTACATAAGACAAACGACGATTGACCTGTTTCAAGGGTCGGAAACCTGTCACGATCCAGCTTGAGCGTCAGGAAGAACTGACCAAGCATGACTTTTAAATACTCATAGACCTTTTCCTCGCTGCAAAACAGATCTTCGACAACTCCGGTCAACTGATCGAAGTCGGGCTTAATGATCCCCAGTAGATTCTCTAATCCTTTCCTGCCCGCTCCGCTCTCCTTTCGAATGACCGGAGAACCCAGCTTGCCAACGACGTCTTGGGTGGAAATCAGCTCAAGACTTCCATACAGCTTCTCTAATACCTCCTCGGTCAAGTCGTCAAATCGGGATTCATTATAGGTAAAGGCACTGCGTCCGATTCGTTTTATCTTCTCGATCTCACGATCTATCTCCGAAACCATTTTGTTGTATTGGAAGAGGGAGTTCTTGAGTATCTCTACCTCATCCTGTAGAAATTTGGCCAGACTGTTGTAGATATACTGCAAAAGCAAATGATTGTATTTCTCCTTCTTCTGCTGCTGCATCCTCGATACGGTCTCAATAATCTGCTTCACAAGCGACACGGCCGAGGATGAGTGCCCGAATTTAACCACGATCTCCCCAAGTCCACTCCGCTTGTCGGTGAGACCCTCGAGTTTGTCTAAGAGGGCGGTCAGCGTCTTCTGATTCGTGCCCTCGAAGAGCTCTTTCTCAACCCTTGAGACACTATCGGCCACATGTTTCGTCTTCTCATCAAGAGCTGACTGAAGCTTCTCATAGAATTCGAGGCCGCCCTTCAAGTATTCACCGGGGGTCATGACGATTTCGTCTGCATGCTGCGAAAAGCTCTCCTTGACACGTTCGATGAACGAAGAGACCTCTTTCACCTGTTTCTTCCTTTCAAACTCCTCTTCCGCGCCTTCCTGAAGCTCATCGATCTTGGCTTTTAGGAATTCGTATGCATTTTCCTGCGATATCTTTTCGCGGTTTATGGTTTCCGGTGTGATCGTCGGGACGTCCACCTCAAACTGTTTCAGGATATCGTCCTCATTAAGGTTGTTCTCGAGAAAACAGGATATGGCTTTGCCCTTGGTTTTCTCGCCCTCTTCGAACGCGATCTCGTGATTCAGGTCCTCAATAAAGCGCTTAACCGCGTGCAGATGGAATATCTGCGGCAGACAATCCGCCTTCAAACCGGCAACATTCATGGTCATCAAGGCCGTGGGGTGCCCATAACCACCTTGACCATCCCACTCCCGTTCCAAGATGTGAGCGGAATAGTTGACCCGATCACCATCCAGGTAGCTTCCGACCTTTGTCATCTCGAGTGTTGAGATACTCTGGGCAATGGTGGAAGCGATGGCCTGGTACTTCAACGACGTCTCGGCCGAACCCCCGGAAAAGATGTAGAACCGGTGAGCAATCTTGCCGTCAAACATCTTCCTGTCTCTGAACCCGTTCTTCCCTGGGTAGATCAACCCGTTTCGCCCCGCAATCGCATACTCCCATAGCATGGCGGAAGCAGCACAGTTTCTTTCAAGTGTGTCCTCTTGAATGTTCTGCAGACCCAGATGCCCTTCCGCGGTGGCAAGGTAGACCTCCACCCGGATCTTCTTCTCACGCAGTCGGTTTCGAACACGATAAAGGAACGGCACACTCATGCCGTTGCTCACTGAGCCGCCCATCCCAGAAATGAGGATCAACTTGACCTTCTTGCCCGGGTTCTTGGCCCGCATACTGTCGACGACGTTGAGGGCCTGCTTGGTGACAAGATGGTCGTCGTATTTGTGGAAGGAAACAAAGCCGACTGCCGGAACTCCTTTACACCCCCCCTCGATGTCACGGAAAAGTGTTAAAGGGACGTGGCTCACTGCTTCCTTTAGTTCTTCGTTTTCTTTGTTCTCCAAGTAAACATCACCGTCAAACTCGTCCAGATGAATAAAGTACTCCGCTTCACGCTCTAGATCGAGTCGATCTCTGTGGGGCTTTTCGGTGTCAAAGGCCAGAAAGCGCACCTTGCTTTCCGGAACTCCGAGTCTTTCAAACTCCTGGTGCAAAAGGGAAAGCACATACCTCCCGAAGCCGCCAAACGCCATCAGGATCAGTGCTTGATCTTCATAGAATTTGCTGGTGACAGATGTAAGGTTCTTCAACATGGCTCATGTCTCCTCTCATCTTCGCAATTTTCTTCAGTGCTGGCTGCGACTCTCCTCACGTCGAACGTCATGAGACTCTCGCGAATGGAGGATCATACCTTCAAAGGCATCTTTCGTTTGACCCTCGGGACCAGATAGAACAGAAGGGCGAAGCCCAGACCGCAGCCGACAACCGTCCGCCAGGCATAGAACGAAATGAGACCGGCCTTCTTGAATTGAATATCCAACTCGGATGGTTCGATCTCAAGCGCTCCGAAGTGAAGTCGGGAGGACGCAAGTTTTAGTTTGCCTTTGTAGACGCCGGGCTTTAGGTTGCTGTATCTTGCCAGTTCGAAATCCAAAACGAGCTTGTCATTCGTTGTTCTGATCTCGACAGGAAACCCGTCTGATAGTTCAGAAGGATTGTCAGGCCTGAAATGGATGCGTCCGGTGATGTTAGGTGTCTTGCTGAGAGAGTCGGTTTGGATATCGACGGAGATTCTCCTCTGATACGGCGGATCGCCTTTGTAAGGGATGGTGCCGAAATCGATGTCTTTGGCGTCCGCCAGCCTGACCTTTGTCCGTACACTCTGAGCAAAATCATCCAATGCCTTCTCCACCGGGAGTCGATTCAAATCCGTCAAATCGACCAGATGACCACTCTCACCCATTCGGCCGACGAGTGACTTTGCATCATCAAAGGCTTCCCACTTTAAAACCCCGACCCAGACGTTCAAGCCCTGTTCTTGACCCTGAAGCGAGATCTTTTCGAAATTCTGTGCGTCGCGTTTTTTGCGGGCCTCAATCTTGGCTTTCGGCCAGCTGGGTGAATAGGGTTCGGATTTTCCGTCCGTAAATACATAAAGTGCGTTAGTATGGAAGAATTGATTGTACTTCTTCGTGAATTCCGTGGCCTTCACAACAGCTTCAGATATGAACGTTAGGCTGCCCCGTCGTTTGTTCATCTGTTGCAGTTTGTCACGGATCGGGATGATGTCGTTCTCGGTTTGGTACAGGGACGTCACCTCCAGCCGCACATCTTCATCAAAAGAGAATACTGTTATCCGGTCGCCGACTTTTACGATTTTTTTATCAATGTCGGTGAAGTCACTTGTTATTTTTTCGGTGATTACCTTCAACAAATCCATACTGCCTTTGGCCTTCATGCTTCCACTTGTATCGATACAGAAGACCCAGTGCACATTAGGAGAATAATCTTGGCTACGGTGCTCAGCAGCTGTTGAAATGGACGCAAAGGTGAACACGCCGACTAGAAAAATGGCCAAGCTGTATTTTTTTCGATACATTTTCCTCCTCCTAAAGGCCTGTTGAATGGTGGCCTTGATCTTTACCGTAAGGGTAGCAACCCTTTCTTTTCTCTAAACAACTGCTTCTCTTCACCCCATTTCGGCTCTTCTTTCTCAGAGAAGCTCCTCCGTGTGCATCACACATCATCGGGAGCAAGTAGCATGCCGTGGTTTTGAACACCTTATGCGAAGCAACTCTCGCACGATTAGTGCCCGGCAAATGTTGCGAACTAGGAATGATTAGCGACTAGTCCAAAAAGTCGACCAGTAACAATTTACTCAGGATCTCAATGGGGTGGATAATCAGATTCTATTCTAGGAGGGATTGGAATTTAGATTCATTGGAAGGTTGTTCATGGACTGTAGTCCAGGTTGGGAGGACTGAAAGCGTATTCGATCTATTACGGTCTAGGCTCGTCACAAGGGTTTGTGTGTTAAAAGATAGTCTCTGACCCTCAGTGCATGAGGCCTGTTGGATTAGGAACGGTCTGGTTTGCAGACAGGCTCCGCATCCGGGTATGTCGAAGAGCTCTCCTTGCCGAAAAGGTCCCTCGAAATAGCATCTACGATCTTGGGAAACCCCTTCGAGCTGAGGCCAATCTCTGCAAGGCGCTGCGCAAGGAGATCTGTATTGATCTGCTCCAATTCTTGGCCACTCACAAATCGCGACATAAACAGATCCGCGAGATAGACGACGTGCGCGAGTTCTTTGTTAACAGTCGCCTTTTCAGGTTCGTGATGGTTCTTGATGGTATCTACCAGAGCCGCTGGGAAGGACCACAGTTCACCCAATCTGCCTCCCACCTCCGTGTGACTCACTCCGATGACCTCTTGCTCCACTTCGATAAGGTCGGTGCCCTCTTGCTGGGTCCGACGGTAGAAGAGTGGTAATGCAGGAGCCACGAACTGATCAAGGACCACTTTCCCGATATCGTGCAGCAACCCGGCCGTGTAAGCGACATCGGCTGACACGCACCTCGTGATCGTGGCCAATCGATCCGCGGTCTCTGCGGCTCCCAAGGCATGCTTGTAGAGTCCGCCCTTACAAAGCGAGTATCCCCGCTCCTGTTCCGGGAAAAAACCCTCCAGTGAGGCTGAGACGGCCAGACGTAAGAAACGCTTTTCCCCTAACATGACCACGGCCCTGTCGATCGATTCCGTTTTGACTTTCATATTGAAGAAGGCCGAGTTAGACAGTCTGATGACCCTGCCGCTAACCACTTGATCCTGTCGAATCTCACGCGCCACATCTGACATACTTTGTGCCTGGTCCTGAATCATCCGGATGATTCGCAGGGCTATTTGGGGAATCGGACGGACACCTTCCACGGCTGTCAGAAGATCAGCGGAAGAAGGCCTCCTCAGTTTCGGCGTAACCAAGGAGTCGGAAAGACCGAGGGGCTCGATTTGAGTATCCCAGTTCTTCAGGTCAAGAATCATCCGGCGGCCGCAGAAGCCACCCGTTTCCGACTCCACGATTGGTATATTGTCGCATTTGAGGGCATCTTCGACCATCTCCGTGGTTCGTCCGCCGATATCAAGATCAGGGTCCGCCTCGATAAGTGGCCCTAGCAGGGCACCGCCGGCGACACATGCCGCCAATGCCCCTTTCCGAGCACCCGCGCTGCAAAGCGTGTCGATAAAGAGCGGCACTCCGGTCGAAGCGTAACTCTCCGGTTGGCCCAGAGGGCCCGTACCTGCGGGCTTGGCTAGTAGGAGATGAATCAACCCTCCAATTCGGGCATGAGGATCACACAGAGACACGCTCACACAGCTCCCGACACATGCCTCCAGCGTCCCTCGCTCTCCTTTCGAGACGACGAATTCGCCGGATGGGACTGAGGTTGTTGTTCGCATGAACCTCATTGATTGTTGAGAATGGTTCTGATCTTCTGCGAAAGGTTTTTTAAGTCGAATGGTTTTTGAATGAAGCCGTTACATCCTCGACTTAGGATCTCGGAGGCTTGCCCGTCAATACTATATCCGCTTGAAAGCAGGACTTTGGCGGCCGGATTCATCTCTTTCAATCTATCGTATGTTTGCCCGCCGCCCATACCAGGCATGATCATATCAATGATGACCATGTCGATCTGGTCCTGATCTCCGCGGTAGACCTCCAGCGCCTCTTGCCCTCCTCTGGCCAAGGCGACCTCATAGCCAAGCTTCTTGAGCATCTCGGCGCCGACCTCGAGCACGACATCCTCATCATCCACAAGCAGAATCAGCCCTTTTCCCTGGTAAAGCTCATCCTGATGCTCCTTCTGCCTGCTGACATCCGCGTCGATGGCTGGGAGGTAGATGTAGAAGGTCGTTCCTTGATCCAAGGCGGAATCGACATGGATATAACCCCTGTGACCTTTGATGATGCCATAGACCGAGGCCAACCCAAGGCCCGTCCCTTTGCCAAGATCCTTGGTTGTAAAGAATGGCTCGAAAATATGTTCCATGGTCTTTTTATCCATGCCGGCACCGGTGTCATGGATCAACAGAAGCACATATCGGCCACGAACCGGCTCGAAGGGCTTTTCAAAGACATCGTTAGGGCTGATATTCTTGGTCTCCAAAAACAAATCTCCCCCCCCAGGCATGGCATCTGCTGCGTTGACGCACAGATTCAGTAGCACCTGTTCAATCTGCCCCGGGTCTGCTTGGATTCCCAACAGATCTTGCTCGAGATCCAGATGGACCCTGATCTCTCTTCTCGCTGATGTGAAGGTGTCGATCGTCTCCTTGACGACTTCATTGAGATTCAAAGGACGGATCTGATACTTCCCTTTCCTGGCATAGCCGAGAAGTTGGCTTGTCAATTTGGCACCGCTCTGGACTTGGTTCTCAATACGTTTCAGCATCTTACGATGCGGGTGGGCCTCATCCATTTCTAAGAGCATCAGGGATGCGTTGCCCTGAATGCCCATGAGGAGATTGTTGAAGTTGTGGGCAATCCCGCCAGCCAGGGTGCCGATCGCCTCCATCCTTTGGGCTTGGACGAGTTGGGTCTGAAGGGCCTGCTTTTCTTCCTCTGCCTTCTTCTGGGCCGTGATGTCCATAACCATGTAGTCGAAATAGGAGTCTTTACCGTTAGGGCCGCATTCAACCCTTGCCGTGACGGAACCCCAAAAGGGACTCCCGTCCGTCTTCATCAGCCTTGCTTCGAACCCGCTTATTCTACCATTGGCCCTTAGTCTCTCTGTAAATTGCTTGCTTTCTTCAGGTTCATACCAGAGCTCATCCAGTTGGACTGTTGTCAGGTCCGCTTGAGACCCCATCCCAAACATCTCGAAGAAAGCGGGATTGGCCATCAAGAGCCTCCCTTGGCAACCGGGTGTCGTCCTGTACACGGCCATGGGTGTATTCTCGACCAACGTACGGTAAGGCTCCTCACATTGCCGATGCTGCGCTTGCTTGATCTGCTCACGAAGCATCTCGTTTTCAGCTACTAGGGCCTCTATGGTCTTCTCTTTCACGGCAAATTACCCAGCCCGACGTCCTGGAGAGCTATAAATATGAGACCTGGATCTCGTAAACATGTCCTTAGATACAAATCGGATTTTCCGGCATTATCTAAAGTGGTCGAAAGCCGTTGCGTTCGATTTCCCGGGCAGCCGTCCTAGGGCTTCAAGATACGATCCAGCAAAAATTACTCATAATATCGATTGCTTACAAAACAATCCGGGTTGCAGCATTTTCCACATCTCAAATATCCTGAGACAATCAGCCTATTTGGCGCTAGGTTGATATCTGTTCCCTTTTGTGCGAATGTTCACCCAGCGGTACGGTAGATACGCGACTTTGCCCGGGCGTGAATGATGAAATCTCATCACCGCAACCTGGCGATCAGGAGCGTCATTCCAGTCGTGGCAAAGCGGAGAGCCGGAACCCGGAAAAAGGTGCTGCAATGCCTGGATTCATACACCTGCCCCGGGCCTGATCCGGGGTTGCAAGGATAAGACGTTGATAGAGGTCTTTTCATCCGTTTATCTGTCGGTTTAACAATGGCTCGCCTCCTGTAGGTGACATGCGAGCCGAGGGGTGTCGGGGCTTGAGGTGCTTTATGAGATTCTGTAGATTCCATCCGGATCGAGAGGCGTACGTAACCTGCCAGAAGATGGAGATCGGTTACTGCCGGGATTGTCTCGACAACTGCGAGGCCTGTATGGAGCCATGCGGGTATTGTAAGTTTCGAACTCAGTGCATTATTTGGGAAAACTGCCGCCGAAGTGAAAAGAGGTATCGTTTAGAGGAACAAGCTAAAGGACCCGACGAGACGTTAGACTAACGGGGGAGACCAAAAATGAACCCTGAGTTCCGTCGGTTTTGGGGGGAAACCCGAGAGAGAGAATCAGGAGGGAAGCATTATGGCCGGCAACATCGTATTTGGGATCTTGGTCGCGCTCGTCCTCATTTTCGTCTTGCAGAATACGGACGTCGTGGAGGTGAGATTCCTCGTTTGGACGAAATCCATGTCACGCGCCTTAATTCTGCTGCTGACCTTCCTGATTGGGCTGGTGGCGGGTTGGCTCGGTACGAGATTCCGGAAAAGGAAATAGAGCAATCCCGATTGACAGTGGGCTTTCACCAAGCCGCCCCGTACTATCCGGCTGTAGGGATTTGGACAATTGGCTCATGGAGCGTTGGTCTGACAAGATCCGTGTTCCATTTCAACCTTCTTAGACCCTAATGTTGCATAAACAACACGGCGGAAAGTGTTGAAAGACAAGTATAATCA
>CAZAGT010000172.1:0-10295 GCA_964484515.1 uncultured Desulfobacteraceae bacterium | reverse complement strand
TGCAAGCTTCTTCAGCGTTCGAGCAGGTAACGTTTCGTCTTTGAAAAGAGACCCCATGGCCGGGCGTTATGGTTGCAGGTGCCTCATTTGATGAGGTTTCATACGTGAATACGGACGTTGATCACATGCCGTAGACGTAGCCTAGGTAGCAGCAGCGGTATCACCCCTTGTCACGGCCTGCTTCTCATAGCGGCTCCAATTGAGGTGACAAATGGCCGTAGCCAGGGCATCGGATGCATCCAATTCGGGGCTTTCTTTCAGATGGAGAATCACCTGAACCATCGACCGAACTTGTTCTTTTGTGGCTCGCCCGTAGCCCACAACCGCATTCTTGATCTCCAGGGGAGTGTAATCGAAGATCTTGATGCCGCACTGCATGGCCGCAATCAATACCGCCCCCCTGGCGTGGCCGATCTTTAGCGAACTCTTGACATTCTTGGCAAAGAAGATGTCTTCAACCGCCATCTCCTCCGGCCGGTGGGTGCTCATGATCTCGACCATGGCCTGAAAAATCTTATAAATCCTGCCATAGAAGGGAATGGTAGCGGGCGGGCGAATCGTCCCCGCATGGGTACAGGTCAAGCTGCCGCCCACCTTTTCTACGAGACCGTAGCCGGTCACCCTGGAACCGGGGTCAACACCCAGTACCAGCATCAGCTTATCGCCTCCATGACCTCATCAGGAATATCAAAATTCGCATACACGTGACTGATGTCATCGTGGTCCTCGAGGGCCTCCATCAGATTCAACATCTGCTCCGCCTTCTTGCCCTCCAGTTTGACGGTGTTCTGGGGGATCATGCTGACTTCCGCCAGGGTGTAAGTCATCCCGGCATCGTCGAAGGCCTTCTTAACGGTCTCGAAATCGGAAGGATCCATGACGACCTCATGCTGATCCTCACTCTCCTTGACGTCCTCGGCGCCCGCCTCTAAGGCAAGCTCAATGAGCTTCTCTTCGTCCACCTGCTCCTTTTCAAAGACAATGAGCCCCTTCTTCTCAAATATCCAAGCAACGCAGCCCGGCTCACCCAGATTCCCGCCGTGCCGATCAAACAGATGCTTGATGTCAGCCACCGCCCTGTTCTTGTTGTCCGTGAGGCAGTCGATCAGCATTGCCACCCCGCCGGGCCCGTAACCCTCATAATTGACTTCCTCGTAGGACGTACCTTCCAGCTCCCCGGTTCCCTTCTTGATGGCCCTCTCGATGTTGTCCTTCGGCATATTTTCCGCCTTGGCGGCCTGAATGGCCGCCCGTAGGCGGGAGTTTCCCGTGGGATCGCCGCCACCCATGCGAGCGGCCACCGTTAGCTCCTTGATGAGCTTTGAAAAGATTTTGCCCCGCTTGGCATCTGCGGCCCCTTTCTTGTGTTTGATTGAGCTCCATTTTGAGTGACCAGACATAGCCTACCCCCTTATGGCCCTGTTGAGTTCACTAGATGCACCCCAAGAGGCTGTCGGAAAACGCCCATCTGTCCCGATTGCATCGGGATCGCCCTCATCCCCGACCCTTCGGGGCGGGCCCCCTGTCTCTGAAGCCTTACATCTGGGCATTTTCCTTCAGCCTCTCAGGAAGAGGTTTTTCGACAGTCTCCTCAGTGATCCGGAGAGGTCAACGATGGGCGAATCCCCGGGCAATCAAGTAGCCCTCACGACTCCGCTTTCGTACTGCCGCGGGCTTCACCGTCTTCACCTGATCAAAATGTTCTGACAGATCCCGCCGCAAGTGCTTAAGGTCTTCGCTTTCAAAGGCCTTACACAGGAAATGACCATCTCCTTCGAGCAAACCCAGTGCAATCGAAAAGGCCTTGCCGGCCAATTGAAGGGACCGGGCCGCATCGGCCATCCCCACGCCCGTGGTCTGAGGGGCCAAATCACTGATGATCACATGTCGGGGACCGATCTCCTCCCGCAGTTTAGCTGGCTCCACGGTAAGAACGTCAGCCTTGATGAATCGAAAATGTGGACACGCTGCCAGCTTGGGTTCATTGAGATCGACTCCGACGACGCTCCCTTTAGGCCCAACCCTGGCGCAGCAGTACTGAGACCACGAACCCGGATAACATCCTAAATCCAGCAGCCGATCACGGGGGCGAATAAGCTTAAACCGGCGGTCGATCTCTTCAAGTTTGTAGACTGATCTCGCAAGCCACTTTTCGGCCTTGGCTCGGCGGGTGTAATGATCTTGCCATTTCCCTTTGAGAGCAACCATTTTCCCTTTTCATCACCGCGCCCAGCTAGATTCGCCACCCCTTTCGACGCCATCCAAAACAGCCCATTCTGCCTTGTCTTCTATCACAATCGATCCTTGCTTGGCAAAACATTTGCCGGACACGCGAGGCCTTGACAATGCCCCTCACTTCAGGTCTATGAATGACTTCTCTTTTGGTGACGTCTCTGACTTTCGATCTTCAGGCTCATCCGTGACGTGCGAGGATGTCTCCGAGGGGCCACGAAAGAGGCGTAGTTGCGAGAGAAGGCTACGACGAGGATGATTGTACAGGTCTATGAGATTCAGACGACGGCGGAGGCTCAGCGCTGTCTGGAACTGGGAGTCGATCACATCGGGAGTGTACTCCTTTCGGAATCCGAGTGGCGACGACCTGAGCTTAGAGAGGTCGTTCGATTGTCGGCGGGGACCGCTGCCAAGAACTCGATGATCCCACTGTTCAATAAGTTGGACGTGATCTCGCGGGCCTTGGACTACTACCGGCCCCATTTTGTGCATTTCTGCGACAATCTGTCCGATCCCCGCGAGCAGGCTAAGCCCCTTGCGGACCTTGTGACCTTACAGAAGGGGATCAAGGAGAGATTTCCGGAGATCGGTATCATGCGTACCCTGCCACTGCCACCGAAAGGGATACTGCCGCACTTCCCAACCCTGCGGTTGGCGACCGCGCTTGAGCCGCACAGCGATGTCTTCCTCACGGATACCTGGCTCGGGCAAGAACCGGTGGAAGGATTTGTGGGTATTACCGGCCGGGTCTGCGACTGGGAGAGGGCGCGGAAACTGGTCCTTCAGTGCCGGATCCCTGTCATCCTGGCCGGAGGTCTGGGCCCCAAGAACGTCTATGAAGCACTGCTGGCTGTCGCGCCAGCGGGAGCGGATAGCTGCACCCGAACCAATCAGGTGGACAGGAACGGGGAGTCGCTTCGATTCAGGAAGGCTTTTGGCAAAGTGAAGATGTTTGTCGAGGAAGTCAGACGGGCTGAAAAGGCCTTGTCTCACAAAACCAGTTAGAGCTCATCCTGGAAAGCGCTTGTGACCGAGCGGCATTTTTGCTATCTGAAAACACGACCATTACTCTCCCGACTGCCTCAAGGCACAACCAGGGAGCCGCCAGCAATCCACTTGAAGCATCAAGGACGAAAAGCAGCGATTCCGTCTTTTGGGCCTCCTATAGGCGTAAGCGTCTGGCTACGGGGGAAGCGGGGCTTATGAACTGGGCACTAAGGGTGTTTTTCTCATCGATCGGTAAGAAAGTCGTCATGGCGATCACAGGCCTCATGTTCTGCCTCTTTTTGGGGGTCCATCTCATCGGCAACCTGACACTTTACGGAGGCGAGGATCCCTTCCTCGCCTATTCGGCAAAGCTTCATTCCTTGGGCCCCGTCGTGAACATCATCGAACTCGGCCTCCTCCTGTTTGCCGTCCTCCACGTCTCATTCGCCCTAATCCTGTATGTCGAGAATCTGAGGGCCAGACCCTTGGGGTATGCCGTCAAGAAGACCCGCGGCGGACGCACGTGGAGTTCCGCCCTGATGCCCTATACGGGTCTCTACCTCCTCCTCTTTGTTGTTGTCCATCTGTCTACCTTCCACTTCGTCGATCGGACGGACCAGACGATCTACCAGATTGTCGTCCGGGCCTTTTCGAAACCGGGTTACGTCATGTTTTATGTCTTTTCGACAGGGGTCGCCGCTATGCACGTCAAGCATGGCCTGTGGAGTTCGTTTCAAACGGTTGGGGCTAACCATCCGAAGTACATGCCCGTCATTAAGGGCGGCAGTCTCCTTTTCAGCATCATCATAGCAGCGGGCTTTGGGGCCATCCCCCTGTTCGTCATGGTCGCTCGCTGAGAGGATCAACATGCAACTGAACGCCAAGGTACCGGCGGGGCCGCTTCAAGATAAATGGGACCGACGTCGTTTTGAACTGAAGCTCGTCAACCCCGCGAACAAGCGCAAGTTTGAGATCATCGTCGTCGGAACCGGATTGGCCGGTGCCTCGGCCTCCGCTACCTTGGCGGAGCTAGGATATCGGGTCAAGACCTTCTGCATCCACGACACGCCCCGTCGCGCCCACAGCATTGCCGCTCAAGGCGGGATCAACGCGGCCAAAAACTATCAAGGCGACGGTGACAGCATTTGGCGCCTGTTCTTCGACACCATCAAGGGAGGCGATTTCCGGGCCCGCGAAGCCAATGTCTACCGTTTGGCGCAGATTAGTAACAACATCATCGATCAGTGCGTGGCCCAGGGCGTCCCGTTTGCGCGTGAGTACAGCGGGCTGCTGGCCAACCGCTCTTTCGGAGGGGCCCAGGTTTCGAGAACCTTTTACGCCAGGGGGCAGACGGGCCAGCAGCTCTTGCTCGGCGCTTACAGCGCCCTCATGCGGCAGATTGCGGCCGGCCGCGTTCGAATGTTCCCCCGCCGCGAGATGCAGGACCTCGTCCTGGTCAACGGCACCGCTCGCGGCATCGTCGCCCGCAATCTGATCAGCGGCGAGATGGAACGGCACGCCGCGGATGCGGTGATCCTGGCCACGGGCGGCTATGGCAACGTCTATTTTCTATCCACAAACGGCATCAGCTCCAATGTCAGCGCCATCTGGCGCGCCCATAAGAAGGGGGCCTTTTTCGCGCATCCCTCTTTCGTGCAGATCCACCCCACCTGTATCCCGGTGCATGGGACCTATCAGTCCAAGCTGACCCTGATGAGTGAAAGCCTCCGTAATGACGGACGTGTCTGGGTCCCCAAGACCCCGGGGGACAAACGCCCCCCAGACCAGATCCCTGAATCCGAAAGGGACTATTACCTGGAGATGACCTACCCGAGTTACGGAAATCTGGTCCCCCGCGATGTCGCCTCACGCAGCGCCAAGGAGCAGTGTGATGCGGGAAAAGGGGTGGGACCCACGGGGCTGGCCGTCTATCTCGATTTCAGGGATGTCATCAAGAGAGACGGCAAGGAAACGATTCGAGCGAAATACGGCAATATCTTCCAGATGTACGAGCGGATTACGGGAAAGGACCCCTATGAAACGCCGATGATGATCTATCCGGCGGTGCACTATACCATGGGTGGTCTCTGGGTGGACTACGATCTCATGAGCACCATTCCCGGACTGTTCGTTCTGGGAGAGGCGAACTTCTCTGATCACGGCGCCAATCGACTCGGTGCCAGTGCGCTCATGCAGGGGCTGGCAGACGGATATTTTGTGATTCCCTATACCCTCGGCGGATACCTGGCCGGGACGGAACTTCCGGACGTGAGCGCGGAACATCCAGCCTTTCGAGAAGCCCTCCAAACCGCATCGGCGAGGGACAGCCGATTGCTCTCCATCAAGGGCAGGCGAACCGTCGATGATTTCCACCGGGAGCTGGGGCGGATCCTGTGGGAGTACTGCGGCATGGCGCGAAACGAAGAGGGGATGACAAAGGCGAAGGAAATGATTCCGGCGCTGGAGGCAGAGTTCTGGGAGAACGTGTTGGTCCCTGGAAGCGCCACCGAATTCAATCAAAGCCTCGAGAGAGCCGGCCGGGTGGCCGATTTTCTGGAATTCGCGCAGCTACTCGTCACGGACGCGCTCAGCCGCGAGGAGTCGTGCGGCTGCCATTTCAACGAAGTTTACCAGACCGAGGATCACGAGGCACTGCGAAACGATGAGACCTGTTGTTATGTTGCCGCCTGGGAATTCAAGGGTCCCGGCCGCGAGCCGGTGCTCCACAAGGAACCCCTCCGCTTCGAAGACGTGGAGCTGACCCAGAGGAGTTACAAATGAGCAATACGATCAATCTGACCTTGAAGGTCTGGCGGCAGCGGGGATCTGCCGACAAAGGACGGCTGGAGACCTATCAGGCCACCGACATCTCAACCGACATGTCATTCCTGGAAATGTTGGATGTGGTGAACGAACAGCTGACTCTGGCCGGAAAGGAGCCGATAGCATTCGACCACGATTGCCGAGAAGGTATTTGCGGAAGTTGTGGGGCCATGATCAACGGCCTGGCCCACGGGCCGGAGCAAGGGACGACCCTGTGTCAGCTGCACATGAGGCATTTTGAAGACGGCGATACCCTGGTGATCGAACCGTTTCGGGCACGACCGTTTAAGATCGTTCGGGACCTCGTGGTCGATCGGAGCGCCTTTGACAAGATCATTCAGGCCGGCGGCTTTGTCTCCGTCAATACCGGCGGGGCCCCGGAGGCCAATACCATTCCGGTAACGGCTACCAACGCCGAGCTCGCCATGGATGCCGCAGCATGCATCGGCTGCGGAGCTTGCGTTGCCGCCTGTCCGCACGCGGCGGCGATGCTCTTTGTGGGGGCCAAGATTTCTCATCTGGCCCTCCTGCCCCAAGGGCAGCCTGAAGCGGCCAAACGGGCCCTGTCCATGTTGAAGAGAATGGATGAATTGGGGTTCGGAAACTGCCGCAATGAGACCGAGTGCGAGGCTGAGTGCCCGAAGGAGATCTCAATCATCCATATCGCCCGCCTCAATCGAGAGGTCCTCAAGGCCGGATTTCTGTCGACAGAGAAATAGGCTTGTCCCATCATTTCGGGTCTTTTCAGGATGTCTCCACGCGACGACCGCTAATCCACAAAGCCCGCTTGACCATCCCCGCGCTCGGTCCCACCTTCAAAGTGTTTCTTCTACGGCTTAGCCGAATCTAATCCATAGGAATCACAAAATGTTTTTCTTGACTAGGCCGGGGAATTCCTCTATAAACCTGCGCTCAAAAACCGCCGCATCCCTACCGAGTTTTCGTGATGATGCAATCCGAATCGCTGAAAGGGCTCCTTGCCGAACAACGGCCTGCGCTTGTGAAAAAGTGGGTCCGCCAGGTCATTGATACGTATCCCCCAGATGCTCGCCGGTTCCTGAACGAACAGAAGGATCCTTTCGCCAATCCCGTGGGCCGAACCCTGGCCGCAGAGATGGAAAACCTGCTGCAAGCGATCATCGATGGAACCGATTCAGAAAAGATCATCCCCATTCTGGACAAGATCATTAGGGTGCGTGCGATCCAGGACTTTCAGCCCTCCGAAACGCTCCGCTTCATCCTCGGGCTCAAGGGCCTCATTCGGGAGCAGCTCAAGAAAGAGACTCAGGGGCATCGGTTCGCTGAAGAAATGGCGGCCCTTGAATCGAGGATCGATGATCTGCTCCTCGCGGCCTTTGATGTCTACATGAGGTGCCGCGAGACGATCTTCGAGATCAGGGCGAATCAAGCCAAAAGGCAGGTATCGGCGCTCCTTCACCGGCACGGGCTGATCAGTGAAATCCCACCATGGAAACCGAAGACCGAAGAAGGCGGCTCATCTTCCTCGTATGAAACTTGATGAAAGGAGATCGTTGAAATCTCAACTCGAACAGACGTCGAACAATCTCCAAATGTCAAATTCGCGTACCAACTTCACGAAATTTTAGGTCGATCAAACTGGCCGCCCCCGGGGCAAGAGGCGGCGCTGATGACTGATTCAAACCCTAGACGAGGTAGCCATACATGAACTTTCTCTTAAGTATGCTCATTTCCCTATTTGCCGTCAGCCTGTTGGTGTTCATTCCATGGGCAGGTGTCTGGGCATTGGATCTGCGTCTCCTATTTGGAGTCATCGTCCCCTATGCGGCCTTGGCTACGTTTTTCTTGGGCATTGTCGTGAAAGTTATCAATTGGGGTCGCTCACCGGTCCCGTTCCGGATACCCACGACGGCCGGACAAGGTTGGTCCCTGCCCTGGATCAAGACGAATCCGATCGACAATCCCCGTACACGCATCGGCGTCGTCGCTAGAATGGCTTTTGAGATCCTGCTCTTCCGGTCCCTCTTTCGGAACACCAGACTTGAATTCCGAGGCGGCCCCAAGATCGCTTACGAGTGGGAGAAGTGGCTCTGGTTAGCCGCCCTGGCCTTTCACTACGCCTTTCTGGTCATCGTCCTGCGCCATCTCAGGTTCTTTATGGAGCCGATTCCGGGTTTTGTGCATCTCCTGGAAAACTTGGATGGCCTTCTTGAGATGGGGGCTCTCCCCATTCAAGGGGCCGGTGTCCCGGGTGTGATGATCAGTGATATGATCATCTTGCTGGCGGTGACCTACCTTTTCCTCAGGAGGATATATGTCCCCCAGGTACGTTACATCTCGCTTCCGGCGGATTATTTCCCCCTCTTCTTGATCATTGGGATCGCCCTAACCGGGGTCCTCATCCGCTATGGCGGCCCAATCATGCGGTTTGCCGTGGGGATCGACGTCATGAGCGTGGATATCGTCCGCGTCAAGGAGTTGGCCATCGGCCTGTTCAAGTTCCATCCCAAGGTTCCCGAAGGGATCGCTACCATCTTCTATATACACCTCTTCCTGGTGAGCGTTCTGATCGCCTATTTTCCTTTCAGCAAATTGATGCACTTGGCAGGCATCTTCTTGAGCCCGACGCGGAACCTATCCAATAACAGCCGGGCCGTTAGGCACGTCAACCCCTGGGATTACCCCGTCAAGGTCCATTCCTATGAGGCCTATGAGGAAGAGTTCAGGGACAAGATGGTCGAGGCCGGCCTTCCCCTTGATAAGGCGCCTCCGACGACGAAGACCGACGAAGACCACAGCGACCAAGGCTGATCGTAAAAGGAGTGATTATGTCTGACGTTCCAAAGCCAGATCAACTCGTTCAGATCGAGCACGCGCCTCCCCTTGTACAGGGGTGGATGAATGCACCGCTCGAAATCAAGAAGGGGATTGCCTGCTACGGGTCCAAGCCCAAGAACCTGGAGTACGTCGGTCTGCCCAATCCGCGCGAATGGTCGCCCTTCGAAGAGGATTGGAAACTGCCGGAGAACTGGCGACTAATCGTCCTCGACGGGTTGCGGCAACGGCTCGAGAGATTCAGGTCGCTCAAGATCTTCATGGATATATGTGTCCGGTGCGGGGCTTGTGCCGACAAATGCCATTTTTTCATCGGCGGGGGTGATCCCAAGAACATGCCGGTGTTGCGGGCGGAGCTGCTGCGCTCCGTCTATCGCCGGGAATACAACCGGGCAGGCAGGCTTCTCGGCCGCATGGTCGGGGCGCGGGATCTTACGGTGGACGTCCTGAAGGAATGGTGGTCCTACTTCTTCCAGTGCACTGAGTGTCGGCGCTGCTCCCTTTTCTGTCCCTATGGGATCGACACGGCCGAAATCACGATCCTGGGGCGGGAGCTCCTGAACCTCCTGGGCCTGAACACCGATTGGATCTCCGCGCCGGTGGCCAACTGTTACCGCACCGGGAATCATCTCGGGATTCAGCCCCATGCCTACAAGGACATGCTCGAGTTCTTCGTCGATGACATCGAGGAGATCACCGGCGTCAGGGTCGAGCCCAGCTTTAACCGCAAAGGGGCTGAGATCCTCTTTGTGACGCCGTCGGGCGATGTCTTCGCCGATCCGGGAACGTACACCTGCATGGGGTATCTGATCTTCTTTCACTATCTACAAAGTCTCGGACTCGATATCACCTGGAGTACCTACGCTTCTGAGGGCGGCAACTTCGGCTTTTTCACCTCCCACGAGATGGCGAAGCGGCTCAACGCCAAGATGTACGCCGAAGCAAAGCGTTTGGGTGTGAAATGGATCCTCGGTGGTGAGTGCGGCCACATGTGGCGCGTGATCCATCAATATATGGACACTTTCAACGGCCCGGCCGACTTCCTGGAGGAGCCGGTATCTCCGATTACCGGTACTCGGTTTGAAAGCGCCGCGTCCACCAAGATGGTGCATATCATCGAATTCACGGCGGACCTCATAAAGCACAACAAACTCAAACTGGATAAGAGCCGCAATGATCATCTCAAGATCACCTATCACGACTCCTGCAACACGGCCCGCGGCATGGGTTTCTTTGAAGAGCCCCGCTATGTCATCAATCAGGTGTGTAACCATTTCTACGAGATGCCCGAGAACACGATCCGGGAGCAGACCTTCTGCTGCGGCAGCGGCTCCGGCCTGAACGCCAGCGAAGACATGGAACTAAGGATGCGAGGCGGGTTGCCGAGGGCAAACGCGGTGAAGCACGTTTCCGAACAGCACGGCGTGAATATGCTGGCC
>CAZAGT010000171.1:0-10325 GCA_964484515.1 uncultured Desulfobacteraceae bacterium | reverse complement strand
GGTTTTCACTGGGGACCCGACAATCATCGAAATAGAGTTCGCTCGTATTCGAAGCGCGCCACATCATCTTTCCATGCATTTCGCGGCACTCGTACCCCGGTGTTCCCGATTCAATCAAGATGCATGAAAGCTCGGGCCGGCCGTCTTCCCTGGTACCTGTGCGGCAGAGGGCGGTCACGCCGGCACTGATCTGGGTGGATGCATTCGTGATGAATATCTTGCTCCCGTTTATGACCCAATCATCGCCGTCGAGAGTAGCCGTTGTCTGAGTGTTTCCGGCGTCGGAACCGGCGTTCGGCTCGGTCAGCCCGAACCCCCAAAGCGTCTTGCCCACGCACAGATCGGGGAGATGCTTAAGCTTTTGAGCTTCGTTTCCGAAATAGTATATCGGGCCTATTCCCAGAGAGTTCCCGGCCGCTACGGTGGCCGCATGCGAGCCGTCCACCCTTGCGATCTCCTCGGTTGCAATGATATAGGAGACATAGTCCATCCCCTGACCGCCGAATTCTTCCGATACGAACATCCCGAAAAGGCCCAGTTCCGCCATCTTCTGCATGGTGTCATAGGAGAACTCCTCTTTCTCGTCCAGTTCCCTCGCCACCGGTCTAATTTCTTGCTCCGCAAACTGCCGGACCGAGTTGCGCAGGATCTCCTGTTCCATGGAGAGGCTGAAGTCCACTGGCGTACCTCAGATGAAATGGTTACAGAATTTTATCGGTGTCAGGTAAACGTTGTCAATTGGAAACAAAAAAGGGGTTGCTCTGCCAACCCCCCTTCTTCACGTCTCCCCGTTATCGATTGAGGCCGGTGCTAACTGATCGTGAGCTTCATCTGCCGTACTTCGACCTCCGTACTCAACCCGTGACAGAGCGCTCTAATCTCCTTGTGCTTTTCGACACCGTTTTGCCTGAAGGAAATGATGACCTCGCTAACGCCCTTTTTTTCGATGATTTTCTGCAATTCCTTTTGGCTCCCGAGTACAGGGTAACCCAATACTTTTCGTTTGTGCTTCCTCGGGTTGTCGTCCACAAAGCCGACAAGGACCAAGCCGAGATGGGGGTTGTTCTCGATTTCTTTGGCCACCATCTGCCCCCCCACGCCGGCACCGTAAATGAGCGCCTTTCTACCCTTCTGTCTACTTCTCTTGATCCCCTCCTCAGCGATTCGAAAGGAAAGCCGCGAAAGAGATACAAAGACCAGCATAAGGACCCAGTAGATGATAAAGACGGCCCTGGAAAACGCTTGAAATCGATACAGGAAGAGAAGGATGAGCATCGCCGCGACGGTTCCCAACGTGATGGCCTTCCCGTAATCGATCAGATCGCTGATGCTGGTGCTTTCCCAGACCCCGCGGTAGATCCCGATGAGATAGAAGCAACATATCTGGCAAGCCACCATGATGGGCAAGGACTTCAAAAAGAACTCAAAGTCAGGGCCAATAAGGTAATAGACCGGCCCCTCGAAGCGGAGCAGATAGGCGGCATAATAGGCCGTTGTGATCAGGATCAGGTCCAGCAAAACCTCAAAGAGCCTTCTCCTGTAGGAAAATCGGACCAGGATGGGGGTGATCGCACCCTTATCGCTATGGGATAGGACGGAATCCTCCCCATAAACTTTCACTCTCCCGAGGTAGATCCAGAAGAACATCACGAATAGCAGGTAGAGCACAATCAGAACCAGGGCCGTGCCCACACTGAGGTAGTTAAGGCCCAGGGCGATCACACCGGAGATGACGGCGAAGACATAGAGGACCAAAACGGCCTTTCGCTCGGAGAGACCGATCGCAACCATGCGGTGAGAGGAATGATCCCTTCCGCCCTGCGAAATAGGTCGCCGAAAAAGCTTCCGCATGACACTCACAAACCCGGTGTCGAAAATCGGAATGAACACGATGAGGATCGGAATGGCAATCACCGATAGCAAGTGACCGACGCTGTCGCCCACGCTCTTGCCGGAACTGCCGACAACCGTCAAGCTGGCCATGACAAAGCCGATGAACAGGCTGCCGGCGTCACCCATGAAGATTGAGGCCGGATTAAAATTGTAAATCAGAAACCCCGAGATTGCGCCCAGGTATGCTGCACTCATGAGCAAGATCGGTCCCGTGAAGGGATTCCAATTGGGATTCAGGTAATGGGTCAGGAAGAGAAAGGTTCCCGCTATGAGGGCGATGCCGGCCGCGAGCCCATCCATGTTGTCAAGGAGGTTAAAGGCGTTGGTGATACCCACAATCCAGATGATGGTAAGGAATAGATTGGCGGTCTTGGAAAAGGTCCAATCCAGTCTGAAGCCGAACATCAGCATGACCGAGGCAATCACAATTTGGGCAGCCAGCTTATGTTGTGGATCGACGTTATAGATATCATCAATAAGACCCAAGACAAAGATCGCGGCCGTGCAAAGTAGCAAAGGTAAGTAGGGCTCGTAGGCCTGCCAGTTCGTGAGCGTCCCGGACAGAAGCCAGCCCGCCACGGTAGCCACGAAGATCGCGACGCCGCCCATGAGGGCCGTTTCTTTCTTATGCCAGCGGGTATCTTTCGGAACGGCTACTTGCCCCGTGCGCACGGCAAGCCTTCTGACAAGGGGCGTCAACAACACCGAGAGCACGAAGCTGCATGCAAAAAAAAGGAGGTAGTAGTAAAGGGGCAACACATTCATGGCGTATACAGATGACATCCCGTGTAAGGGTAGCGCCCTATCGATGCGGGACATTCAATGATCGAGCGTCTCATGATACAATGTTTCCATGTCTTTTACCAGTCTTTCCAACGAGTATCGCGCGATTATATATTCGCGGGCCTTTGCGCCCATCCTCAGGCGCAATTTATGATTCTCCGACAGGAAGACGAGCGCACGGGCCAGGATCCTTGCGTTTTCGGAGGGGACTAGGACGCCCTTTGCGGTCAGGCCAAAGCCCGACGGTGAGGTGGCTTGAACCTCACCCAACAAATCGGGAATACCACCAACGGCGGTTGACACCACAGCCTTTGAAGCGGCCATGGCCTCAATCAAGCTCACGGGTGTCCCCTCGTTCAGGGAGGTCAGGGCGACAACATCCAAATCTCGATAGACAGCCGGCATATCCCTTTGCCAGCCGGTGAAGACGACCAAATCCTGCACCTCAAGTTCAGCGGCGTACCTGGCCAACTCCTCCCGGAGCTCACCGTCACCGATGATCAGAAACCTGTAGAGATCGCCCTTACCATCCTCCTTAAGCCATTTGACGGCCTCCAAGAACATTCGATGGTTCTTTACTTGGGTCAGTCTTCCGACGACACCAACCCGCAAGGCCCTGAACGTGTTGCTAGTAGGTTTCCGGCCGTGGGGATCGCCATTCTTGACTTTGTCGTCTATGAAACGTGACAAATCGAACCCCAACGGAATGATCTTGACCCTCTCCGCGTCGGTTATCTGGAAACGTTGGCAGATGTCGTCCCGCTGCGACGGGCTTATGACGATGATCCAATCGGTGAATCGGGCCAAGAGCCTTTCGATCTGAATAAAGATGAATCCCTTCGCGAAACCGAAGTAGCTGTGAAATACGTGGCCATGGAACGTGTGGAAGACTCGAATACGCCCGCGACGGCGTCTAAAGAGGTTAAAACTCAGGGCCGCAAGGCGACCCAGCGTTCCCGCCTTGGCCGTGTGGGTATGAATAACTTGTGGTTGGAAACGCTTGATAATCTTCCGCAGAGCCATGAAAGAGCGCAGGTCCGCCATCGGAGACAACTCTCTCCCTAGCTGCGGGATGATGAGTGGCTGAACGCCTCCCTCCTCGGCGAAATAAGACATGTCGCCTTCATCCTGCCCAACTCGCCCGCAGACGAGGAGGCTTTCATAGGGTTCCTCAGAAAAGGCCTTTGATAGGGCGACGGCCTGGATGGCCGGGCCGCCGATGTTCAGACGCGCAATGATACGGAGAATGCGAACCAGATGATCGCTCACTTTCTTATCCGTGCGTGCTCTCCACACGAATACTTTTGACTCCTCCGAACAGGCCCTAAAATCAACCGCAATTTATTCCAGGATCCGGTGATTCTGGGAAACAACTCTGATGAAGCTACTTTTTTGCGGTCATCAAGTGCCTGAACGGTCCTTTGACCTTCTCTCAAGACCTCCTCAAATCTTGCCTCCAGAAGGATCTCTCCCTCAGGAGCGTTATCACCCAAAGGCGAACCGCCGCAAGACCCTGAAGGGACGTTCCCTGGCCGCCCGCCTAATGAGATAGATACTGCAAAGAACAAGGAATAAATCGGGAATCCACATGCCGACATACGGTGAAATAACCTCTGTTTCAGACAGGCTCTTCATTCCCAGAAAAAACGTGTAATATGCAAGAAAGATGACCAGACTCGCGAAAATACCAAATGAACGCCCACTGGATCTGATTTGAGCTCCTAATGGAGCACCGGCCAGACCGATAAAAAAGACGGCCACGGGGATCGAAAACCTCTCCAACAACTCTATAACCAGGGCATTATATTCTGAATCTCTTTTCTGGCTTCTTTGCACTTCGCTCATGAGTTCCGTTGTGAACATCTCTTTAGGGGCCTTTTCCCTCAAGGCGAAGGATGTAAGGAGGTCGTCTAAACTGATGTTCAGATCATAGGTATTAAACTTCAAGGTCCGAGCGGACTCGAGTTCTTTGCCTACCATGAAAATAGTCCCGTCGGCAAAATGAACGGTTATCATTCTTGATTTCGGAAGTTTTATGATCCTTCCCTCCTTGGCTACGATAGTATTCACCATAGACGGATCCCGCCGATCCGCGACAAATACATCCTTCATGATACCGTCCTTGGTATCTATGCTGTTGACATAGAAAACCACCCCTCTAAATATTTCACTGAAGATTCCTTGTTTTATGTTTACATCCACTCCGTTCTCAACGATTTCAAAAAGTTGGTCTTTAAATGATCGGTTTCCCCAGGGTACGCCAAAGAGCGCGATAAACGCGGCAATCAAATAACCGATGAACGCTAAGACGAATACCGGAGGCAGTAATTGATAAAGACTGACCCCTGAAGCCTTTAACGCCGTTATCTCATTATCTCCAGAGAGGCGCAGAAACGCAATTAGTACGGCCATCAGACAGGCAGCGGGTGAAGCAAACAGCAAGATATTGGGGAATAGACAGAGTATCAGTTTCAAGACTTGGCTTGGCTTAACACCACGGTTCAGCACCCATTCGGTAACGCTCAACATCTTGGTGCCGACCATAATCACGCCGAAAGTCAGATGGCAAACCAAATAGGTCGGCCACATCTCGTTGAAAATGTACCTGAAGATGATCGATCTCAAAACAAACATTTGGTCTTACAGCCCATCAAGCTAATTGACGGGGAACTCCTTCGTAAGCTCCTCGTACGTCTCCCTGACCTTTTCCGTCACCTTATCCCACGTATGTTCAAGAGCCGTCTCTTGTGCTTTACGTCCCATCTGGGTCCGCTGATCCTCGCTTAACATACGAGCGAGCTTGGAGCTCACGGACTCAACATTGTCAGCTTCGACAATGTAGCCATTACCCCCGCTTGCGACTATATCCTTAGCCCCTACGTTACGACTGATGATCACGGGCAACGAGGCCGCCATGGCTTCCAAGACAACCATACCGAAAGTGTCAAACTCCGAAAGCATGGCATAAATATCAGACGCTAAATATACCTGTTCAATGTCCTGTTTCCAAATTCCCGCAAAAATAATGTCATCCCGTATACCCAACTCCTTAGCCAATCGCATGTATTTCTTGTAGTTACCTTTTCCGATCACCAGCAACTTAAGTCCAGCAGCGCTGTACTTCTTCTTTGTGAAGGCGACGGCGGCCAGCAGTTTGCCAAGCCCCTTTATTTCAAAATTCATCCCCACGAACAAAACGACGATATCGGAGCTGCGTATGTTGAACCGCCTTCGTATATCCGCACGACACTCAGACCGATGGAATCGCGTAAATCGTTCAAGATCAACGCCCGGATTAAGCACATCAAACCCTAGGCAGTTCAGTTTGTACTGCCCACAGTACTTTTCCTTAGTCAGATTTGACACCCCAAGGAATCTCCGCCTTTTCGCATCACGGATCATCCGTTTTTCAGCAAATTCAACAGCGTAGTCATACAATCCCAATCTTCTTTTTCGAACATCCCGAACCCAAATCCTATGAGGGATACTATGGACAGTGTACAAATCTGCATTGAAGATTCTTTCGTGTGAATGGACCAGATCAAGATGTTCTCTCGCCATCCTACGCTCCGCAAGGTAGGCGAAGCTTATCGGCTTCAAAAACCTTGGAAACGATATTAGAGGGACCCTATGGAACGCAATTCGGTCGGAAAAGACCTCCCATTTGTTGGCAAAGACATGGACTTCATAGCGTTGATCTCGAGCTATCCTTTCGCTTAATTCAAAGGCGAATTTCTCCCCCCCACCGATCGTCGTGTACTTAGGGATCACGATCCCTATCTTTCGGACAGGCAACTTCAGCTTCCCCAACGGCTCAAGCCTTCCAAACACCTTTAAGGAAATGACGCTTTAATGAGTTTCAAACAGGTACCGCCGTGCCTGTACGGTAACCATTTCGCTTTTTGAAATCGAGCGCACCTTGGACTGGACGTCAGCTTCTTCCCCAAAGCCAGCTACCGAATTACAACATTTTAGATTCTTGAAACGCGTTAGCGCATACGATCCGTCCGGTCACGGGGGTCTCTTTTCAAAAACGAGGAATTGAGTGCAAGGTCCGGGCATAAGGCGCTACCCGAGGCGGCCGAAGGGCCACCTGGGAATAAGCCGGACTAAGTGCCTGTGCTCATTCTGCCAATCTGCGTCGGCCGCCTTGCTTGGCAGCTTTTTCCGCGTTCGAGCGGGTATCGTTTCGTTTTTGAAAAGAGACCCCCGTGGCCGGACGTTGACTTGTTTCAAAAACCTAAATTGATACACCGAATTTAACTGCTGTGCTATCGGATCGGGTCGACCGGAATCCGGCATCCTACAGGCTTAGGGGAAAAGCACATTGATGTTGCACCTCAGGGCCTGAAGCTTTTTGGGCGGCATATGGCGCCAGCAAGGCTTTCCTAAATAGAGGCCGTGAGCACAAAGAAGCATAACGTAGAGCAGCATGACCAAATTGAGCCACCTCTTCGGCTGACAATGTCATTGCGTTCTTCACGTTTGCTTGAAGTTCCTTGACGTTGCCGGATCTAAAAAGCCACCCGAGACCGTGTTCGCGAACCCGCCGTGCGACAAGTCCTTCATCTGAAGCTATGACCATCTTACCCGCAGCAGCCGCCCGCGCCAGGACACCGCTCGATCCAAAATGGTTGACATAAGGTAACAATACGACATCGCTGGCACAAAAGGATAGCCGCTCTTCAAGATCCGAGACATAACGATCTAGAACCCGGGCCATCCCTTGCCTTTTGAGTTGATCGAGGCCCGTGAGAATCTCGCGATCATTTCGGATTTGACCGACGCACAACAAGAATAGACGCGGCGTCGAAGCTAGATCGAGTACCGTGCGAACAACCAAATGCAAACCCTTCCTTCGCGTGCCAATTCCATACTGTAACAGCACAAATCTGTCTGTGGGAATATCCAGTGATTTGCGGGCATCGTCCGGGCGAAGCGAAAAATCTCCATGCCAAGGATCTGGTAGCAGGTGAAATGGATAGTTTGGATGTTGAACCTTCATCGTTGCGTAAAGGTATTCATCCATAAGGTAGATCCTTCTGAACCATCCTTGGCGACAGAGGCGGCGAAAACCGCTCAACTTGATTGCACTCGCGAACGACCGATCTCGATTCGTCAGAAATCGAGGACGAAAATAAATACCATTCAAACGTCCCTTGAGTCTTTCAGGCGGATATAGTCCCAAGGCAGCAAGCCTGAGGCAGCGCGACAAAAACTCATCCAGGCTGTTGACAAAAACCTCCTCAGCCTTGCTTTCACGGAAGCATTCTGCTAGCGCCTTAACCTTCCCTCCTCCGCGCAGCTTTCGTTTCTTGTCGAAAACCGAGATTATGGCGACTTTGTCGACTAAAGATGAAAGGTGATTCCGAATGCATTCTCTTGCTTCCGGTCGCCAATCCAATCCGACTGTCAAAGTGAATCCACCCGCTAAAAAATCTTCAATAACATAGCGCAGCCACGTCAGATGGTGCCCTTCTAAGCGAGGCTCAAAAATCAGAAGGTGTTTTCGACCGGGTGATGGCATTCAGTTGCGAGGTAACAGTTTGGTCTCTTGAAACGCATCAGCATACGATCGGTCCAGCCATGGGGGTCTCTGTTCAAAAACGAGGAATGCAGCGCAAGCTCTTGTCTTGAGTCGCCACCAAATGGAGGCGCTTATTCGGGGCAAACCTGTTCTTGCGTGGATCCTAAGGAAAAAGACGGGTTTTGCGGCTAGGCCAGAGGATATCACCCGTGCTGAATATCGTGGAATGCTCGAAAACGCCCTCCGAGTGCGAGCAGTTCATCTCGTGTGCCCGATTCGACGATTCGGCCCTTCTCCAGCACATAGACCCGATCGGCGTTCATTATCGTGCTCAGTCGATGCGTAACCACTATAATAGTCAGCCGTCCCCGCAGTTTTTCAAGGGTTTCCTGCACGAGCCGCTCACTTTCCGCGTCAAGAGCCGAGGCGGCTTCATCCATAATCAAGATAGAGGGTTTAATCAAGAGGGCTCGTGCAATGGCCAGTCTTTGTCGCTCCCCCCCCGACAAAAGACTCCCCCGATCGCCGATGCGCGTTTCGTAGCCGTTAGGGAGGGCTTTGATAAATCCATGGGCGTGAGCCGCTTTTGCGGCGGCCACAATTTTAGACATGCTTGTGTCGGAATTCCCATAGCTGATATTATTCGCAACAGTGTCATGAAAAAGCATGATTTCCTGATTTACTACTCCAATCTGTTTACGAAGCGATCCGAGCGTCACCCCTCGGACGTCGCTGCCATCGATGGTAATGCTGCCACTGGTGACATCATAGAATCTTGGGATAAGATCGAGCAAGGTGCTTTTGCCAGCGCCGCTTGTACCTACAATCGCAACCATCTCTCCCGCTCTCACCATGAAAGAGATATCTTTCAAGATTAACTCGGATGATGCATAATTGAAGCTTACGTCATGAAACTGGATTTCTCTCTTGAAACGCTCTAAAGGTCGTGAATTCGGATCTTCCCGAATGTCCACTTCGGTTCCCATGATTTCGAAGACCCGCTCGGTTGCCCCTTGCAGGGTGCGAAGCTCGCTATTCACGCCCGCCAGCCTTTTGACAGGCGAGTATACCCGTGAGAAGGCGTAGACGATGGACATCAATTCCCCCAGCGTATGCTGAAAATAAATCTTGCCTACAATAAACACTGCGGGTAGCAGCAAAAATACGGAAACATCCATCATGGGGCCAAGCCCGAGATACCATTTGCTCCAGCGCATGACCTTTTCATAAAGGTTCTGCGCCAAGGTCCCGAAAGCACGCGCCTCCCGCTCCGCTGTGAAGAAACCCTGGACAACCTTGAGACAGAGTAGGGCTTCCTGATAGGCTGAAGTCACCTGGGCGACCGCGTCTTGTACTCTGGTGGCGTGCTTCTTAGCCTTTCGCCCGAACAGCCGCACTAATCCAACAATCAAGGGAACAGCAATAAAGACCAGCAGGGTGAGCCTGTAATTCATGAACACAAGATACGCCAAGAACACCAAAATCGTTAATGGATATTGGATAATGCCGACGATGATATTTGAAACCAGGGCCTGCGTCACCGTGAGATCCGCCGTAGCCCTAGCTATCAGCTCCCCGCTCTTTGTTTGGTGATGAAAGCTAAGTGGCAGGTTGACGAACTTCTTGAAGAGATCCACCCTCAAATCTTGCACCGCCCTGTTTGAAAAGGCGGCGGAACAGAGCCCGGCCAGATAAATCGTGATCGATTTACAGGAAACCGATACAAACGCGATGACCGTAAGGATGATAAGAAGTCTGTTCGGCGATACACTTTCCATGAGGACAAGCTCGGTGCGGTGCCATGAAAAAAGAGATCCGGGTTCGATAGCGATCCAGGGGATTTTCCAGCTCACCACCTCTGCACCCCCTCTCATCCCCTGGTCCACGAATGGTTGCAGGAGGTAAGCCGGAATGACAACAAAAAGCGATGAAATCGTGGTCAGTACGATTGCCCAGATCACCAACGGATAGCGAAACTTCACATGTTGCCGGATATTTTTTCCTAAGATCAAACCAAGCACTTTCAAACCACCCAACAGAAGAATATTCCGTTCCTTCTTCTCCCTCTACCCTAACGTTGCAAAAGTCGAGGATGCTGCAGATTCCAGGCGCCAAGGGTGCA
>CAZAGT010000170.1:0-10495 GCA_964484515.1 uncultured Desulfobacteraceae bacterium | reverse complement strand
TGTTATTATTGTCTTTACACACCTTCTGTCGTGTTGTTTATGCAACGTAGGGATAAAGACAGCAGTAAGGTGAAGGATATTCTCTGTTTCATGTGAGCCTCCTTATTGGTCTTGAGGTCAAAATCGTGAATGAGATAGTCAGTTTGCAGGCACAATTCGGGCGGTTTAAGCGAGCAGCATTCCTATCCAAAGACATCGTCTTCTTGAAGCATATTGAACAACCGATTGGAGCGTCTCGCGTCAAAGAGCAGCATAAACAACACGTAAATTCTTAAGTCATGGCAGCACCTCCGTCTATTTGTCGGTAAGGTAAGTGTATTGGTGCAAGATTTTTGGCTGTACCTAAATCACCTCCTTTCTCTTGTCCATTGAATCCGATCCAAAGCGGAGATCTAGGAGACAGGTAACTGAAAAGTCTCACAGAAATGTCGCAAAAGAATAAGACTTTTGTAACAACTGCGATTGATGATGACTTTCGGGATGAACTCAAGAAGAATGACGAACGACTCTTTTACGTGAGGGTTCCGGAGCAGAAATGGACATGATCGAGCGTCGCGGAGCGGGGCAGTGGAATATGGGAAGGGTCAAGGGTCTACATCAGCAAGGGAGATGGGTAGGTATGATGTCATCATAGGTTTATTGGAACGGCATATGAATTGATCGCTCAGATAATGCCATACTCCTCGCCTTATCAATGGAATCCGAGTGGCGACACTTGGGCTCATGCGACGGATCATTGAACGATTTTCGCATTTGTTACAAAAAAGTTATATTTCCGTGATGATCTTGTGAATTACGACACTTAGATTCCAGTCAACCCGCAAAGAACGGGAATACCTCGCAACCATTCGAGGAACGTGGTGTCGTTCACAATTCAAACAATCAATTAGGAAAGGGCGGTGCGGCTATGAAAACAATCATTATTCTCTCAATCACAATCCTAGTCGGAACGATACTGTTTGGATTTCACCAGCTAAGAGATCAAAATCAGGTCGAAGCCAAGGGAATAGAACATGGATATAGCGACAAAAAGCTAAATAAGGCTACTTTTGCCGGCGGATGCTTCTGGTGCATGGAGTCGGATTTTGAGAAGGTTGATGGAGTGGTGGAAGTCATCTCCGGCTATACCGGCGGCAGTCAAGAGAACCCCACTTATAAGCAGGTCTCCTCCGGTAAGACCGGTTACTACGAAGCGGTGCAGGTCTTGTACGATCCTGAAAAAATAACCTATACTGAACTACTTGAGGTCTTCTGGCGGCATGTGGACCCGACCGATGACGCGGGGCAGTTTGTCGACCGTGGGCCTCAGTATCGCACGGCTATCTTCTACCATGATGAAAAACAGAAGGCACTGGCTGAAGAATCGAAGGCCAAAATTGAAAAGTCCAATGTCTTCAAACGCCCCATGGTAACCCCAATTATTCCGTTGCGGACCTTTTACAGGGCTGAAGAGTATCATCAGGATTTTTACGAGAAAAAACCCATTCGTTATAAGTCCTACCGCTCCGGATCGGGACGAGATCGATTTATCGAAAAGACTTGGGGCAAGGTGCCGAAAAAAACTTCACCAAAGCTCACTTCAAAATATCACAAACCAAGCGATGAGGTTCTGAAGAAACAACTGACCCAGATGCAATACGAAGTAACACAGCTCGGAGGCACCGAGCCTGCGTTTCACAATGAATACTGGGACAACAAGAAAGAAGGAATCTACGTTGATATTGTAAGTGGTGAGCCACTGTTCAGTTCGACCGACAAGTTCAACTCTGGGACTGGTGGTTGGCCCAGCTTTACGCGGCCATTGGTCCCTGACAACATTGTGGAACATCAAGACCATAGCCTGCTTATGGAGCGAACTGAGGTAAGAAGCAAGCATGGAGACTCCCATCTCGGACATGTTTTTCCAGACGGTCCTCCGCCGACCGGATTGCGGTACTGCATCAATTCAGCCGCACTTCGATTTGTCCCTAAAGAAGATCTTAGCGATGAAGGATACGGTGATTACGTTGATCTCTTCTTAGGAAATATGAAAGGACGATGAACTTGCTTAAGATTCTTGTATTCAGCAATTCTCGCTTGACAAAGATCGAGACGGGACGTGACTACGAAACTCGGCGAGGCTTGCCCTGCCCTTCTAATTCGGAATGGGTCAGACGAAAAGAACCGGATCGCTCACCTGGGAGGTCGTAACTGTGTTCTCTGTGGGGCTATCGTCCCGTGACGCTGAACTTTTCCTCGTCCATCGCTATCTCAAGCTCAGGTAGGCGTCCAACCTGGCTGACGACGAATTGTGCATTTCGGCTGCGGAGATAAGCGAAAAAAATTCCTAGGTCATGGAGTGACCTTGAAATGACAAAATGCTCTTGCGTCGCTTGTTATCCACTCCGTCCCAGCATTTGAGCCGGCAACCAGAGCGAAAGTTGAGGGAACATCACGGTTAAGGCAAGGGCCACAAGAGTGAGCCAGACGTAGGGTAGGTTGGCCTTATAGATGTCGACCACTGAGATCTCCTCTCCGACGACACTCTTGAGGTAGAAGATCGAGGGGCCGAAAGGGGGTGAGAGGTAGGAGATGTGCATATTCATGCAGAACACCACGCCGAACCAGACCTTACTGAAACCCAGATCTTCGATGATCGGCACAAAAAGCGGCATGGTCAGAAAGACGATCCCCACCCAATCGAGGAACATGCCCAGAAAGATCATGATGGCCTGCATGCCGATGATGGTGCCCCACTTGCCAAAGGGAAGAGCCGTGACGGCATTCCTGACAAACTCATCGCCGCCGGCCAAGGCGTACACGCCAATGATGGTCTGGGCCCCAAACAATAGCCAGTACAACATGGCGGTGACCTTGGCTGTCTCGTAGAGAGCGCTCTTGACGCCGCTCCAGGTGAGTCGGCGGTTATAGGCCGCGGAGAACAGGGCGCCGACACAGCCCACACCGGCCGCCTCAGATGGAGTGGCGACACCGGTGTAGATTGAGCCCAGGACTGCGAAGGCCAGGATCCCCGGCATAATGAGCCCCTTCAGCATCGCCACCTTTTGGCGTAGGGGAACGCTACGCTCCTCAACGCTGGCGGCCGGGGCCATCTCCGGCTTGATCCAGCAGGCGATGATGATGTAGCCCGTGAACAGGGCGGCCAGGAGCAAGCCGGGGATGATACCGCCGATAAATAGCTCGCCGACCGAGGCCCCCGCCATCATAGCGTAGACGATGAAGACGACGCTGGGCGGGATGAGGGTGGCCATTCCACCGCCTGCGCAGATGCTCCCAAGGGCGATGCGGTGATCGTATTTCCGCTCCAGCATGGCCGGCAGAGCGATCAGGCCGAAGGTCACGATCTCGGCGCCGATGATGCCGACCATGGCAGCCATCAACGTGCAGGAGACGATGGCCCCGATGGCCAGGCCGCCGCGAAACGGGCCCGACCAGATATGAACCGCTTTGAACAGGTCGTCCGCCACGCCGGATTGTTGAAGGATCGTGGCCATGAAGATAAATAACGGACAGGCCACCAGGACATAGTTCATCATCAGCCGGAATACCCGTGAGACGGGCATGACCATGACCGAAGGCCCGAAGAGGATCAGGGTGAAGATGACGGCGGTGGCCCCCATAGTCCAGGCCAAAGGCAAGCCGGCCACCAACAGGACGATAAAGGTCAAGACGATGAGCAGTGTGATCAGTTCGATACTCACAGGCTTTTTCCCGTTAACGCGAAGTGCAGATCCCGAATGAACTTCGCGATGCCCTGAAGTAGGATCAAGAAGACCCCCACCGCTAAAAAGACCTTCATCGGCCACAGTGGAGGTCGCCAGGGAGAGTCGGACATCTCAAGGATGGCCACCGAGCGCCAAGCATATTTCGCGGTGGCCCACACCATCATGCCGATATAGAGGGCAAAAAACAGGAAGGTGATGGAGTCCAGCAGGGCCTTTTTGCGGGGAGAGAATTTCTCGTAGACCATGTCGATCCTGACATGCCGCCCGTCCAGCAAGGCCCACGCCGCCGCCATGACATAGATCACGGCGCAACCGTAAATCATCGTCTCGACCGCCCAGATCGTCGGCCGGTGAAACACGTATCTAGAGACGATTTCGTAGGAAACGACGAAGATGACCGGGAGTGTCAAATACGCGGATAGCTTGCCCGCCCAGAGGGAAACCCATTCTACGGCCTCGACAAACTTCTTCAAGCTGCCCCAGCCGGCGGCACCCTCAGACCCTGTCTCGTTCATGCCGCTACTCGATGTTGCCGATCTTCTTGAGCCAATTCAACTGGGATTCATGCATCTTTTTAGACAGGGCGCTTTTCTTGGCCCATTCCGGCCACACGTGTTGGCGAGCGTACTCCCGCGCGGCCCGGATTTCCTCTTTCTGCCAGGCTACGGCCTTGACGCCCTTGGCCTCCATCTTCCGGACCGCATCCCTGTCATCGAGGGCGACCCGTTGGATCGTATCCTGATTCCACGTCCTCACGGCGCACTCGAGAATGGCCTTGAGGTCGTCCGGTAGTTTTTCCCACTGCTTCGTATTGACCGTGAAATCACTGATCGGAAGGGATCGGTATTCAGGGTAGATGAAATATTTGGCCACCTGATCGAAGCCCATCCGATGGTTCATCGAGGGGGTTCCCCAGTCGGCTCCATCGATGACACCCTTATCCAGGGCCGAGTATACCTCGCCGCCGGGCAGGATCACCACGCCCGCGCCCAATCCGGCCAGCAGGTCGGCAGTCATTCCCTGGGGAGAGCGAAACTTGTGTCCTTTGTAGTCGGCCATGCATTTAATAGGGAACTTGGATGGGAAGGATTCAAATCCCCATTGGACGACGCCGATGCAGGTGGCGCCAAACCGGTTGTAGGCCTCATTGATGAGCTCGCGGCCGCCCCCGTAATAGAACCAGGCCTCGGGCTCCCAGGGTGCGTTATAGGCGTAGATCAAATCGCTGAAGATGGCCATCGCGGGCTCTTTTCCGGAGTAATAGGCCGCGCCCGTGTACATGGCTTGCAGCACATTGTCCTGGACCGCCTCCAGCATTTCAAAACTCGGCACAATGGTGCCCGCCGGCAAAGGCTGCATGACCAGGCGACCCTTGGTCATCTTCTTGACGTTATCGCAGAAATCAACAAAGGTCTTGTAGGTCAATTCACCGGACCCGAACAGACTCTGCACCTTCCAGCGGATGGTCTTCGCCGGTGCGGGATCCGCACCAAATACCAACAAAACCGTCAAGACCACCCACGCCGCCAGCCGTTTCTTTCCTGCCATGGTTAACTACCTCCCTTCAAGCTGAGGGTTGAACCTGCGGCCGTATTGAGTCACTTCACCTCATAGACCGCCGGGACGCCCCCAGTGCAGATTTTGGGTTCACTCAGCACTGCGTCTTGGGAATGGCCGGCCTCTAAGGCCCCGGGAAATGAAGTACCCAGATTCTCGGGCTCAAGGCTTGAGAGTTGGAATGCGTTCTGTTCTTTGGCAGAACGCATTGTCCGCTCATTGGCCATGATCCTGCGGGGAGGATAAAAGCATGTTTTCATTTTTCGATCAAGTAAGGAATCACGTGTTCCTCCCCAAACCGAAAGCGCGATAATCGACTCTCAGCAATAGACAAGAGACCGAAAAGCATCGGGAAGAGATGTTTTCTAATGATCTGCTAACAAAAAAATGGCTTAATCCAACTACTTATGTTAAAATTAGAACGTTTGAGCCTTATACATGAGGGACCGCAATATGAAAACATCTCTAACCGAACTCATAGCTGAGTCAGATTTTCTTCCGTTGGCCCAAGACTATGCGCAAGACCTCTTCCGGATCTACAATTCCATTCAGGAAGACGATTGGCCCCGTTCCCGAAAATTCTATGCCCATTTGATTGAGGAAGCCGAGGAGCTGGAGAGCTTCTTAGACGATCACTGCGCAAGGGAAAATCGGACTTGGTTTGCCTTCAGTGAACTGGTGGCGTGCGTGAGGAACCTCGCCAAGGTCGCATTCATCCTCAAACATATTCTCAATAGACTTCCGGCGTACAGCCTGAAAGGCAAGGAGATCGGGAAATTCAAAAAGGCGGCTCGAATGGCATCCGAGTATTTCGATGAAACCATTCTGCGTCTCTTTGGAGCAATCAAGACGGAGTCCTTGAAACTGGGGATCCAGTTTCCGGATGATACCTTGGATGAGAACCTTTTAAAGGAGATCTATCCCCAGAAGCGTCTTCCCTTCACGATTCATGAGGAGGAGGTCTCGGATGTCCGGGAAGTCGTCGCTAAGATCGCAACCCAGTATCTGCACGTCATTCAAAAATTTGACAACTTCGGGTGGGACTTCGAAAAAAGCCGTTCGGTTCCCGCCAAAGAATGGATCCCCAACAAGCTTAACGAGGAGAACTCCCGCGAGGTCCTCGCCCTCGTCCACAATCTCCAGTCCACCTATGATCATTCGGTGAAGCGCACCCCCCTGGAAAAGCAAGACGCGCGCCTGAAGAAACTTCGCGGGTATATCTCAGTGCCCCTCCATCTCCTCAGTGTGGTGAACTGGCTCTCGCATTTTTATCAAAGGCATGTTCAGAAGGTCGGACCCGGCGGGGCCGGGTATGACGTATCGGCTATCATCGATCAGGACAAGCTATTAGCCATTACGGTCGATTTCGCCCTTTTCTACGCTGACAAATACTTGCGGGCAGCTAAGCAATTGGCGACGAGCATCCTCGCGGAATACACCGAAGTGGACTCCTGTGAGCTGAATGTGCCGCAGAAATTGGGTTTTCATTTAAGGCCGGCGACCCTGGTGGCTCGCCTCGTAAACTACCATGGAACGGAGCTGACCATGATGGTCGATGGTCAACAGTTCGATGCCGGAAGTGTCCTCAGTATAACCATGGGTGCCGGATTGATCGCCCGACATGGCTACAAGACGGTCCTATTCAAAGGGGACAGACGGATACTGAATGATCTGAAAATCCTGGCTAAATGCAATTACGGTGAGGATGACGAGGGTAATCGAACAGAACTTCCACCGGAGCTGAATTATTTGTTCACCTGAGGTGCACACAGAACGATCGCCCGTCCAACCCCTGATAAACCATGGTGGAAGGCCGGGGGGGGCAGAAGCAAAAGACAAAAGAGTTCCTGAAACCCTTCCTCAAGCCTTAAGCCGAGGTATTCATACGCCTCGCTCCCTGAAATCCCTTTACTTCGACGACCAGGATTTAGGAAACCCCGTTTGCTCCCATGACCTCCTTATGGGTATTCGAAAATAGGGGAAACATCCCGAAGGTCCTGTAAAACCTGACCACGTTGGCCTGCGACGTTTTTCACCTCAACTTATTCCGTTCCATTTCCGGAGGAATGCAAGATGGCTGATGTACGCGTATCCGTGTTTGAAGGGCCCGGGGCTTCGCCTCAGATCGAGACGGTGCCGCGACCAAAAATCCCCGCCAAGGCCGCACTCATTCAAGTCGGGGCATGCGGCATCTGCGGTACGGACCTTCATATACTCAAAGGGCACTGGCCGAAGCCGCTGCCCTGGCCTCTGACCCTGGGCCATGAAGTGGCGGGAGTGATCGTAGACAAGGGGCCCGCACTTGAAGAGGATTTCATGGGGAATCCGCTGGCGGTGGGCAGCAAGGTCATGCTGCCGCCCCTGATGCCGTGCGGGAAATGCTATTACTGCGTCCATTACCCGAAAACCGCCAACAAGTGTCTCACGCCGACCTACTACGGGAGATATCTATCCTTCGACAAACCGCCCCACCTGTGGGGGGGGTGGGCGGAGATGGAATACGTTGACCTGGAGATGTTGCCGGGCACCAAGATCTATCGTCTTCCGGATGACATGTCTCCGATGCTCGGATCACTTGCAGAGCCCTTGACCTCGTCGTTGCGGGCCTTCAAACGGGCTGCGGAGGCCGGCGGTTTCCAAGTCGGAGATACGGTGGTCATTCAAGGTTCGGGGCCGATCGGGGTGCTGGCTATCGTAGCGGCGAAAGAAATGGGGGCCGGACGAGTCGTGGTCATCGGCGCACCCGAGAAACCCCGCCTCAAACTGTGCCGTGAGTTCGGGGCGGATACGACCCTGTCGATTGATGAACTGCCGAGCGCGGAGGCGAGGACCAAAGCCGTACGTGACGTGGTCGGCGGCTTCGGGGCCGATCTGGTCATGGACTGCAGCGGGCACCCCTCAGCCGGGCCCGAGGGGATGGAAATGCTCCGTGACGGGGGAACCTACGTCGAAATGGGCCAATTCACGGATGCCGGTGCGATCGAAACCAATTGGCACCGCATCTGTGTCAAGGACATCAACATCCTCGGCAGCTGGGCCTTCACCGGAAACGATATTGCCCTAGGCATCGCCATGCTCCATCGCGCCCGTGACCGTTATCCCTTTGACAAACTCCAGAGCAGGTTCCCGCTTTCCGAAGAGGGGATCACAGAGGCCATCGAAAGCGCCATGGCCATGCGCGTTGTCAAGGCGACGATCGTTCCCAATGAGGACATCGCCTAGGAGGTTGGCGGAAGATGGTCGGGTCGAGCACCGTCTTGATCGTCCTGAGGATCAAGGGAGAACATGGGAAAATCTTCGGGTGATTATTACCCTGAGAAAGGACGTCAGAAACGAGCCCTGAAGAGTCTAGGAATTGCTGTGGAAATGGGCTGCTGGCGCAATAAGGCCGAAGAACTCTGGCAAGATCCTCTTACGGATCTTAGGGGGAATCATGGAAACACTGAAATTCCGTTATCCCGAGATCACCGACACCCTAAAGTCACGTAACATTTTGACGATGCTCAAGTTTTTCGGTCCGGGCGCCATCATTGCTTCGTTGACCATTGGGAGCGGTGAGACCTTATTCGCTTCTCGGGGGGGCGCCGTGTTCGGATACTCGTTGATATGGGCTTTCCTGATAAGCGCCATCATGAAGGGAGTCCAGGTTTACACCGGCATGAGATACATGACCCTCACCGGGGAGCACCCCATGGAACGCTGGGCTTATTTGCCCGGCCCGCGAGCCTGGTTTCCCTTGCTCATTGCCGTTCCCAGCCTCATTTGCTTTCCCTTTATCGTGTCGGGGCTGGCCACGCTGTTGGGAATTCTGACAAAATGGATCGTCGGGTTCGGCGATCCTTATTATTGGGGCCTCATATTCATCGCTGGGACGGTCGCTATAACCCTGTTGCAGACGTATAGTGTCCTGGAGAAGGTCCAGACGGCCTTGGTGTTGCTGCTCGTCGTCTGCATTATTATTGCGACCCTCTCTGTAAAGCCTGACTGGCCTGCAGTCGTCGTGGGGGTTTTTTTGCCCCAACTGAAGCCCTATGAGCCATGGCTTATCGAGCAGTTCCCACACGTTGCCGCCAGGCCTCCCTGGGTCGAGGCTGTGACGTATATGGGCGCCATCGGTGGGGGTACGTACGATTACATTGGTTACTTGGGGCTTTTGCGGGAGAAAAACTGGGGCATGCTTGGTCTCCCCAACGCCCAAGCGATCGACGCGCTGTTGATGGAGGTCAAGAAAGGACAGACCATCCCCCTTCCTGAAGATTCCGGGGAGGTGATGAAAGGGCTTCATTGGCTGAAGGCGCCGTTTATTGATGCCGTAATCTCTTTCGGTGCGGTGCTGGTCTTCACGTTCTGCTTTATGGTCTTAGGAGCGGCCATCCTCTACAAACAACACCAGGTGCCCTCGGGTTTGGATTTGGTGAGCATGCAGTCGCAGTTCCTGACCATGATCCATCCCGCGCTGATGATCGTATACAAGGTGGGATTATTCTTCGCCATCTTCGGGACTCTCTACGGCGCTTATGAGGTTTGGAACCGAACGACCCATGAATCGTTCAGGACCATCCTTCCGCGATTTCGGGACACCACCGTTGACCAGTTCCGCGTATGGGTCTGTGCCTATATGGGCGGCTTGGGTGCCTTCTTGACCATCCTCGCCAAGGTCACCGGCATCAAACCCGTGCCCCTCGTCACGCCCGCGGCTATCATCGGTGGTGTCATGACTTGCGGGCTCTGGTGCTTGGCCATGGTCTGGACGGACAAGGTGTTCCTCCCCAAGCCCTACCGTATGAACAAGGCCTTGGTCGTCCTTAACATCATCGCCGGCATTACGATGACCTCTTTCGGCGTCAAGGCCTTAGTAGATTGGATCAGCAATACATTCTAGCGGAGCTGTCGAAAGATCGATTCTTCTGAGGCTGATGGAAAATGTCCAGATGCAAGACTTCCGAAACCGGGGACCCGCCCCGAAGGGGTGGGGACTGAGCCAAGCAAAGCGAAGGTAAAGAAATCCCGAGGAATGAGGCGTGCGAGTTTTCGGCTTGAGGCCTGAGGCTTCAGGCTCAAGGTAAAAGCAACGAAGGTCTTCAACTTGTCTTTCCTCATGCCCCATGCCTTGCGCCTTGGGCCTTTTGCGTACGCCGCAGTGACGAGGGATGAGGCTAACGCAGCCCTTGGGCTTTGCTCAGGGCCGTGAGTCCTTCGACTCTGCTCAGGAC
>CAZAGT010000169.1:6269-10699 GCA_964484515.1 uncultured Desulfobacteraceae bacterium | reverse complement strand
GCCTTGATCGGTCGCTTTTGTTTGCGGGCCTGCTCCTCTGTCAGGCCGCACCACGCTACCTGGGGGTCTGTGTAGACGACCGCCGGGATGGCCTGCGCATCAAACGCCGAAGGCTGACCCGCGATGACCTCAGCGGCCACGCGGCCTTCGTGGAAGGCCTTGTGCGCCAACAACGGTCCTCCGGCTACGTCACCGATGGCAAAGATCCGATCATCATTGGTGCGTTGCTGCTCATTCACGACCACAAAACCACGATCGTCGAGCTTGACTTTGGTCGTCTCAAGCCCAACGTCTTGAGAGTTAGGCTGCCGTCCAATGGCGATGAGGACCCTATCAAAGGTCTGTTCACGTTCTCCGGACTCGCCCTCCAACTTCACCCTAACCTCGTTCTTGAGCTCCTTGACGGCGGTGAGGCTCGTGTTGAAATGGATCGCCTCAAACATGGCGTTCAACTTGCGAATCAATGGGGCTGCCAGGTCTGCATCCGCCCCGCGTAAGAGCCGGTCTCGGCGGACCGCCAGGGTAACGCGGCTGCCCAGCGCTGCGTAAACCGTGCCGAGTTCCAAGGCGACATAGCCGCCTCCGAATATGAAGAGCGACTCAGGGATATCTGTCAATTCTAGAGCCCCCGCCGAGTCCATGATACGGCTGCCCTTCTCAAATGGAACACCACTCAAGGGCACCGGACGGCTGCCTGTGGCGACAATGGCATGTTTGAATTTGATTTGGCTGACCTCTGAATCCTGTAACCGGATGCGATTCGAACCTTCAAAGACGGCCTTCCCTTGCAGGAGCTGAACACCGCGCTTGGTGCTCAGGGTGACCAGTCCATCTGCCAGGCGGTCGATGACGGCTTCCTTCCAGCGTCGTAACGCCGCGAGATCCATTTTTGGTTCGCCGAACGAAATACCCATGCCCTCAGCCCGGTGGGCGTCATGAATCAGCTCGGCAAGATAGAGAAGGGTCTTCGAGGGGATACAGCCGCGGAAGAGACATTCACCGCCGGGGCGTGGCTCCATATCTACCATGGTCACCTCCAAACCCAGGTCTGCGGCCCTGAAAGCGGCCGCATATCCACCGGGCCCGCCGCCGATCACCAAGACTTCCGTCTCTTGCGCCAGTTCTCCCATCACCATGGAATGGTTGCCTCCTCACAAAGGGTTTGTTGCTTTCTTAATGATTCCGGTGTCAGCGCCGCCGCTTGCCGCAGGGCGGCCAGGTTGATCGACCGGAAAACTTCATGAAAATGGTACTCGAATATGACATTTTCAGTGATTTCAAAGCTTGTTCGCCCGGTCAGGGTATCAGAGACCTCCTTTCATGGAGTTTCATACGAGATGGCCATATATCCCTAAGAAGGGCACTCTCGCCAACCTCAGACCATGGTCATCAGCAACTGGTCAGGGTCCTCGAGATCGTCTATGATCACCCGTATAAACTGGAGTGCGTCAGCGCCGTCCAGTACTCGGTGATCAATACAAAGGACGACGGGCATCATGAGGCGCGGTACGATTTCAAACCCTTTTTCTTCAGTCTCTCTCACGACCGGTTTCATGCGCGCCGTTCCCATACCCAGGATCGAGACTTGCGGGTAATTGATGATAGGGGCAAAGTAGCCGCCTCCCATCGGACCCACATTGGTGATGGTGAAGGTGCCGCCCTGCATCTCTTCAAGGGTGGTCTTACGGTCGCGGGTCTTTTGTACCAGATCGTAAAGCTCGATGGCGAGTTCCGTGATACTCTTGCGTTCAACATCCCTGATGACCGGGACGATAAGACCATCCTCCGTGTTCACCGCGACACCGATGTGGTAGTAGTCCTTGATAATGATCTCACCGGCTTCGGTGTCCAGGGTGGCATTGAACCGTGGATAGGTCTTGAGTGCGGTGGCAACGGCCTTCAAGGCAAAGACCGTCATGGTCAGCCTGCCTCCCTTGGCCTCAATCTCGGCCTTGTGCTTGCGGCGGAACTCCTCGAGCCTGGTTACGTCGACCATGTCTTGATTATGGACATGCGGGATCTGGGACCACGCCAAGGCCATCTGTTTGGCCGTTGCACGTCGAATGGAACGCAGAGGGACCCGCTCGATCGGTCCCCACTTTTCAAAATCCGGCAAAGGAGGTGCCTTTGTCGAGATAGGAGGCACCGAAGGGGCCTTTTCCATACCCGTTTCAGGTGCTGCCGGTCTTTCTTCCGCCCGGCCTGCAAAGGCCCTCACATCGTCTGCGGTCACCAAACCTGCCGGCCCGGAAGGAGTGACCTGACGGAGATCGACCCCCAGTTCGCGCGCCAGGCGTCGCGTGGCCGGCGAAGCCGGAACGGGACCCTCCTTGGTGGCTGGCGCTGTGTCGACGACCTCCTTTGCAGGTGGCGAAACCGCCTCCTTGGGCACCTCCTTTTCTTGCTTCTCCTCCTTACTCCTTTCCTCCGCCGTCGGTTCGGGTTCAGGCCCTCCATCAAACGTCATCAGGACATCACCTACATTGACGATATCCCCGGGCTTGGCCTTGATTTCCGCCACGACTCCTGTAAAAGGCGACGGTACTTCTACCGCCGCCTTATCCGTCTCGACCTCAAAGATGGGATCCCCCTCATGAATCTCATCGCCGACCGCCACCAGCACGGCGAGGACCTCTCCTTCGTGGATGCCTTCTCCTAGGTCAGGCAGCTTGAACGCTCTGGCCATGCTCCCTCCTTCACATCGTTTCCCGAGTGTTTAAGACCTAACGTTATGCTTATAAGCTGGGCTAAAGGGTTTCCTGTCACTTGGCGCTCAGGACCTTGTGCGCCGCCCGCAGGATACGCCTGGCATTGGGAATGTAGGCCTGCTCGCGGCTGGAAAGGGGAATCGTGACGTCAAAACCGGTGACCCGGGCCACCGGCGCCTCAAGGTAGTAGAAGGATTTCTCCACCAGCCGGGAGACAACCTCCGCGCCGGGGCCAAGGGTGCGGGGAGCCTCATGCACGACGATAGCGCGGCCTGTCTTCCGCACGGATTGGGTGAACAGCTGATCATCCAGCGGTGAAATTGTGAGCAAATCGATGATCTCGGCCTCGACCCCCTCTTTCTCTTTCAGTTCGACCGCCGCCTCCAGGGTGGGCCGCATCATGGCGCCGTACGAGATGATCGTCAGATCCTTGCCCTCCCGCACGATTTGGGATTTCCCGAGGGGTATTGTCTCTTCTTCTTCCGGAACCTCCTCGCGGAATGCTCGATAGACGGCCTTGGGCTCGTAGAAGATCACCGGATCGGGATCACGAATGGCGCTGATCATGAGGGCTCGCGCATTACGTGGGCTTGAGGGGATCACCATCTTGATACCGGGGATATGGGCGTAAAGGGTCTCACGGCTCTCGGAGTGATGTTCAAGGGCCCGGACGCCGCCACCGTAGGGCGTTCGCAGCACCATCGGCACATGATAGCGCCCCTGTGAGCGCCACCGCATGCGCGCGGCGTGGCATTCGATCTGGTGGAAGTTGAGGTAACTGAAACCGGAAAACTGAATCTCGCATACCGGACGCAGGCCGTAGATGGCCATCCCAATGGACATGCCCACGATGGCGGACTCTGCCAGAGGTGTGTCCAACGACCTCTGATCCCCGAACTGGTCGATGAGACCGTCGGTAACCCGAAATACTCCTCCGTCCAGTCCAACATCCTCGCCCAAAACGATCACTCGATCGTCTTTCTCCATCTCCTGGCGTAAGGCCAGGTTCAGCGCCTGGACCATCGTCATCTTAGCCATTCTTTTCCACCTCCCCCGCCGCCGTCAATTCCTGGAGCAACTCCTCTCTCTGCTCCCGCAAGGTAGCCGGAGCCTCTGCGTAAGTGTGTTCGAACATATCGAGCGGATCTCCAAGATCGGCCATTTGTTTCTCCGCGCGTTCGACGGCCGTCTGGATCTCGGTCTTTATCTCCTCTTCCACGGAATCGATCTTGTCCTGAGCCAGCACTTTCTTATCCATCAAATACTTCTGGAGACGGACAATTGGGTCACGCTTCTTCCATCCCGCTACCTCCTTCTCCGCGCGGTAGCGCTTCGGGTCATCGGCCGTTGTATGCATCATCATGCGATAGGTGACACATTCGATAAGGGTCGGTCCATCGCCGGAACGCGCCCTCTCCACGGCCTCCTTCGCCGCCGCGTAGACGGCCAAAATGTCATTGCCGTCCACTTGGATCCCCGGCATACCGTACGCCACGGCCTTCTGGGCAATCGTTTTCGATAGCGTCTGCTTTGATCGCGGAATTGAAATGGCCCACTGATTATTCTGGCATACGAAGATCACCGGCGCCTGGTAAACAGCGGCAAAGTTGAGCCCCTCGTGAAAGTCGCCCTCGGAGGTGCCGCCGTCGCCGAAAAACGTCATGGCGACATCGTCCTTCCCGCGGTACTTCATCGCCCAACCTAAGCCGACCGCATGCAGAA
>CAZAGT010000169.1:0-6259 GCA_964484515.1 uncultured Desulfobacteraceae bacterium | reverse complement strand
GACATGGGGAGATCATGACGTTCATCCTCGACATAGCCACCCTCATTGTAACCACCGAAAAGGAGGATCACGCTCTCCAAGGTTCTACCTCGCCAGATCTCCGCGGCCGTTTCACGAAACGAAGGAACCATCCAATCCGAAGGGCGGAGTGCTGCTACAGCTCCTACCTGGGATGCCTCCTGTCCCGTGATCGGGGCAAAGGTCCCGATCCGCCCCTGGCGCTGTAAACTCAACAAGCGTTCGTCAAAGCGACGCCCCAAGAGCATCGCCCGATAGAGTTTGAGCAACTCTTCCGCGGGAATCTTCGGATCGAGTTTTGTGTCCAACTGACCTTTTTCATCCAGAATAGAAAGATATTCGACCTTGGTGGAGATGTTGATCTTTCGCCTTGGCATTATGGGACTCCTTCACTTGAGGAAAGGTAATGAGATCAACGCATCCCAGAAATCAAAATTTTCAAATGGGCGGCGGCTTGAATGGTTGGGAAATGATCTGAAATCGCTCATCGCACGATTGCGAGATCTGTAACGGGTGCAGGGTCTGCAGCCCATAAAATCGCATCTAATCTGCCTATGGAGGCCTGCTTCAAAGACCAGTAGTGATTTTGAGATGTTTTGTCTAGATCAGAGACGACGCTTTTGAATGCGCTAAAGTAATGCCAATGACGGGGAGAGTCAAGTGAGCGCCTGAGCGTTGGTCGTAAGCGTTGGACAATCCGAAGCGCTGATAGTATCCATGTCGTTGAAAGACCCTTCAGCCTTCTACCTCCTGCCTAAACAGTTGACCAATTATTTATCCATGAGCCTACGCAGCCTCACCTCCACCGATCGGGGACAGACATGTCCCGATTTATCATCCCTTGTCTTTTGAGCGCTCTCCGATTATCATTTATGGGTCAAGCCCACTCGGACTCGCGAAGGCACCGCACTCATTAGGAGAGGGAAGGAACGGGTAGGAGGCATCGATGGATTTTGCTTTTCCTGTTGCGATATCTAAAGATATAAGAAACTTCAAGGAATTTATTAAAGATAAACTAGCAACTGATCTTCCGACCTGGTACCGCGACGGAACGGTGCCGCGGACGTTCCACCGTGCCATGGGCGAGGCCGGCTGGCTGGGCTTCGAATTGACCGGTGATTACCTTCTGAAGTCCTCTGCCTTGCGAGGCGCCTGCGTGGCCGAAGAGCTCGCCAAAGTCTCGCCCGGCGTGGCGGTCGCCACTCTCGCTCATGTCGACCTGGGACTTACAGGGCTTTGGCTCTTCGGTTCAGATATCCTAAAACAGAAGTACGCGCCATCAGCAGTCAAGGGTGAAACCCTTATCTGTCTTGGAAACACGGAGGGCGTTGCGGGCAGCGATGTCGCGAACATCGCGACGAGGGCCGAAAAGGTCTCAGGGGGGTGGGAACTCACCGGTACAAAGGCCTACGTAACCAGCGGATCGTTAAGCGATCTCGCTGTCGTGTCGGCAATCTCAGACCCAGGGGCACAGCGTAATAGAAGGCTTTCCCTATTCCTCGTCGATCTTGAGGCCGATGGTGTCCAGCGCACCAAACTGAACAAGCAGGTTTGGATCCCGTCCGACCTCACTCGAATTCAACTGAATGGCGTTTTTGTGCCTGAAGATCACCTCCTAGGAGTCCGTGGACAAGGCCTGCAGCAGGTCCTCTCGATCTTCACTCATAGCCGCATCCCCATCAGCGCCCTGACCATCGGGACCGCTTCAGGCGCCTTTGAGCTGGCGGTCGAGCACGCCAGGAAGCGCGAGGTCATGGGACGCAAGATCGTCGATTTTCAATCAAAGGCGTTCGAGATCGCCGATCTCTATGCCAGAATCGAGGCCGCCCGCCTCATGCTTTGGAAGGCCTGCTGGAGCATGGAGACCAAAGACGATTTCCGACTCGAATCGTCACTTGCCAAGTATCTCGCGGTGACGGTGGCGAAGGACGTCACTGTGTGGGCGGCGGATCTGTTTGGAGCCGCTTCCGTGATCTTTGATCACCCGATCCACAAATATCCCATGGACGCCTGGGCGTCTTCGCTAGGAGAAGGCACCCAGGATATCCAAAAGCTGGTGATATACAGAGAAGTAATCAAGCGCTATACCCAATAGGATCACGATCGATCCCTCAGGGGGTCAAGACGATCTTACCGAATTGCTCCCCCTTCTCCAAAAGGGCATAGGCGTCCCGCCCCTGGCTCAACGGCATCACTCGATCGATGATCGGCCGCAATTTACCGCTCCAAACCAATGCGGTCACCTCGAGAAAATCTTGGTGGTTCCCCATCGTGCTCCCGATTAGACTAATCTGTTTGCCGAAAATGAAGCGGATGTCGATCTCCGCTCGTGGACCGCTTGTATTGCCGATGATGACGATCCGTCCGCCGCGCCTCACGGCCATCATACTCTTGGCGATGGTGGCTTGGCCCACATTGTCAACGACGACGTCTACCCCCCGTTTACCCGTCAAGCGATATACTTCGCGAGGCCAGTCCACTTTTTCACGGTCGAGCACCACGTCGGCACCCAGTGACTGAGCCTTCTGAGCCTTCTCCGGACCTCCTGCAACCACGTAAACCGTGGCGCCGGCGAGCTTGCCGATCTGAATGGCCATACTGTTGACACCGCCGCCGGCGCCTACCACAAGGACCGATTCACCCGCCCGCAGACGGGCACGCTGAATTAGCATCCGCCAGGCTGCCAAAGAGACCAACAGGGGAGCGGCGGCTGTTGGGAAGGCGAGGGCCTCCGGCATGGGAACCAAATTTGAGGCCGATACGGCAAGATACTCGGCCGCGCCGCCCCGAATCTGCTCTCCAAGGACGTGGTAGCCGGGACTCACACTTGTTTCACCTCGGCGAGTGAATTCATCCTCAACAGTTATGATTCCCGGATCAACGACGACGCGCTGCCCCAACTCCCATCCTTTCACCTGAGAGCCCATCTCGATGATCTCACCCGCTACATCAGCCCCGCACCAATGGGGCATTTCGAGATTCAAACCGGGCCACCCCCTTCTGACCCAGATGTCCAAATGATTCAAGGCGCAGGCCCTGACACGCAGCACCACCTCGCCCTCTTCCGGCACCGGATCAGAGACGGCACCGTAGCGAATGACATCTAATTCGCCGTGCTCCTCAAAATATAAGGCCTTCATCAGGCTTACCTCCCGCTGTGCACGACCACCTATCGAAGAATCACTTTTAATACCATCGTTTTTGTTATATAGAGGGCATCATCCATGCTCAAGATAACGCTGGCGTTGCAAAAGTCGAGGATGCCGCACGCAACCCGCCGCTCTTTCGCGGCGACCCCGTGCACCATACGTGGGCTTCGACTTCGTTCAGCCGGGCTCAGGTCCCGATCCGTAGGGTCCCCGATTATACCCTGGCTAAATCGGGATCAAAAAGCCTCTTTTAAATTTCGAGTTTCGTGGTTATCTTGGTTCCAGCCCAAGCAAAGGGCTTTAAAGGCCCTCAATGAAAGGCTTGCCTCGAAAGGCTTACACAAATAACGCGAAATGCATCGGAAAAGGAGGGAACAAATGAAGAGACTGTTGTTGATTCTGATCCTGACTGCATGTGTGTTCTGTCCGATGGGTGTTTTGGCGCAGGGTCTTGGGGGCACCGGGGAGGCGATATCCATGGCGGGCACCATCCAAGGATTGATTAGCACCTGCGCCGGGCACGTCTGCCAGCCGGGCGAGGAGTACATCATTGCCGCCGCTGAAGACAATTTCGTGTTGTTGACCGATTCGGGTAAGTACTATTTCCTTCCCAACCTGAAGAGTTCGCAATTGTCTAGACTCCTCGGGAAAATGGTCAAGGTCGATGGCGTCCTGGTCCTCGGCGGGAATGCCATCATGGTGACCACGGCCGTCGTGATGATAGACGGGAAGTGGATACCCTTCCATAGCCCGGAGATTTCAGAGGCCGCCGATATGCTCCTTAAGTACGGACCGTATTGAGAGATCCGCGTAGGGTGAATGACCTCCTACCCTTCAGGCAGGGGGCCACCAGCTTGGGGAAAGTGCAACCCTTAAGTGCCATTGACGGTAATAAAAGAGATTGTTTTATGAAACCGATCCTTCGAGACCCTGCCAACGGGAGAGAGCTTCAAGCCATCGAGGTCGTCGATTCCGACTCGGGGCGTCCTCTTGGGAAAATGGACGCCGCCGGCACCATGGAGGCGCTGAGATGCAGGAATTTGACCCTGGACACAGACCTCTATGAGCTGACGATGGCAGCAGGATACAAGGTTCGCGGCCGTGATGGCCAAAGGGCGTGTTTCGATCTCTACTACCGACAAAACCCTGATGACGGGGCCTTTTGTGTCTTTGCCGGTCTGGAGAGTGTTATCAACTATATCAAGAACCTTCGCTTTTACCCTGATGACATCGAATTCCTCGAGACCACCGGCGTCTTCTCCAAACAGGCTCTGGAAAGCCTGGCGTCCGGAATAACATTCACCGGCAACATATGGGCCGTACCGGAGGGGACGGTTGTATTCCCCAATGAGCCCTTAATCCGCGTAATTGGGCCGATCGCCGAGGCCCAGATCCTTGAAACAACCATGCTCGCCCTCGTGGGTCATCAAACACTCATTGCGACCAAGGCCGCCCGGATATGTCTCGCAACCAAAGGGGCCCCGGTCATCGACTTCGGGACCCGCCGCGCCCACGGCGTGGAGGCCGCCCTCTACGGTGCGCGCGCCGCTTATATCGGCGGCTGTGCGGGTACCTCGAATGTCAAGGCTGGAAAACTCTTCGGCATCCCGATCCGAGGCACACACGCCCATAGTTGGGTTGAGAGCTTCGACGGCGAAATCGATTCGTTTGAGGCCTTCGCCGAGGTCTTCCCGGAAGGCTGCGTCTTGCTGGTCGATACCTATGACACGCTGGAGGGGGTTCGAAATGCCGTCAAGGTAGCTGAGAGGATGCGCGAATCGGGGAGGAAGCTCTTTGGGATCCGGATCGACAGCGGCGATTTGGCCTATTACTCAAAGGCCGCTCGTCAGATCCTAGACGAAGCCCGCTTCCCGGAGGTCAAGATCCTGGCCAGCAGCGACCTGGACGAATGGATCATCGAAAGCCTTCGGGATCAAGGGGCGCCAATTGACATCTGGTGCGTCGGCACCCGCCTAATGACATCTTACCAAACCCCGGCCCTCGGGGTCGTCTATAAACTCGTTGCCGCCGGTCAAAGTGACGGGGACATGGCACCAAAGATCAAGATCTCTCAAAACCCGCACAAGGTGACCAATCCGGGTGTCAAGAAGATCATTCGCTTTTACAATGGCAACGGCAAGATGTCGGGCGACCTCCTAGCCCAGGTCGATGAGCCGCTGCCCAGGGGCGAGCCGGTGAAGGCCCACCACCCGATGTACGACTACATGAAAAAGACCTACAAGATCCCCTATACGGCCGAAGAACTGATGGTACCCGTGTTTGCGAAAGGAAAACCGGTCTACCAAACGCCGGCATTGCCGGAGACTAGGCAACGCGCCATCGGACAGATTGAACGCCTAGAGCCCGAGTACAAGCGCTTTTTTCACGCCCACATCTACAAGGTGTCCCTGTCGGATAAGATCCATCAAATCAAGAAAGACCTCCTCAGCTACCACCAGGAGAAGACCGGCTCCAGCCGATAAAGACGTCTTCAAAGAAACTGAGGCTGACGGAGAGCGCCCACCGCTACTGATGACTGCAAGATTTCCCTCATTCGCTCCCACCGCGGTGTTCACAAAAGGCACAAGGCATGAGGAAGGACCTGATCCAAGGCCCCTATTGCTTGCGGTCGAACCTTAAGGCTCCAACCGGAAGCCTCCTGTCGGAGAATTCGTATCTCCTTTCAGAGCAGCCTTGGGGGTTCCGAACCTAGCCGTGCTCTTCACTGAGCTTTTTAAGGCCCAAGCGCTCCAGGGTAGCCGTTTGCGGGTGCCCGTTCGCCGCATCCCAACCCATCGCCTTGTAATATTCCTGGACAAGACTCTCGATGTCGATGGTCACGCCAGCGACCGGTCCTTCAGTTTGGGGCGGATTCCCTGCCATCCGTGGCGGCAATTTCACGTCCGAGGGTTCAACCCCTTCCCTGACGTTGAAGCACTGCCGCAGGGTTTGAATACGCACGCCGGTCTCGAGAGCCTCCTCGACGTCCATACCCCATCCTGTCACGGCATTCAGTAACTCGATCAACGGATAATCACCAAAATAGATCAGGGGAAATAGGCAGACACCGGCAGATGTCCCCACCTGCAGAT
>CAZAGT010000168.1:6844-10781 GCA_964484515.1 uncultured Desulfobacteraceae bacterium | reverse complement strand
TAGTAATACAGTTCGACGGCACTCCGTAGATGGTTCAAATTGGTCTTGAGTGTATTTAGTTTGGCGTCTTCCGTTGAAACGCTGATCTGCGGAATGATGATCGTCGCCAGGATTCCTAAGAGAATGACCACCACGAGAATCTCGATGAGCGTGAATCCTTCGCGGCCCCTAAAATTCCTATTCATGACAGGTCCTCCGTAGGGGTTTCTTGCCCTTCTTACAAGCGATTCATCGGGTATCAAAAGGGGAAACTTGAGATCTTTCTGGGCTGGACGTGTTTTTTTTCATACATCATCTTCTCGGCCCTCGGGTGGAGGCCGACCCCTTCCCTGAAGGGGTCCCCTCACTCGCCTTCGCCAGGTTTATCCGCCTCGGGCGGGATGCCCCGCGCGGAAACACGGTGGGGTTCACCGGTCAAGCTCAGGGCAGAGATCCCCCGTAGGCCTTTATCCCGCCAAGAATGGGATTAAGAATCAGAGCGTGTCCAGTTCGAAAATGAGCCATTCTTCTTCTGAGCAAGGCCGAACAAGGCTTTTCACCGAGGCGTACGGCGGTACGTCGCAGGTGGAAAGTCGCGGAGAGCGCCGCTCAGGGGGAAAAAGCCATTTTCGGTGGACACTGGCTAGTGGACGGTGCTCGCCAACCTAAAGATCGGGAGTATGACTGAAGATACGATCAGGCCGACCACCCCCCCCATCATGATCAGCGCCAGCGGTTCGATCATGGAGGCCAAATTCTTGAGCTCCCGTTCGACCTCTTCATCGTAAAAGTCGGCCAATCGAAGCATCACTTTCGGTAAGCTGCCGGTCTCCTCACCGGTAGCTACCATTTGTTTGACCGTCTCCGGAGCGTAGGGATAGGTGGCAAAAGGCTGGGAGAACTTTCCGCCTTGCTGAACGCGTTCCGCGATCCGTTCGACAAATTGACGGAAATAACGATTTCCGATCGTCGTTCGCGTTTGTTCCAAGGACTCCACCAGGGGAACACTGCTCTCCAAGAGATTTCCCAGCGTGCGCAGAAACTGCGACGTATAGATCTTGGTGCTCAGTCTGCCCACAATGGGCCCGCTCAGGGAGAGTCGATCCATGAAGGCGCGCCCGGTTTGACTCGCCTTAAAGAACTTGAGGCCTAACACCGAGGAGACGCTCGCGAGGAGGTAGAGCCACCAGTAGTCTTTCATGGAAGCACTCAGAGTCATCAAGAAGCGGGTCGTGAAGGGTAGCACACTCTCCTTTCCCTCGAAGAATGCGGTAAATTTTGGCAGCACCACGATCAGTACAAATGTGACGACCAAAACGGCGACCACGCAGAGCACGATCGGATAGGTCAGCGCCGAGCGCAGTTGGGTTTTGAGCGCCTGCCGCCGTTGTTGGATCTCGACGATCCGATCCAGAATTTGTTTTACAAAGCCGCCTACCTCCCCAGCCTTAACCATACTGGAAAAAACGCTACTGAATACGCGGGGGTGTTTTCGCATCGCATCGGAAAGCTGGTGGCCTTCTTCGATGTCACGAGCCATAGATTGGATGACATCCCTGAAGGCCTGGTTCGCGATTTGCTCGCTCAATGCCCAGAGGGACTTACTGAGGGGCGTACCAATCTCCAACATCAAGGAGAGCTGTGATATGAAGAAAGTGACTTCGAGGGGTTTTATGGACGTGCCGAAGGAACGAAACAGAGCGGATTTGCTCTTATGCGAACGTTTCGAGGTTTCGGCGAATAGGGCAGGGCGCTGACTCTCGATTTGGATTGCCATGGTGGTTTAAAGTGCCGGCAGGAAAAGATAGCCGCTTGTCTCTAAGGTCTCAAAGCTCAAGAGATGACACCCTCTTGACCTCTTCCAGTGTCGTCGTTCCTTCCAAAACCCTTTCATAGCCAAGATCTTTCAGCGTTCTGTGACCCTTTTTCTTGAGATGTTTTTGGAGTGCGTCGATCGACGGGTTCTTTAGGATCAACGACTGAAGCGGAACGTCCATTTCCAAAAGTTCGGAAAGTCCCATGCGTCCCTTGAAACCCGAATCGTAGCACGCCGAACAGCCCTTCCCCTTGGCCAAACGGACGTTCTTAGCCTGATCAAAACCTAGCTCCGAGAGGACCTCCTTGGGGGCATAGTAATCCATCTTACACTCTGGGCAGATCGTACGAACCAGACGTTGCGCCATGCAGGCCATCAGTGAAGATGAAATGAGGTAGGGTTCAACGCCCATTTCCAGTAACCGGGTGATTGAGCTCGGACTGTCATTGGTGTGAAGGGTCGAAAGGACCAAATGTCCGGTCAAAGATGCCTGAATCGCAATCTCCGCGGTTTCGCGATCACGGATCTCTCCGACCATGATGATGTCGGGGTCCTGCCTCAAGGCGTGTTTAAGGAACTTGGCAAAGGTTAACCCGATAGCATCGTTCACCTGGTTTTGATTAATGCCTATGAGCTGGTATTCGACGGGATCTTCGATCGTGATGATATTCTTTTCGAGGCTGTTCAGCATCGTAATGGCGGAGTAAAGGGTGGTCGTCTTGCCGCTGCCTGTGGGCCCGCAAACCAAAATGAGTCCGTAAGACCTTCGTAAAAGTGTCTTGAAGTTATCGAGTAAACCTACATCAAAACCGAGTTTGTTGATGTCCAGGAGGGCCTGATTCTTGTCGAGAATTCTCAGAACCACCTTTTCGCCACGAATCCCCGGCATGGATGAAAAACGGAGATCCACGGTGCGGCCGTCTACAAGCACTTGAATGCGTCCATCCTGCGGAATGCGTCTTTCAGAAATATCCAGATTGGCCATAACCTTGACACGAGAGACCACCGCGGCGTGCATTTCGATCTTCGGTGACATCAGTTCATAAAGCAGGCCGTCAATCCGAACCCGGACCCTGAATCTTTCCGGTTGAGGCTCGATATGGATATCACTCGCGCCGTCTCGAATCGCCTTAAGGAGGATCATGTTGGCCAGATTAATGACCGGACTCCCCTCCGCCATCTGCGCCAGTTCACCAATGTCCTTCTCCGGTGATGAGTTGACCACCTCGACGCTCGACTCATCGATGCTGCTCATGACTTCATCGATGTTGACCTCCTGCTGATAGCAGGCATTGATCGCCTCGACGATGTCTTCCGCGCGGCACAGCACGGGTTGTACGTCGAGTTTCGTGATGTTGGCTATTTCCTCAAGTGCGAAGAGCGCGTGTGGATCGGCAGTTGCGACCGTTAAGACATTATTGACACGGAACATCGGGATGACATTGAATAATTGGGCCTTCTCCTTTGGCAGCACATGCACGATCCGCGGGTCGACCAGACCTTTGCGTAACCATACATGGGGTATCCCAAGTTGTTCGCCGAGCGAGTACTTGAGCTCTTCCTCGGTCAGGATCTCTTTTTCGATCAGAATCTGACCGAGCGGTTTCGATTCTTCCTGTTGGATTCGAAGGAGGTCACTGAGTTGCTCCGGCGTAATGCGGTTCTGATCGAGCAGGATTTGGCCGAGTTTTTTTCGTTTGAGCAGGAAGTTGCTTTTCATGAGCCTCCCCGCAGGGCCTCGTGAATGTCTTCATGGACATGCAGGCTACCGATGAGACGGGTCGCCATCAGGATATCCCTGCACACGGGGTTCACACCGATGACCTTTAGGGCACCGCCTCGCTCCTTAAGCTCCTCATGCATCTGAACGATGAGCTCGAGCCCTTCGCTGTCCAGGAAAGACACGGCCTTGCAATCCAAAATCACTTCCGTTTTGCGTTGCTCGAGACACTCTTTAAAGCTCGTTTCGAGATCTTCGCGTGTCTCATGGGTGATTGACGTCTTGGGAGTAAGAATGGTTCGACTGCCGCCCTTGGCCATTCCCATCTTTGACGTTTTCATCTCAATGACCCTGTTCATGCCCCTCCTTAGCCGGACCCCTCATAGTAGGTCGAAGACCCTCACTCCTGCAAGGTCCCGCCC
>CAZAGT010000168.1:0-6834 GCA_964484515.1 uncultured Desulfobacteraceae bacterium | reverse complement strand
CCCTGACTCAAGGTCGCCGGGCTTTTCTCATAGGACCGTCTGAATGTCTCAATGAGTCCTGGGTCCAACTGGCTCCCGGCGACGTCGGCCATGATCTCAAAGGCCCGTTCTGCTGAAGCTCCCCCCCGATAAGCACGGTCGGTCGTGATGGCATCAAATGTATCGGCGACCGCAATAATTCTTGCTGGAAGCGGAATTCGCTCTCCTCTCAGCCCGGCGGGGTATCCGGAACCATCATAGCGTTCATGATGATGCAGAATGGCCGGGAGAGCGGCGGAGAGCTGTTCGATCGGGTTTAGGATTTCATAGCCTTTTTCCGGATGTTTCTTGATCTCTTCATATTCTTGATCGTCCAATCGATCCGGTTTGTTCAAGATCCTTTCCGGAATGCCAATCTTACCCACATCGTGAAGAATGGCCGCCCAACCGAGATCCTTTTTGATTTGTCCCCGTAACTTGAGCTGCTCTGCCATCATCATGCAGTAGCGATTTACACGTTCAGAATGACCGCGCGTATAGAGGTCTTTGGCCTCGATCGCATGCACCAGTGACTTCACGACGTTAATGACGAAACGTTCCAGGTCGCGATAGAGATCCGTATTGGCAATAACGACGGCGACCTGCTCAGCCATCGAGCTCAATAGTCTCAGTTCGCTGCGCCGAAAAATCTCTTCAAAATTGAACGAAACCAGACCTAGCCAGCCGTACAGAGTCTCCTTATGTTGCATCTTGACGGCAAGAAAACGGTATCGATCGCCGTGCAAGTCCTTGTGAACACTGCTGACGTGCGAGTCATTTAGGACAAAGTAGTTCTTCTCCCGGTACTCATCATTATGTGGGATTGAATCTATGAGCCTTTCAATAAATTCGCGCTGCGGCGTTCCTTCCTCCAACGGGCCGTTTCCCTTACACAAGAAGACGTTGTATTCCCTTCGCTCCGGCAACACCGCAAAGGCAAGATCCATGCGCATGGTGTCCAATATCTCTTCGATCAACTCCTTGAGCATGTTAGAAGAGAATTGCAGGGTCTTGATTTGGGTCGCAATGCGTGAGTATAAATGGAGATCTTCAAAACTCTGGGTAAGTTCCGCCGCCATCTCCTCTGATTCCTTCTGACTGAACCACTGTTCTTGCATGAGATCGGCGAGCTCATTCAGAAATGTTCGCATCTGATCGGGATCGGTGCCACGAGAGAGGGACTCCGACTGCTCCGCAGCGATTAGGGCCGCCCTGTGACCATCACCGTTTTCGAGAGGCACGCCGTAGAGAGTCTCCGTCGGCAGAGAGACGGATTGAAAGGCGGCCTCTGTGATCACTTTCTCTGAGAAGGCCTTGATATCTCCATTCATGGGGTTCGGGGCCGATTCAGATTCAGGAAAGAACAAAGAACCCTGCGCGTCGCGCACGTCGAGGTCGAATCGGCTGATGCGGGCCAGACTGCTGAAGAGGTCTTTGAAGGTGGCCGCATCCATCACCGTTTCCCGAAGTATTGATCCACACAATCCACTAGGCGCGTGGGGCTGAAGGGCTTTTCCATGAAGACGGCGTCGCGCATATCCTCGATCCAGAGCTGCTCGTTGGGGGACACCCTACAGGTGATCACGATCGTCAAGAAAGGTCGGGTGGTTTTCAAATCGTTGGTTTGTTCGCAGAGGGTCTTGCCATCCAGTTTCGGCATCATGATGTCTGTGATGACCACATTCGGCTCCTGAGTTTGGATCATCTCCAAACCTTCCTCGCCGTTGCTCGCCATCATGACCTCATAGCCCCGTTTCTGCAGTTTCAGGGCAATGACGCGCCTGATATGCGCTTCATCATCGATGACCAAGACTTTCTTCTTATTGCTTTCCAAGATGGTATACTTCCTTGGGGATCCTGATGGTGAAATGGGTACCTTCGCCGGGTTCACTCTCGACTTCTATTTCTCCTCCATGAAGATGGATAATCACCGCCGTCATGGCGAGGCCCAGACCACTGCCCGTTTGTTCAGCAATGTTGGGATCCTTGGAACGATAGAATTTATCAAATATATGCGGCAGGTCGTCCTTCGGGATACCATAACCTTGATCCTTCACCTCAAACGTGACGGCCTCATCATCCTCGCGGAGATCAAAATGGATCGTGGTCCCCTTTGGGCTGTATTTGACAGCGTTGCCCAGGATGTTGTTCAGGGCGGTCTTCAACAATTCTTTATCTCCCACGAGTGACGGGAAATTGTCCGGCAGGTTTTTCTCGATGACGATGTCCTTTTTCTGCGCGGAGGACTCGATCGTGGCCATCGAATCTTCCACTAACCAATCTGTTTTCACCAGCCCAGAATTTAGGCTCAAACTACCCATCTCGATCTTTGAAAGATTGAGTAAATTCTGAATAAGTCGACTCAGGCGGCTGGTCTCTTCGCTGATGGTGTTGTAAAATTCCCTTTGCATGTCCTTGTCTTCGATTTCCTCCTCCATCAGCATTTCATTGTATGATTTGATGGTGGTCAAAGGCGTTAGGAACTCATGGGCGACGTTGGCGATGAATCCATGTTGACTCTTTTCGGCAGATTTTTCGGAGGTGATGTTCTTGATCAGGATCATCTTGCCGATCACGGCGCCCTCAACATCTCTGAGGTAGGATGCCGAGACGCGGAATGCATCTTCCTGTGAAAACTCTGGAAACGTGGTTTCCAGATGAGCGGTCGAGGTGCTGCTCTCCAGGGATTCCTGCCTTGAAATGAAGGCCAGGATCTCGTCATTTCCAAGGACATCCGCGAGGGGGCGATCAAGGACCTCACGTCGCTCTTTCTTGACAAGATGCAACAGGTAGGCGTTGGCGTGGTTGATGTTGTCCTGGATGTCGGTGATGATGATACCGAAACCGAGTGAGTCGATTGTTCTGGCGATCAGGTTTTTTTCAAAGGTTAGGACACCGACCTTCGTCGCCATCTCCAGGTTTTGCATCTCAGTCTGGGTCAATTTCTCTTTTATTTGCTCGAACGATTGCTCTAGGTTCTCGATAATGGCGCCGATGCCGCCATTCTTGACCGAATCAGGACGCTTTTGGCCCTTGCCGCCGCGATTCTCCTGTAGCTCACACGAGACACCCCTGATCGGCAGTAAGGCGCGGGCAACGCCATAGTAAACAAAGGTTCCCGCAGCAAGTATGAAGAAAGCCAACACCGCCATCAGGCTGATACGTTCGGAAGAGAAGATCGTAAGTGGCGGCACATGAAGACCGAGACGGACAACCCCTGTTTTCTGACCTCCCTCAAAGACCGGCTTGGCAAATTCGTAGTAGAGATCTTTAGCGTTTCTGATCGCAAAGTCCTGTTTGGTAAGCTCCGAGGCATGGAGCGATTTCATCTCAATCTCAGGCGGGATCTTGCCAGACAGCCCCTGCGGGGCCAGGGAAAGCAACGGATTTCCTTCGCGGTCGTGGATGAAACAGTAGACAAGGCCCTCGGGAGACACGTATTCCGTGAGTGTTCGCAGAAAAAAACTCTTCCTCTTCTGATTGAGATCGGCAATCGGTTGGAGTGCAACCAAACTCGTCAAGTATGCACCCTTATCGATGGTCTCCTGGATCCTGTCTCTCTTCTCTTGGACCACCAGGATGCGCGCGAAGGAAACGATTCCGGCCAAGAATACAATCATAAGTCCAATAGCGATCCATCGGGTTTTCATCATAAATGCCCCTTTAGGAATGAAAGGTATCCATCCGTGCAACATGAGAGGTATGATGCGTCACGAATCGATTCATGGAACATAGTCGAAGGTGTGGCTGCGTGGTCCTTCCGTCGGATCGCGCTCATTTTCAATGTGGGATATAAGGGCGTGCCACCCCTCTGTTTTCTTCTAAAAAGCCCCCTTCCCGTAGGGGTCTCATCGGTCGGAGTTATTGAAAACTTTAGGTAATCTTGATAGAAGGGAGTAGCGGAAGGTGAGTTGAAAATCTTCAGCGTGCCCGCTTAGAATAGCGGAACGGGATCCCGTCCTGTTGGACCCCAAAAGGGATCGTCAGAACAGATTCGTACCTGCAAAGAGACGGGCCAGATATCGCATCGGATATATAAGCACACGGTTTAGGATCCCGGTGTGAGCAAAATTGTCCAACATGATGATTCCCAATAGGATGATGGGGCCATAACGTCCAAATGCTCGAAATTTCAGGGAGGTCGCTGGTGGGAGAAGGTTTTCCAGCACATGCGAACCATCGAGCGGCGGGATCGGCAGGAGATTGAATAACCCCAGACCAATGTTCATGAGGAGCATGTAAAAGAGCACCTTGGCGTAGAGTTCCCAAGGCAACATGAGGTATCGGATGAATAGGCCCGTGACGAAGGCGGCCGCTAGGTTCGCAATCGGTCCGCTCAAGGCCATCAAGATCGTATCGTTTCTGACGTTCTTGAAGAAACGTACGTTCACGGGGACCGGTTTAGCCCATCCAAAGTTAAATAGAAAGAGGCAGATAGCCCCCAGCGGGTCGATGTGGCTGAGAGGATTTAGCGTAAGCCGTCCCGCGTTCTTCGCTGTCGGATCGCCCAGGGAGAGAGCGGCCTTGCCATGGGCGTACTCATGGATGGTGATGGCGAAAAGGAGGACTGGGACCTTGACGATCCATTCGGTAATATCTAAATGCATAACAACGTCCTAACAGAGAGTGGGTGGCGTTCAAATCATATCAGGCCCCAATCGAGCCAGCCACGATCAGGGAGCGCCCAGCCGTCGACTTGGGGCACCAGGGAGAAAAATGATCGTCTCCATGACCTGCAAAGGTTATCACACCGGGTCAGGACTCTTGTCCTCGTATGAAACTTCATGAAATGAGGTCTGTGATACCTTAACGCCGGGAGAACAACCATCGAACAATCTCAAAATGTTAAATTCGACTGCTAAGTTCATGAAGTTTCCAGGTTGATCAACCTGGCCGCCTCCGCGGCCAGCGGCGGGGCTGACCCCTAGCGTTTGGTCCCCCGTATTGGGCGTTTTCACTCAATGCGGTTATAGATTCCATATTCGTTTTTCTCAAAGTATAATAACCCTCCGGTCCTTTCGCAACAACAGACTCTAAGGCCCACCATCGACACCCGCGGGCATTTGGAAAGCCCCCTTCGGATCACCAACTCTGTGTGGGAGAGGAGGGAACATGGAGAAAAGAACCCCGGATTTCGCTGGCAGCTGGTATCCTGGAACGGCATCCGAGTGCCGGCGTCTCATTCAAGAGTTTTCGGCAGCCAAACTATCCACTCCCTCTGCGGCACCTGCGCTCGGCGGCATTGTACCGCATGCAGGGTGGTTCTATTCCGGTAAGATAGCCGCCAATGTGATTGAGCATATCAGTACGACCTCGAAACCGGAGACCGTGGTCATCGCCGGCAGGCATCTTCATGTCGGCAGCGCCCGATATATCATGAAGGAGGGCTTCTGCACCACCCCCTTGGGGGATTTGGAGGTTGATGCGGAACTTGCAGAGGCCCTGATGTCGGAATTTTCCTTTTCCGTCGAAACGGCGACGGATTACGAACAAGACAACACGATAGAACTCCAATTACCGTTCATCAAGTACTTCCTCACTGATGCCAAGATCCTGCCGATCGGTGTCCCGCCGAGTCCAACGGCAGTTGAAGTGGGCAAGACCGTGGCAGCCTCTTCCAAAAGGTTGGGCCGCAAAATAGCCATTTTGGGTTCCACCGACCTGACACACTACGGCGCTAATTATGGTTTCACCCCTAAGGGGACGGGAGAGGGTGCCGTTGATTGGGTCAAGCACGAGAACGACCACCGGATTGTCGACCTTATGGTCAACATGGATCCGGTAGGGGTTCTGGAGGAAGCAAATCGGAATCACAACGCATGCTGTTCCGGGGCGGCAGCCGCAGCCATCGCGGCCTCGAAAGAACTGGGGGCACGGGGGGGGGTGAAGCTGGTTTACTCCACCAGTTACGACACCAGACCCGACAGCAGCTTTGTCGGGTACACAGGAATCGTCTTTGAATGATGCAGATCGCCAAAGAACGAATCAAGTTAGAGCTCTTGATCCATGACCTCAAGGTGCCCTTGGCCGTGATCGAAGCAGGGGTGAGGGCCTTGCTCGAGCGAAAGGACAGCTATGGTCCTCTCACTGAACGACAGGCAAGAGTCCTGCAACGGGCACTTCGCAACGTCAAGGTTACGCGGATGCTTGTCAACGACGCTCTCGAGCTGGGGCGATCGGCGCAAGGCGTCACCAATAAGAACGAATGCACCTTGGCTGAATTTGTCGAACAGTCATTTGTGGAGATCTTTGACCTCCTTGACCACCCTATGGCGGAGCGGATCAGAGAATGCGACAGTTTGCAAGGACTGCAACAGACACTTCGGGAGAAGACGATCTGCCTCGATATCGAGGATACCCTTTGGACGCAGAAGTTGGTTCTGGATGAGGACAAGGTGAGGCAGATTTTGCGCAATCTGCTGAACAACGCGCTGAAATTCCGGCGGGAAAGAGTCGAATTGAAAGTCGAGAAGAACGCGAATCAACTCCTGATTGCGCTTACGGATGATGGCGAGGGGATCCCCGCCCCGTTTCATCAAAAAATCTTCGACTGCTACTTCCAGCTGGATATGCAGGGCGAGCAATGCGTGAGAGGGCACGGTCTCGGTTTGGCCGGCGTCATGGTCCTGGTGGAGGATATGGGCGGGGTGATGTCTCTTCGAAGTGATGCCGAACGGGGCACGACCTTCCTGGTCAGACTCCCGTGCTGAGGCTGTCGAAAAACGCCCATCTGCTGTTCGACACGCTCACGGTCCTGAGTAGACCCTACTGTTGCATAAACAACACGTCGAAGGGTGTGGAAAGACAAAAATAACA
>CAZAGT010000167.1:0-10810 GCA_964484515.1 uncultured Desulfobacteraceae bacterium | reverse complement strand
CGTGAGCCTGTCGAACGGCCCGTCGAACGGCAGATGGGCGTTTTCCGACAGCCTCAAGGCAAGGGTTGAAAGGCCTGCGTCAAAAGGGCGGAAGGGCGGATAGCCAATAGCTGGAAGCATGCGGGCTTGCGAGACCGTCGAACGGCGGACGGGTGTTTTGCCACGGCCTCTCTATTCGCTATTTCATGGCGTCGTACACGAGTTCAGTCAAGTCCTTGACTTCGAGATCGATCTTCTGGCGGCGCGCCCTTGTTACCATGGTCCTGACACACTGCTGGCAACTGGTGATGACCATATCGGCGCCGGCCTCCCTGACGGAATCCAACTTCATCTGGGCTACCTGTGCCGAGAGCTCCGGATCCGTCATCTCCACGTTTCCTCCCCCGCCACAGCAGACGGAAAGGTTACGGCTCATGGGCAACTCCACGAGCTTGAGGCCCGGAATCGCTCGGATGACCTCCCGCGGCTCTTCGTAAACCCCGGAGTTGCGGCCCAAATCGCAGGGATCATGGTAGGCGGCAACGCCTTGAACTTCGTTGTTAAAGACGATCTTTTCCTCCCGGATCAGCTCGGCCATCAGCTGGGACGAATGCATGAGCCTGATATCCGTTTGGTAGAAATGGCGCCAGGTGTGATAGCAGGAGGGGCATGTGAAGACGATGGTCTTGGCACCGACATCTGATACCTTCTGAAGATTGTGAACCTTCATGGCCTCAAGCTTCTCGGGCATTCCGGCCCCGATCAGCGGAAAACCACAGCACCATTCATCCCCGCCGAGAATCGTGAAGTCTACCCCCGCTTTTTGCATGATTCTCGCCATGTTGGCCGGGATTCTCTGAACGAGTGGGAAAAAGGAGGCCACGCAACCGACGAAGAAGGCCACTTCGGCGTGTTCTTTTTCGAAAGCGTCCTCAGGGAGTTCTTTGATCAATTCCTGCCACTCGGCGCGATCCTCCTGGTCGTCGTCTGAGATGTTGTGGCTTTCCTCCAGGGTCTTGATCAGGCGATCGGCGATCTTCGGATAGAAGCCCGCGTCCACTTGGCACTCGCGGTTCTGGAAGATGAGATCCTTTGTTTGGACGCTGGAAAGACAGACTGCTGTACAGGCACCGCAGCCCAGGCAGCTAAAGATGGCTCTTTCCGTGTCTTCATTAAGTTCCAGTTGATTCTCGATGGCGAACCGGACGATAGCGTTTCTGCCCCTCGCAGAATAGGCCTCTTTACCCTTGACGGTGTATGTGGGGCAACTCGGCAAACAAAAGCCGCACTTATTACACTTGGCAACCTCGTCATAGGAGAGCTTCTTCAGTTGAACGATATTCATATAATTCTCCTTCTGCCCGTTAAAGGCCTCCTACAAAGCGCCCCGGACTCATGATGCCGGAAGGGTCGATCTGTGATTTGATGCGTTTCATCACGACGAAATCGGACCCCGCCTCACCCCAAACCTTGAGCCGCTCCTTGATCGCAGTCGGGGCCTGTTGAATGACCAAGTTGCCCTCGACCCCACGGCACTGGGTCAGGAGGTGGTCCAGAGCGTGAGTCGCTTTCTCCATAATCGCCCCGTCACGTTGATCGATCAGAAGGTTGATCAAACAGATCCCGCTCCCGGCGTGCGCCTGTAAAGTATAGTCGATGCGGGCATCGGCGAGGAGCTCTTCCGCCGACTCGACGATCCCCTTCCACTCTGAAAGGGGATAGTTGAGCTTGACCTTGATGGGCCCCACGTCCTCGGCGGCCAAGCGATCACTCACGGCCAACCAGAACGAGCGGTGCCGTTCCTCACGCAGGACAGCGTGGGATCGGGCACCCCTTGCCTTCGCCAGACTCAGGATCTCGGTATTCATGCGCTTAACGGCCTGTCTGAAGCCTTCGAGGGCGACGGCAGCGACGTAAGCGTCAGGCTTGAGATCAAAAGTGCCATCACCTAGGTGGCCATAGGCCCTTTGGCTCAGGAGATCCAGGCTCGCGGGCAGGAGCGTCGTTTCAGAAACCTGCCCAAAAAAGGCGGAAGCATCAGCGAAGCTTCCGAAGGAAATGAGGAGGGTCTCCATGGCCTCCGGCAAGGGGAGGAGCTTAAATGTCATTTCACAGAGTATCCCCAGGCTTCCCATGGAACCCACAGCAAGCTTGGAGACATCATAGCCCGAAACGTTTTTGACGGTCTTACCGCCCGAACCGCAAATTTCACCGCCGGGCGTTACGAAGCGGACCCCCAGCACCGAATCTCGCGGAAGTCGGTACAGGAGTCTACGGGCGCCGGCCGTATTGGCGGAAATAATCCCTCCGATCGTAGCGACGTTGGCATGGGGCGGATCAATGGGCAGAAAGCAACCGCTGTGCGACCTGTCCGAACATATCGCTTCGCCTGCCTCAGTGATCAGGTCCTCAAGGGGTAAATAACAGCGATCTTCTTGCGTAGCCAGCCTCGCCTGAATGTCCCTGAATTTGACTCCCGCTTCTACGGTGATGGTCAGGTTCGCCGTATCAACATCTTTGATGTAATTCATGCGCGATGTGGATACGACCAGGTCGAGTCTCTTGGGCGGGTTGCCCATGGCCATCTTGGTTCCGCTTCCCCTGGGCACCACCGCGAGGTCATCCCGGTTGGCCACTTGAACCACTTGGGCAACCTGGTTCGTATCGCGCGGTAAAACCACCACTTTAGGGGTGACCTCATCCACACGATATCGGGAAAGGGTATCCGCTTCGGTGAGGATGGATTCCGGTCCCACGATGGCCGCAAGTTCGTCCACTATTTCTTTTACTTCTTTCACTGTCTGACTCCATTCCATGTCGGATTCCAAGCAGATAGTGTGTTGCTAACAAACCTTGGTCGGCCCTAGGCGTGGCAAGCAGCATCAGGTATCATCTTGCCCGGATTAATGAGGTCTTCCGGATCAAAGGCCTTCTTGATTTTACGTTCAAGCTCCAGATCGCTTTCGCACAGGATAAACGCAGTCTCTTTCAATTTTTCCAGGCCCACCCCATGTTCCCCACTGATGGTACCTCCTGCGTCGGCACAGGCCCTTAGGATTTCGGTGGACGCCTTGAGGACCCGTTCCTTTTCGTCGGCGTCTCGTTCGTCGAACATGATGAGGGGATGGAGGTTGCCGTCCCCGGCGTGAAAGACATTCCCGATAGGCAAATTGTATCTTTCTCCGATCTCGATGACCTTGCTCAACACTTCAGGCAGTTTGGTCCTCGGCACCGTGCCGTCGCAACAGAGATAGCTCGGCCTCACTTGGCCGACGGCCCCGAATGCGCCTTTGCGGCCGGCCCAAAGGACGCCCCGCTCGGCTTCATCCTTTGCTGTTTTGACCTCCCTGACATTGTTCTGCTCGCAGATGGCCGTGATCATTCGGGCCCTCTCATCCATGCCCTCGGGCATGCCGTCGAGCTCAATGATGAGCACGGCCGCCGCATCCAGCGGGTATCCGACCTTGATGGTCTCCTCCACGGCCCGCATCACCCGATTGTCCATCATTTCCAACGTAGCGGGAATGATCCCCTCGGCAATGATTGCGGAAACCGTGTTGGCCCCGTCCTCGATGGTGTCATAGATCGCCAGCATCGTCTTGACAGCCTCGGGGGCCCGCTCCAGTTTCAGGATCGCCTTGGTCACCAGACCCAAGGTCCCTTCGCACCCCACGAACAGTCCCGTGAGGTCATAGCCGGGATTGTCCCGGGACTTCCCTCCGGTTTCGACCACGGTCCCATCATCGAGAACCAGCTCAAGGCCCTGAACGTGATTGGAGGTCACTCCATATTTCAGGCAATGGGGCCCGCCCGAATTCTCAGCGATGTTACCACCAATGGTAGAGACTTTCTGGCTGGCCGGATCCGGTTGATAGACGAAGCCCAATTTTGCCACCGCGGTTTGCAGGTCCAGGGTAATCACGCCGGGTTCAACAGTGGCAGTGCGGTTGGGGAGGTCAATCTCCAGGATCCTGTTCATTCTGGAGAAGTGGACGACGATGCCTCCCTTGATGGGTATGGTACCTCCCGTCAGGTTGGTACCCGATCCCCTGCCCAATATGGGGATCTTCTCGCTATGGGCCAGGGCCATCACTCTCGACACTTCCTCGGTCGAATCGGGCAGGACAACCACGTCCGGCTTTCCTTTCTCCAGGGAAGCATCGTAGCTATAGAGCATGCGGTCCATGTGGGAGGATAAGACGTATTCAGATCCCACAATCTCACTTAAGCGCTCAATCAGACCTTCTCGATCCATCCTGTCTTCTCCTTAAACCGATGTGGTCGGACGCTCAACATTTTCCATTCAACCTTTGCCCGCCTCCGGCAATTCGTTTTTCTGGGGGCTTTCCAAGTTCAGCCCGGCGCGAGAATGACTCAGTGTCTATTCTCAAAGAGGGGGACAACATACGGCCCTTCGGGGACAACGGCGATCTCGTGGGGACCCTTGTTTCTGATGCTGTCCGCGATTGCCCGTTCAATCGAAGTGATGGGCTCGACATAGACGATCTCTTGGTCTTCTTTGCTGAGAGCGGGGGCATAGAGTTGGATGTTTCCCACCCGGAGGGCCTTGATCAGCATTTCGGTCTGCCACTCGTCTATGCGAGCCTTTTCGCGATCCGCGAGGATCTCCATGAACCGTTGCGGTCCGGCATCACACAAGAGCCGCTGAGCCTCCACAAACTCCGAGCTTCCCATGCCCTCCGAACACTCGCTCGCGATGATAATCGTCCCCTCGGGTGCTACGATATCGATGACCCCTACCATCCCCTTTACGGTTTGGTAGTAGGTCTTATCCAGGGGGTAGCCGGCACTCGTGGTCACCACGGTCTTAAACCGACGCGGAACGTGAACCTCAGCGTAGCGCCGCATGAACTCCACGGCCTGGAGGTGACCGGCTTCGATATCGCCGAAATTCAGGAAGCCGATTTCCCGTCTCTCATCGATCACGACGTTGAGGGCGAAGACGTCTCCCAGGGAGTGAACGATTTCGAGCTGTTCCTTGTGAAGGGGGTTGCCATCAAGTACGCAATTAGCAGCTTTGGGGTGCTCGAGAATTCGGGCCGTATGAAACATCAGGATCGTGTCCTGGTAGGCCACCCCCGGTGCAACGACCTTTCGTCCCCCGGAATATCCGGCCATGAAATGAGGCTCCACCAGACCGGTCACGATCCTGAGATCGGCATCGGCAAAACGCCGGTCAACGGTAATGGGGATCCCTCCCGACGTCTCACCGAGGTCTACATGGGCCTCCCGGTCGCGTGCGAAATGGTTTTCCACCCGTATCGAGCTCATGATCTCGTTTGAGCCGACGATCTCGGCCAGTTCCTGGCCTTCGTTGGGCCGATGGAGCCCGGTGGCCACCAGGATCGTAATCTCTTCGGTATTGATCCCGGCTGAAGTCAGGGTTTTGATGAGGGGCGGGAGGAGGGTGCCGTTGGGGACAGGCCGAGTGATGTCGCAGATTAAGACGCAGGCGGTCCTTTTGCCCTGAGCCAGTTCGGACAAGGGTTTACTCTTCACAGGGCTGGCCAGTGCCCGTCGTACAGTTTCGGCCGGATCTGCTAGCGGAGTCATGGCATGCTTGCGTACGACGGTTACATCGATTTCATCCGGAATGTCGACGCAAAGGCCGTCTCGCCCGTATAGGAGATCGATCTTCATAAAAACGTCTACACGGATTGAGCCCGAGCACAATCAGAGAGCTTCGGCCATCAGCAAAGGCCCTGGCCATATCCGGTTTTTCTGCACCCCAATTCCTCGTATGAAACTCCATGAAAGGAGATCTTTGATACCTTAACGCCCGGTCATGGGGGTCTCTTTTCAAAAACGAAACGTTACCCGCTCGAACGCTGAAGAAGCGTGCAAGCCAGGCGGCCGGAGCAGACTCGGAGAATGCGCTCAGGCTGTCAATCCGGCCTACACCGCGGAGGCCCTCCGGCCGCCTCGGGTAGCGCCTTTTGAGGAGACAACGCACTCAATCCTCGTTTTTGAAAAGAGACCCCCATGGCCGGACGAAAACCCGCCGGACATTTTGAAAATGTCAAATTCAAGTACCACTTCCATGTAGTTTCCCGGTCGATCAACCTGGCCGCCCTGCGGCAAGAGGCTGGGCTGACTCCTAACACCTGCGCATTGAGTGTTCTCGCTCGACCTGCCATCTACATCGTCTTGATCTTCTCAAACTCCCCTTCCCAGGCGGCTTCGAGGATTGGCCGCATATAGTCTTCGATGAGATCAGCATTGAGCGGCACAGGCATGTTGCGCAGTTTCATGTCGAGTTGCGGATTTTTCGCCGCCGTCAGGGCCTTATTGATATGGCCTTCACTGACTCCTTCGACTTCGCTGAGACAGGTGGGGAACCCCAGAAACCCACTGAATCTAACCATCCCTTTGGCCACGGCAAGTCCGAGTTCTCGTCCGGAGAGCCCTTCGAGGTCCTCATCCACGTAGCCCGATTTCTTGTAGATGCGGCCGATCTTGCGCAGCTGTTCCTCGATGGCCGGGGCGAAGAAGACCGTATAGTAAGGGTTCATCAAGGCACAGGCCCGTCCGTGGCTGAGTACATCCACCAATGAAAAGCTCGTCAAGTGCGCACCGGATGTGCCCCCAATCATAATGGCGTAGCCACCCAGGTCCGTTCCCAGGCCCAACATGTTGCGGGCCTCAATATCGGCCGGGTCTTGTTTCACCTGCGTAAGACCCTGGATGATGAGCTCGAGCCCCAGTTCTGCGACTTCTCCAGCTCGGTCTTTGGTATCCGCAGCCGCACCGAAATAGACCTCAAGGCAATGGGCAATTCCGTCCAGTCCTCCATCGAGCGTGAGACTCATGGGCTGGGTCGTCGTCACCTCGTAGTCGAAAACGGCGCGCGGAGGTACGATCGCCTCATCCACAATCAGTTTTTTTTGGCCCAACACAGGATCGGTTATATTCGAATATTTGGTCAGGTGAGCGCCCGAGCTGGCAGCCATCATCACGGCCACAACCGGCATGATCGTGCGATTTGTCTCCTGGCACACCTTGGTAACGGCCCCGACTCCAAAGAAGGGGTCGATCTCAGGTTGGATGTCTCCAAGGGTGGCCAGCGTGGCGGCCGCTTTGGTCGCGTCGATGCCTGAACCGCCGTCGGCCACGACGATAACGTCGGGCTGCTTGTGCATGATATGGCTATGAATACGATAGACGTCTACAAAAGGGGCGTTGGGCTGTGCAGACATGACGGTATCGATAACGTCGACACCGGCGTTCTCCAATGATCTCGTAAGCCGGCCCATGACTGGTTTGAACCAGGGTTCCGCCACGGGACCGACAAACATGGCTTTCCTGCCCAGTTGGGCAGTGAATTTTCCGGGTGCCTCATCCAGGATTCCGTCACCAAAGGCATAGGTATCACCCTTGAACTCTTTCAATATCGTCGCCGCTCGTTTTTTGATGTCTTTCATGATCTTATCCCCCTTCGTCAGAAACCGTCATGTTTTCTAAGATCCTTTGACGAATTGATAACTATGTCACGGTCGGGTATTACAACTCGTTAAAACTCATATTTCGTTGTCGAAAACCACGTCCTACGGGCTTGGTCACGTTTTCGGTGGCTATGCCGGGTAAAGCGGTAACACCGTCAAATCCGAAATTCGAATATCGAAATCCGAAACAAATCCAAAGCCTGAATGTCCTCATGACGGAAATAGCGTACCTGAATGGTCCTTACCCACCGGAAAGCAGCGTCAAGCAGTTTTGATCATTTGAGTTTTGCCCATTCGATTTTGTTTCGAATTTCGGGTTTCGTGCTTCGAATTTCGTTAGTCAAAAAGGGGACCCCCTACGCACCCCTCAGGGGTGCTTCCTAAGCCTCCGTCCTTTGGGCGGGGATTCTTCACGCTGGCTCCTGTCTCCCGCCTTCTGTCTCCTACTCAAATTCTTTAATGGCATCGATCGAGATCCCCATGGAACAGTCCGTATCCCGCTCCAGGATGATCTCGATGACATAAGGTACGCCGGATTCCACCCCCCGCTGAAACGCGGCCTTGATCTCGTTCGGGTCGGTTACACGTTCGCCCATTGCGCCGCAAGCATCGGCAAATTTCACGAAATCGAATCCGAGGCCTTCGTTTTCAGGAATAGGCCCGGTCTGGGTTGAGTCTATTGATGAATGAACATCAGCTGTGCCCCCCACAGCCGCTTTGGGGAGTTCCACGTCCTCCTCGAGCCGGCAGCAGTCATACCATATCCGAACCTCGTAATCCATGTCGAAGAGATACTTCTCGGCCTGTCGGATAAGGCCGAGATACCCGTTGTTTAGGACGACGCAGACGAAGGGGATCTTGTACATAACGGCAACCGGGAGTGCGTCCATACAGAACTGAAAACCGTAGTCACCCACAACGGTCACGATCTGTTTGTCCGGCCGTGCTACCTTGGCCCCGATGGAGGCGGGCAGATCCCAACCCAGCGGCCCGGCGCCCCCGCATTCGAGGTAGTGTCTCGGTTTAGAGGTCTTCTGGAGCTGTCCGGACCAGATCTGATTGAGTCCGATACATGTGACAAAGACGGTCTCCTCGTTGAAAAACTCGTTTATCTCCTTGAACACGCGTTGCGGCTTGATCGGGATATCATCGTAGTCCGTCTTCCGCTCCATTTCGGTGCGGAGCTGGCTGATTCTCAGCCTTGTGGGTTCGGCCTTGATTCCCCGGTGTTCGATTTCCTCTTGGATGGCCTTCAACGTCAGCTTGGCATCGGCACAGATCCCGAGGTCGGGCATGATGTTTTTGCCTAATTGGCTGGGATCCACATCCACATGAATGAACTTTCGATTTCCTTTGTACACACCGACATCGCCCGTGTGGCGGTCGTTGAATCGGGCACCTACGGCAAAGACCAATGTCGAATCCAAGAACACCTTATTCCCGGAACGGGTGTTGCACTGGATGCCCACCTGGCCCGCCATGAGGGGATGGTTCCAGGAAATGCCGCTCTTGCCCATGTAGGATGTCACCACGGGAATCTGCAAGGTTTCCGCGATGGCGAGAAATTCGGCCGTAGCATCGGCCGCAATAACACCGCCGCCGAGCAGCATGACCGGCTTCTCGGCTTCGAGCAGCATATGCACGGCCTTGGCGACCTGTTGTTTGGCTGGGGGCGTACGAAAGATGGGCAGCGGGATATCACATTCGGAATCGTATTCAATTTCCATCTTTTGAACATCCAGGGGCAGGTCAATCAGGACCGGACCGGGCCGACCTTCCTTCATGATCCTGAACGCCTCCCGAAAGACCCAGGGGACCTTGGCCCCATCCTTGACGCAATAGGCCTTCTTGGTGATCGGTTTGACGATCTCGGCGATATCTACGGCTTGAAAGGCCTCGCGATCCAATTGAGCCCTCACATTTTGTCCCGTGATGGCGAGAATGGGGACGGAGTCCACCTGAGCAGTGTACAAGCCCGTAACGAAATTGCTTGCGCCGGGACCTGAGGTGGCGGCGCAGACGCCCACTGTGCCGATGGCACGAGCATAGCCGTCGGCCATGTGGATGGCACTTTCTTCGTGGCGTGTAACCATATGTCTGATGGTACCGAGATCCTTAAGGGCTCGGTAAAAAGGGAGAATGCCGGCGCCCGGAATACCGAAAATGTGCTTGACGCCTTCGCTCTCAAGGATACGCACGGCGGCCGCCATGGCTGTCATCTTAGGCATATTCAGTCTCCTTTCTGCTACGATCTGTTTTCTCCTCCGGGGACGGACAGGAAAAGCCCCTATCCGGCCGAAGGGATAATTGGTAAATGAAAAGACATTCAGTCGGGAGCCTCTTCCAAGACGCGATCCGGGCCACACCGATATCCCATTTCTCTTGATATGGCTCCAGCGCATGTCTTGACCTTGCGACCCAATTCATCGATACGATCACGCGTCATGCGCACCGTGGTTCCGCTGATGGAGACAGCGGCCGTGTTCACGGCGTTGTGGTCCCGGATAGGAGCAGCTACACACCTCACGCCGTCTTCCATTTCCTCATCATCAACGGCGTAGCCCCGATCGCGAATGCGCTCCAACTCGGAAAGGAGGCCCTCCGGTTCGATCAACGTGCGGGCGGTGAAGCGTATGAGATCGGTCCTCTTTAGGTATTCATGAACATCCTTTTCGGCCCAGCGGCTCAGAAACACCTTTCCCACACCCGTGGCGTACAATGGGACCCGTGCCCCAGGTTGAGTGAACAGCTGGAGCATGGAGTAGTTACTGTGTGCGGAGTCGAGATAAACGACATGGTCTCCATCCTGGACCGCCAGGTTTACGCTCTCCCTGGTCTCGGCCATCAGCCGTTCCAGATGAGGCCGTGCGATCGAGGTGAGATTGAACTGCTGTTGAACCTTGGTGCCCAACTGAAGGAATTGGAAAGACAACGCATACGCCTTGGAAACCGGATCCTGTTTCAGGTAGCCGCGTTCCAGAAGGGTGGCAAGAACGCGATGGATCGTAGGCGGCGGAAATCCGGTTTTGGTCGATAGCTCGCGGATGCCGGCGTGACCGAGATCGGAAATCGTTTCGATGATGTCGAGAACCTTATGAAGGGATTTCATGGAGTTCCGTATTGTGGAATTATATTTTAAAATACGGAACAGAAATAGTACGGTTATGATAAGTATGTCAAGGTATTTAGGAGTGCTATTGAGGCTGTCGGAAAACGCCCATCTGCCGTTCGACGGGCTCACGGCCCTGAGCAAAGCCGAAGGGCTGCGTTACCCTTATCCCTCGTCACTGCGGCGTAGTTCTATGTACGCCTTATTCCTCGGGATTTCTTTACCTTCGCTTCGCTCGGCTCAGTCCCCACCCCTTTGG
>CAZAGT010000166.1:0-10825 GCA_964484515.1 uncultured Desulfobacteraceae bacterium | reverse complement strand
ACCTTACCGTTTTCCGGTTTGAGCAACCCCGAGACGGCCTTCAACGTCGTTGTCTTACCGGCGCCGTTACTTCCTAGCAGAGAAACGATTTGTCCCCGCTTGACAAAGAGAGACACGCCCTTGAGGACCTGGATCACGTCCGAGTAAACCACGCTGACGTTGTTAAGCCTTAAACGAATTCCGTCGTTCATGCCAACTGCCTGTGAACAGCTTATGCGGAACCCAAAGCGATCGGTTCCAGGTTCAGGGCTTGTCCGCCGCTGGCGGATTCAGGGTGCTGAGATAATGAAAGTCTGACATCCTCGCATGAAACGTCATGACATGCAGACTTCGATACCTCAACGTCCGCAAGCCTTTTCTGTCTTGCCCTGGAGGACCCGCTCAGCGGTCTGCTGGGGCTGTCGGAGAAGTCGGTTTTTCGACAGCTTCGCTAGTATGAAAAGGGCCACAACCGAAAGCTGGCGCGCACGATGCGCCAGACCTCGGCCAACCCCTTTGGCTCAAAGATGATGAACAAGACGATCGCAAGGCCGAAAAAGAACTCCCGCAGGGGCGCGATGGTCACACCCATGGCGCCGATGTTCATCAAAGCTTGCGTTACCCAGCCGAGCGTCTCATTGAGCATGGTGATAAATACAGCCCCATAAATCGAGCCTACGATGCTGCCCAAGCCGCCGATGATTACCATAGCGATATATTCGATCGACAACCGAAGGTTAAACGGCTCCGGCGTGATGCTCATGGTATAATAGGCCCACAGCCCACCGGCCGTTCCCGCGTAGAACGAGCTGATCGCGAAGGCCAAAAGCTTGTACCCGAACAGGGGGATCCCCATGCCGGCAGCCGCACGGTCGTTATCACGGATAGCCGCGAAGGCGCGGCCGAACTTGGTCCTGATAAGATTGACTGCCACCCACGTCAAAACGACGAGACCAAGATAGATGATGATATAGAAGCTCCGGTCGCCCTCAAGGGTAAACCCCCACAGGTTAGGCTCGGGCAAGATGATCCCCATGGTACCTTGAGTCAGATTCTCCCAATGGATAAGGACATACTCAATAATGAACTGGCCGGCCAAGGTTGCGATCGTCAGATACAGGTGCTTGAGACGTCCCGACGGGATGCCGAAAACAAGTCCCACCAGGGCCGTGATCAGACCGGCCAGGGGGACGGATGCCAGAAAAGGGAGTCTGGCTCTCGTCGCCAGAATCGCGGCTGCATAGGCGCCAACACCGACAAACGCCCCGTGGCCAAGGGAGATTTGCCCCGTGTACCCCATCAGCAGATTTAATCCGATCACGGCGATGGCGGCGATCCCGATTCGATTGAGCACGTAGAGGGCATAGGGACTAACCACCAAAGGGAGAAGACCGAAGAGGCCGAAAAGGAAGACCAAGAGCCAGAGCCGACCGAAATCCGTTTTAAAGATCTTCAGCTGCTGTTCGTAGCTCTCGTAGAAATTCCCGCAGGGATGAAACCGCAATCGCCGCATCTTCAGTCTACACCCGTTCTATCTCGGTGAGGCCAAACAGGCCGTACGGCTTAACCATCAAAATGATGACCAGAATCACGTAGGCGACCACATCACTGATAGAGGGGCTTAGGTAGCCCGAAACGAAGGTCTCTACCAAGCCCATGATGATACCACCGACGATGGCCCCGATGATACTGTCGAGCCCACCCAGGATGACCACCGGGAACACCTTGAGCCCGATCGCGCTCAACTCATGCACGTTGATCCCATTGATGATGCCCAAGACGATCCCGCTCATGGCGGCGACGAGCGCCGCGATGGCCCACGACAAGGCGAAAACCCTTCTCACATGGACGCCGAGGGACATCGCCGCCGTTTGATTGTCGGCCACCGACCGCATGTAGATACCTTGCGATGAGTACTTGAAGAAGAAGCCGAAAAGGACAAGGAAGAGCAACCCCGTGATGATGGCTGACGTATAGACGGGCGGAATAAGCATACCTTTAACTCGAAATGCGAGTGCCTGGGGGAGAAACTCCGGGTAGGTGTATAAGTTTCCTCCCCAAATGAAGAGCATCAACCCCTTGAGCATGGCCGCCAACCCGACTGTCAGCATGATGACATAAATTAGGGCTTCTCCGATCAGCGGTCTTAAGAAGAGTCTCTCGATGACGAAGCCGAGGGCGAAGGCGCCCAGAAGAGTGGCCAGAAAGGCTACGGGGACCGGTAAACGGGCACTGCTGACCAATACGAGGAAAATGAATGCCCCAACCGCCAACAGTTCGCCGTGGGCAAAGTTCAAGACACTGCTGGACTTGAAAATCATGACAAAGCCAAGGGCTGAAAGGGCATACAGGAAACCGATAGCCGTTCCGCTGATGAGGAGTTGGAGAAAGAATTCCATGTTTCTTCCGTATGACTTTGAATTTCTGAAACGACTCAACGCCTGGTCATGGGGGTCTACATAAACCTCAGAAGGCTAAATTGTGACTTCTTTCCTGCCTAAAAGAGCGCCTCCTCAGACTATTCCTCCCTATGGGTAGAGGAGCGCCGCGGGCGCAAGAATCACGGTGCCTTTGCTTCAACCGTCAGGATCTTTACCCTGGTCTCAATCCTGCCCACATGTCCATCTCGATAGCGAACCTCGCCACTGACGTCTACGGTCTCTTCGCCTTCGTACATGGCGCAGATGAGAGATTGATATTGCTGATACACAAACTTGCGACGCACCTTCCCGGTCCTCGTCAACTCGCCCTCGTCCGCGTCCAGGAGCTTATAAAGGAGGACCATCTTGATGACCTTCATGGCCTCCGGCAGTCGCCTATTGACCGCCTGCACCTCCCCGCAGATGAGCTTCTCCACCAGGGGCTGTCGGGAAAGATCGATATACGTGGTGTAAGGGATCCTTTGCTCTTCGGCCCAATTGGCCACGTTGCCGAAATCGATGTTGACAAAACCGGTCAAGTAGGCTCGGCCCTCTCCCCAAACCACCGCCTCTTTGATATAGGGACTGAACTTAAGACGTGTCTCGATAAAATCCGGTGAAAAGGCATCGCCCGCGGCGGTGCGCATGATGTCTTCCTTGCGGCCGATAATGACAAGGTGGCCGTCTTCGTCGAGATAACCCGCATCGCCGGTATGAAACAAACCCCCTTCAAGGGCCTTTGCCGTGGCTTCAGGATTCTGGTAATAGCCTGCAAAATTGGACTTACTGGAGACGAGGACTTCCTGATCTTCGTCGATTTTTATCTCCGTGCCGGGTAACGGTCGGCCGACCGTCTCGGGCCTTACCTCGTCGTCGGGTTGAACCTGGAAGATTCCGCCGGCCTCAGTCAGTCCATAGCACTGTTTGAGATTGAGGCCGTTGGCACGAAAGAAGCGTATCACGTCGGGGCTGATCGGATGGCCGCCCGTGTAAGCCGCCTTGAATTGGAGGCAACCCACCCGATCGAGTAGGGGCCGCGAGACCGTCCAAGTACTCAAGCGCGTAAGGATTCGGAGGTGGAGCGGAACCTTGCGCTTCGCGCCCTCACAGTCAACCGCGATTGTACCGACACGCTGAGAAAGTCGATAGAGCCAGCGCTTAATGAATCCCGCATCACTGATCTTGACCCTGATCTTTGAGGCCAGATCCTCCCAAAAGCGGGATGATGTCACGAGGACGGTCGGACCCAGCTCGCGGAAATCCTCTGGTATCGTATCGGCGGTTTCCGGGAAATTCATGGTCATACCGCCCATCAGGGATACGCCGAGGCCCCACATCTGATCCACGATCCATGCCGGCGGCGTGATCGAAAGCCAATTTTCGCCGATTCCGATCGACTCCCCTTCCAACCATTTTGAGGCCATCGCGGTGAAGTTCTGATGGGTCAGCATGACGAGTTTAGGCTCTCCGGTGGTCCCTGAGGTCATGATCATCAGGGCTGTTTCCTGCTCCCTCCCTTGCCGTACCTCACGCCGGAACAGCTCCGGCTCCTCGATACCTCGTTTTTCTCCCACCTCCAGGACGTCCTGAAAGCTGCTCAGCCATGCGTCTTCCTGATAGCCCTTGCCCTTCATTCCGGTGGGGTCGATGTAGATGACCCGTCGAACAAAGGCAAGCTCGGCACGGGCCGCGAGCAGTTTATCGACCTGTTCCTGATCCTGAGCGACGACATAGGCCGCTTGAATGCGTTTCAGGCCCTGCACCAATTCCGTGGTCACGGCCGAGGTGAAAAGATTGAGTGTGACGGCACCGAGGGCCTGGGCCCCGAGTTCGCTGAAGAGCCATTCGGGGTGGTTGTCTGTAATCAATCCGACGTTCTCACCCCTCTTCAGGCCGAGAGTTGCAAGGCCGAGCGCGAACAGACCGGTATAGTGAAGGTACTCTTGCCAGGTGTAGGGTTGCCAAATCCCATAAGCCTTTTCACGCAGGGCCGTTGCCTCCGACCCGAGACGCTCGGCTTGTTTGATCAGGATCTGAGGCAAGGTGTGTCCTCGGAAGACATCCGGTGTCTCATTTCCGATGTGTACCCAATGGCGTTTGCTTACTCCCATTGCTTGCCTGCGATGTCTCTATCTCAGCTCGCAGCTTGATCTCCAAGATAGGCCTTTATGACCTCGGGATGGTTTTGGATAAGATCCGCCGGCCCCTCTGCAATCTTTTCTCCGAAATCGAGCACCACGATCCGCTGCGAGATGCTCATAACGATCGACATGTCGTGCTCTACGAGAATCATGGTCTGGCCCCAGTTCTCATGCAACTCCTTAAGAAATCTGACCATATCCTCCTTTTCTTCGAGGGTCATCCCTGCAAACGGCTCATCCAGAAGCAACAGCTTGGGTTCCAAAGCCAAAGCACGTCCCAGTTCAACGCGTTTGCGCATACCGTAAGGCAGACTGCCGACCGGCTCGTTCCGGATCGAATGCATCTCCAGAAAGTCGATGAGCTCTTCTAGAATCCGACGATGGCGGACTTCTTCCCTCCGCGCCGCACTCGTGAAAAAGGCCCCCTGGAAGATGCCATAGCGGCAGTGACTGTGTCGGGCCAAGAGCATATTTGCGAGCACATCCAAGCCGGGAAACAGTTCAATATTCTGGTAGGTCCTGCCAATTCCGATCTTGATGAGCCGATGGGTAGGAAGCTGCGTGATGTCGCTCCCGTTAAAGACCATCCGCCCCTCCTGGGGCCGGTAGTAGCCGGTGATACAGTTCAATAAACTCGTCTTTCCAGCGCCGTTCGGGCCGATGACCGCGATCAACTCTCCTGAGCGCAGAGTGAGATCAAGGTCATTAATCGCCGTGATGCCTCCGAAACGTAATGTTAAGGCGCTGACCTCTAGCTCAGCCCGGCGATCACCGGGGCCTCTGGATGCGAAAATACTCGGTTGTCCTCGAAAGGCCTTCATTAAACGCCCACCCCGTGTTGCCCTCAGAGATTATCGTCTACGGTCGACCCAAAAGGCGCAAGGGGAAAGGCACGCATAAAAGGTCTCCATGTCACATGTGGGTCTTTGATCATAACTGCCAGACAGACTGCGGAGATGTCTTGTTGACGTTAACACATCGAGGATTCGGGCCTTCACCGCGCCATAGCGGCTACGGCCGCGCAGGTGGGTTTCAGGTTTCAGGCGTCCGCCCCGGTGCAAACCCCTATTTGGCGTTGTTCAAAAGAAATGCGGCCTATCTGCGGATGGGACCTGGGCTCTTGCGTGGCGTCATTTCCAAACGGAAACGTCGTTGGGGTCTGCCTTCTCTTTCTGGACGGACTCGGCTAGCGTACGATCTTGATCTTTTCCTTTCCGGGCGAGAAGAAGGTGGTTAGAGGTGTATATGTGGCGTCCTCGTTGACCTGAACGATTCGCCCCCGAAAGGAGGCCTCGTGATTGGTCTTCGTGTAAGTCACATTCGGCATCAGACCACCGAAATCTTCGTTCCGAAAGGACTCCATGGCCTGATTAATGGTCTCACCGTTGATCTTGGCCGATCTTTCAAGGGCCCTATTAAAGGCCCTTTCCATGATCGAACCGATGACCACACCTTCCCAGTAGGAAACGTCAAATCGGGTGACCGTCTTGTACTCCCGACGAAGAGTCTCAAGAAGTTCCGTGCCCGGTGTCCCGTCTATGGGCAGACAGCCCGCGAATTGCATCGTCAGCCTATCCCGAATCAGGCCCTTACCCAAACGAAAGAAATCCGGATCACCTGAGGTCCAGGTGGCGAAGAACGGGGGGTCCCAACCGATCCGATCAGCCGCCTTGAAGGCGGTTATAATGCTTGCGGGGAGGATTTGGAGAAAAACGTATTCTGCTCCCCTCTCCCTGAGGCGCAACATCTGCGTCGTCAGGTCCACCGTCTTGGGTGGAAATTCCTCGATCCCCACGATCGTTATCCCGTGTTCGGCGGCGTATTCCTCAGACGGCTTATGAATGGTTCTGCCATACGGGTTGTTGTACGTCAGCAGCCCGACCTTCGGGTTTTCGGCCCCTTTATGGATCGTGCGAACGTATTCAAGGATCGCGTAACAATCAAGCCGATAGCTTCCAAAGGGAAAATAGAAATAGTCGATGGGCGGTTTGAGGGCCTCCCATGGGACAGAGTAGTTGATCGTCGGCGTCTTGGCCCGTTTGATAATCGGTTTGACCGACAGACCCGTTCCGGCATCCCACGTCGCAATCATATCCACCCTGTCCCGAGTGATGAATCTCTTGACCGCAGCGATCCCCTCGGGGACTTTATAGGCATGATCCACCAGGATCATCTTTATCTGACGGCCGGCAACCCCTCCTTTAACCTCGTTCACATACCGGAAGTAGTCCTTCTGGCCCTTCGCGTGGAACTGCCCCCACGTGGAAGCCGGGCCCGTCAAATTGATCACGGCGCCGACCTTGATTTCGCGGTCGGATGCTCCCCACGCGGTGCTGCAGAAAATGAATATCGCGGACAAAACAACGACTAACCGAACCACATCTAAGCGACGCATGCTCATCCTCCTTTTCCTCTCGATTCGTACACCAGGGTACGAAATCGGATAATGAAATGGTCCCGCTTCTTGCTGGCAATCAAGCTACGCAGAAGAAACGTGGCCTTAGGGGCAGTATCGGCAATCCAATCGACGCCGATCGGCGCTTCCTCGGTCAAGCCTTACTGCCCCGGCCCGCGAATACAAAGGAAAGCTAATTGAATAAAATATTCTCTGTCAAGGTTAATCTAACGAGATCGAAGTCAAAAATCTTGACACTCATTTTTCGCACATGCTAATGAATGAACAATCATTCATTAAGGACCGGCACCGACGTTGCTGCTTGAAAGGCCCTTGAGGCGCCTCCAACATTCGATGTCAGACTCGGCGCTTGCCGTAGGAGTTTACCCGCCTCGGGAGGGCGGCCAGGTTGATCGACCGGGAAACTTCATCAAGGCGGTACTTGGATTTGACATCCTCGGGTCTTTTGAGGTGATTTGCCCGGTCATGGGGGTCAAGGTATCAAAGACCTCCTTTCATGAAGTTTCATAGGAGATCCACGGCAAAACGAGGGTTGAACCATCAACACGCTACGTGACATCGTTTCAGAAGGCAAAATGAAAAACAAGAACAAGCAAAAATACCATCGGATCATCCAGGCCGCCACGAAGATCTTCGCCAAGAAGGGTTTCCATCAGGCCAAGGTCGCCGATATCGCCAAAGAGGCTGAGGTCGCCGACGGGACCATCTATCTCTACTTCAGAAACAAGGATCATATCCTGATTTCGCTCTTTGAAGAACAGATGAAGGTGGTGCTGGATAACATGAGGTCCGAGCTTTCGAAGGAACAGAATGCCGTTAAGAAGATCGAAAAGTTCGCTCTTATCCATCTGAAATTGATCGAGCAGAACAAGAATATGGCTGAAATCATCCAGGTAGAATTGCGGCAGAGTAGTAAATTCATGAAGGAATACAAGAACGAGCGATTCGTCCAGTACCTCAATCTGATTGGTGAAATCATTCTGGAAGGTCAGCGGAACGGCCTTTTTCGTAAGAGGATTATCCCTGATATTGCCAAGCGGGCCTTTTTCGGCGCTCTCGATGAGATGTCCAGATTCTGGGTGTTGTCAAGCCATCGCAAATATGATATTGAGACCGCCGCCAAACAGATTAGCGACTACTTCATATACGGACTCACTCGCGATCTCAAAGGGACATCCGACAATGGAGGATGAGTCCGACTCAGGCGGCCAAGAAAAGCATCTCAAGGCCGTTACAAAGGCTCGAGCTCAATGGATCTTGTAGAGTCGCACCGTCTCGAAGAAGGAGGCCAAGGTGGATATCGTCGTTTGCATCAAGCAGGTCCCGGATACGGAGACCCAAATCAAGATTAGTGGGGATGGAAAATCGATCGTCCAGGATGACGTCAAATGGGTTATGAATCCGTATGACGAATTTGGCGTTGAGGAGGCCCTGCGGCTGAAAGAAAAGCACGGCGGGGAGGTGACGGTTGTCGGTTTGGGGCCCAAACGGGTCACCGAGTCCATTCGTACGGCCCTGGCCATGGGTGCCGACAAGGGGATCCTGATAAACGATCCAGCCCTCGAGGGAAGCGATGCCCTTGGGACTGCTAAGGCCTTAGCCGCGGTCATCCGGGAGCTACCTTATGATCTCATTTTTACGGGCCAAAGGGGCATAGATGATGATATGGGCGTCGTTGGGGCGACCATCGCTGAGGAACTGGGGATCCCTCAGCTGTCAGTGATCGTCAAGGTGGAAGTCTCGGAGGATGCCAAAACGGTTAAGGTCAATCGTCCGGTCGAAGGCCAGACATTGGTGATCGAATCCTCCTTGCCGGCACTCATCACCGCCCAAAAGGGCCTTAATGCGCCCCGTTATGCATCCTTGCCGGGTATCATGAAGGCCAAAAAAAAGCCCCTCGAGGAAAAAAGCCTGGCTGACCTGGCCCTGGATGCCTCGGAGTTTGGCCCCCAAGCGAGAAAACTTGAGATATTGGAGTTGGCACCACCGCCTCAAAGGAAGGGGGGACGAATCGTCGATGGTGAAACCCCGGAGGCGAAGGCGGCCGAATTGGCCAGGCTGCTGCATGAGGAGGCCAAGGTTCTGTAGAGGCTGACGGAAGATGAATATTCGGTCGTCTCGTAGGCTGCAATTCCATATATCATCAGAATGACCTACAAGGAGTTTGATAATGGCGCAAGGCGTTATGACTGTCGCGGAACAAAGGGACGGCGAAATCCGAAAGATCTCCTTCGAACTCGTCAGTGAGGGAAGACGACTCGCGGACGCGATCGGACAGGAGGTTACTGCCGTCCTGCTGGGTTCCGGTATCACAGACAAGGCGGCAGCGTTGGCTCATTACGGGGCCGATAGGGTCCTGGTTGCGGACGACCCGCGGTTGGCAAACTATACAACCGATGCCTACGTGTCGGTCCTTGAAACCGTTGTGAAGGCCAACGATCCGGCCATTCTCCTACTGGGGGCGTCCGTTCAGGGAAAAGACCTGGCGGCAAGATTGGCGGCGCGACTTCAAGTCGGCATGGCTCAAGATTGCACCGGCTTCGATGTGGTGGATGGAAAGGTCGTCGCCACGCGCCCCATTTACGCCGGAAAGGCCTATGCCAAAGTGACATTCTCCGAGAGTTGGCCTCAAATGGCCACGGCCAGACCCAATGTCTTGAGCCTCAACGAGCCCGACACCTCCAGAATGGCTGAGATTGCGGATGTCGATCTCTCTCTTGACGATGATACTCTCAAGACCCGGATCGTGGACACCCTGAGGGACAAAAGCGGAAAAGTGGATCTTACGGAAGCGGATAAAATCGTGTCTGGGGGACGGGGAATGAAGGCGCCTGAAAACTATAAGATCCTCGAAGAACTGGCTGATTTGATCGGCGCCTCGGTGGGAGCCTCCCGCTCGGCGGTCGATGCTGGTTGGCGTCCGCATACCGATCAGGTCGGGCAGACGGGTAAAGTGGTCTCCCCGAACCTCTATATCGCCTGCGGGATTTCCGGTGCCATTCAACATCTTGCGGGCATGGGTACCTCAAAGATCATCGTGGCCGTCAACAAGGACCCGGACGCCCCCATCTTTCAGAGGGCGGATTACGGCGTGGTCGATGATCTCTTCAAAATTGTCCCAGCCCTGACCGAAGAACTCAAGAAGATCGTTTAGCGCACGCCCTGCGACCAAGAATGATCTGGTAGACCGGACGTCGTGGCCGATATCATCACTCTGATGGACGGCCGGTGAAAAACTGTGGCACCATGTTCCGTATCCAACCGATCCTCGACATCAACGTTAACCTCCGCTTCTCCCAAAAGAAAAACCCCCGATCCCAGAGACCGGGGGTCCGTCCACCCGGAAGTGCCGTCACTCGTTTAAATTATTCTTTCCTCCTAATTTTCATGGACGGAATATCTTAAATGTGACGAGCACCCCAGATTCAATTTTTTATAAATGCAATAAATATGCCGTTAAATATATATAATTGACATTGTAATAGACGTATATTTTTACAATTCGATTTTATTTATGTTTAGATATGTAGCCATTTCGACACACTAATTGTGTCTATTTTTACACACAAAGGGGTGCTGCAAGGCACCTCCTTCATCTGAATTCCGCTTTCATCCGAGGCATATAGCGGGGCTCGTGCGACGTCTCATACGGTCAGCAGGTGAATTCGCGATTGATGATCAGCCCAAGTGCCAAGAATATGCCATCTGTCATCCCGTGGAGGCCTATGCGTGACTCGACTCCACAGTCAGAAGCCAGCGCCGCCTCTTGGCGCGGGAGCGGCCAGTTTGATCGACTGGAAAACTTCCTGACGCTGGTACTCGAATTTGACATTTTGAGATTCTTCGACGTCTGTTCGCCTGGTCATGGG
>CAZAGT010000165.1:4378-10994 GCA_964484515.1 uncultured Desulfobacteraceae bacterium | reverse complement strand
CTTCAGCGTTCGAGCAGGTAACGTTTCGTTTTTGAAAAGAGACCCCCATGACCGGACGTTGAGTCGTTTCAAAAATCTAAAATGATACGCCAGGTTGTTTTCAGGCCCTTCGGAGGGTGATCTCCGTAGAGCGCGCAACCGGCCAGGCACCCAGAGCCCCCAGACGTGCCCGTATCGCCGATCGCAAGAGATCATCCCCCGCGGGGGCCACAAAGTGACCTCGGCTGCGACCGAGGGCCCGCAAACGACTCCATTCGAACTATTCGTCAATCATCCTCAAGAAGCAAGAACGTTAGGTTTCTTCATCTCCTTCAGGATGTCGACTGCGATGGCACACTCCAATCCGAAGGCCAGGTAGCCGGCATAACCGGCAAGTGGCATCTCAAAGACCCGCAGGACGTCCAAATAGGGGACCTGATAGCTCCATTTGGACAGGCTGTAGGCATTCCACATCTCCCAAAAGAAGCCGCAGATCAGGGCAGCCAGACTCCAGAGGCGCGCCTCGAGCAAGCGATGCTCCCCCGTTGGCCCTTCGGTCAGGCGCCGCAGCGACAACCATATCAGGACGGGGCCGACCCACAAGATCGGGTAGAGCAGCTGCGGCCTGCTCCCGACAAAAAAAAAGCGGCGCCCGTGAGGATGAACAGGAGGATATAAAAGGCCCTTGCCGCTGGCAACCGAGTGAGTGGGCTATCGGCCGAGATGCGCTGCCGCCTCGCAAAGGAGCTCAGGAGTTCCTTGGTGCTGTAAACACCCGGGATGACCGTCGCAAAGGCCAGGGTCGCGAAAATGATGTATACCGCGGGACGAAGCGCGTAGTTTGCGCCCGCGTAGACCCAGTTATTCACGAATCGATTGAGATATTCGAAGTACCACCAGAAGACGGCGCTGGCCGGAAAGAGCTGCAAGAAGAACCAAGGTTCACTTAGCATCGGGCAGCGACCTCTTCTGGCGTATATCAGGGCGTTTATCGTCCCGATGTAGCAAACCCACTGAGGTATGAAGGTGTAGGGCTGAAAGGGGGCAAACCAATCGAATCGCGTCCACGCAAGCACCCACATGTTGACGCCGGCGGCAATACACCCCCAGCCCCACCAGGGAAAGCGTCGTTTCCAGGTGGTTTCAGTCGCCGCTTCAGGTGCCTCCGTACGCAGTGAGCCTCGGAACCAGGAGACGCCAACCAGGGCGGCGAAGACCATGAAGCCGAGGAATGCCGCCGGATGAAAGGCAGGATAGTTCATGGGGCGAGCATAGGGCGGAAAGCGAAGATATGCATCGACGGGACCGCCGGTCCACACGACACCGAGCAGGGGCAACGCGAAACACATGAACGCAAGCGCCAAGAGATTTATAAGGAACAGGTCTTTACGTCGAGCCATGACAACCGAGCCCTCGATGATTCTCAACCGGACGTCCCGGATGGGGAGCTTTGCGATGCCTCAAAGGAGTATTTGGTTCCTCACAGAGCGGGATTCTCCAGCGGCCATGGTCAGGATCGCAGCGCGGCCTTTGACCGGACACTTATTCTCGCATATCCCGCAGCCGACGCACTTCTTCAGGTCCACGAAGGGGAGCTGCACCTCCATCTGTTGGCCCTCCGGCCCGATGACAACATCCTTCTTTAGGTAGATCGCCTTGGGTGATGTCGGACAGTGTTCCTCGCACACGATGCAGGGGGCGTTCCCCGACCAGGGCAAGCAGCGACCGCGATCCAGATACGCAGAGCCGATCTTGATCGGCCGCTCGATCTTCTCCCTGGCCGTGATCTCTCGAATGGCGCCCGTAGGACAAACGCTGCTGCACAACGTGCAGGTGTACTCACAATAGCCGTGCCCCATGATGAGGCGCGGCGTCCACAGACCAGCAAGTCCGGCCTCCCCAAGGGTGGGGTTGATCACGTTGGTGGGACAGGCCTTCATGCACAGTCCGCAACGCTGGCAAAGGGTCAGGAATTCCTGCTCGGGGAGAGATCCTGGTGGTCGAATCAGCCGCGGATCGCCGACGTTGGTCACACGGCCGTCGAGCCTGCCAAGGAGGGGTAGGGAGACCCCTGCTACGAGGCCGCCCACAACCGCCCGGCGTCCGATATCCGGTTTGCGGTTTCTTCCCGGGGCCCACCGCAGTCGAAAAGACAACGCCTCTTCCGGACAGGCATCGAAGCAGTTGAAACACGTCAGGCATTCGGCCGCCTCCCAGACCTGGTCAGGCATCGGCGACGCGGCCCCTTGACAGCGCCTCGTGCATCGCTTGCACTCCGTGCATTTCTCGCGGTCCTGCTCGAGCCTCAGGAGGCTGAACCTTGAGAAGATGCCAAGCAAGGCACCGAGGGGGCAAAGGACCCGGCACCAGAACCGCGGCTTGAGCCGATTCAGAAACAGAACAAAAAGGAAAAGCAGACCGATCAACCAGGCGATTCGATAGGCCTCGTATTCGTAACCGAAGATCGGGGCCGCAAGCGCCTCAACGCCGTAGCCTAGAAAGTTCAGTGGTTTGAGATCGCTGCTCGCCAGGACCTCGACCAGTGATTTGATGCCTGCACCAAGCCCCGGGATGACGGCCAGGGCGACCGACCGATACAGAAAGGAGATCGGGTCCATCAACCCCGCAAAATTGACTGCGACAACGGCGCTCACCAGCAAGGTGATCAATACAAAGTATTTGGCACGTTGGCTCGGCGTTCTCCGGTTGGCCCGGAACAACTGCTCCCCTTTCAAGGATGGCCTGAACCAGCTTGTCACGTGATGCACGGTGCCGAAGGGACAGACAAAGCCGCAAAAGATCCTACCCAAGAGGACTGTCAAGACGAGGATGGCACTCGCCCAGAGAAAACCCTTGATCAGCAGGTGTCCGGAGAGGAGTGATGTGAGAGCGACGAGGGGGTCGAGTTGAAAGAAAAAATCGACCGGTTGGCCAAGCCTGAGGTCTTGATCGCCCGTGAAAAGGAGGGAATAGTTCAGGTACACATCCTGGGGTAGACGGCTTCGAATCAGGAGGAACAGAAAAAGAACCAGAAAGAAGCTTTGGCTTATCCTTCTCAGCCAGACCAGGTGCTTCGCCTTCACAGGACCACCTTTTTCTGTGCGATGCCGCTAAGATCATAGGACCCAAGGCCCTCCCGTTGCGCCAGTCGCAGAAAGCCGAGCTCCTCCGGACGCCGGCCAAACAGCGTCGCGCCCTTCGCATCGGCGGCCACCTGATCTTCGCTTAGGATCAACGTGTTTCGGGTAGCGACATCAGAGACACTGCCACCGGAGGGACCGTTTCTGATCATGATCCTCGTCGCGTCGATCAGTGTTACGGTGGGTTTGAAGAATCGGGCCAAATCAACGATGGTCTGATGCACGTCCTGGTGAAGGGCCGAGCGACGCCCGCCAACGGCACCGATCCAATTCTTCATACCGAGGGTCACAGTACTGAGCGCATGATGCTTCGCGACAGGCAGGTTGATCAGCTTATCCGCCTCGACCACGGGGACAAAAACGGGCCAGACATCCAAACGCTTTCCCCGCAGCTTCATCTTGCGCATCAGCGAGGACCGCGGAAAGACCAAATCGGCCCCCGTCTCCTTGGCCACCTTCCCGACCCCGGTGATGGCGAAACAACGACGGGCATCGTGGATCGTATTGTCGGCTATGCGCACCTTCTTGGCGCCGGCGGCCTGACAAAGCTCAATCACGGCCCGAAGGACCTCCGGATTGGTGCTCGCAGCGAGCTGTGGGGGCCGCGCCCATGAAATATTGGGCTTGATAACCACCACGTCGCCCCGAGCGATATACCGTCCGATCCCGCCGGTGGCATCAAAGGTCTTCTCCATCAAGGCCTTGACCGAATAAGCCTCGCCCTGAGCGACGCCTTCGACGACAAGGCGCTCCGCTTCAGATGTCGCCGCTGCCCTTCGGGAGGGCCAGGCGAGCAGCCCTGTGAAGGCCAGTGATCCGGAGACCCGGACCACCCTCTTGATGGCCTGCCGGCGGGTGATGAAGTCGTTCACGTCCATGACCTATGACCTCCTCATCTGCTTGGGGACCGGGGCTCAAACCCGAACGCCCATCGTCTTCATCGTCGTTTGATCCTATCGAGTCTTCCTTCCCCTTGGTGGGCCGGGCTGGCTGGGAAGCTTCGAGTGTTACATCACGCCTCAGACCTTCTGTCAAAACCATCCCAAATCTTGGCTGACCGTAATTTAAAATTATAAGACACCACGGCCTCTTTTCAATGCTGCAACACGCCACCCACAGACCCCCGGGTCTCTGACATCCGTTGACACCTACCAGGCCCACCCTTATAGTAAATGCAGAAAATCAATACAAAATATTACTAATACATGACTTTACGGCCCCTTAAGAAGGAGGGTAGTAGAATGAATATCAAATATGCTCCCAGGTTTTTGCTGTTAGGTTTTCTTATCCTTTGCACTTTTCTGTTGATTAACCAACTGTTCGTGGTAAATGAGGTACGCGCCCAGGCCAAAATCAAGCTCGCTGTCCTGGATAAGGTGCCCAAGGCCCAGTCGGCAATGCGGTTTGAGAGTCTCTATCCGGAACTGAGCCGGAAGCTGAGGGAGGCGTTCGCAGAGGACGGCCGCTTTGACGTCCTCTCGACCTCTGTGGTGGATCGGGCGATTCAAAAGGCCGGGCTTCAAAAAGAAAAGATCGATCCCGACAACGTCGATCAGCTCAAGATGATAGGCAAGAACGCCGGTGCGGATGTCGTCTTTGCCAGCTATTTTTATGAGATGGGTGGACATGCCATGCCGATGCACGGCAACAACGTATTCCTTCTTGTCTGGGTGGAGACGCCGGACGTCGTCAAATTGGACAAGGAGTACACGCGTGCCATCCATGCGGATTATCTCGTCTCGAGCGATGCCAATTCCTTCAAGGAGTTGCTGAGCAAGGCGGGCTCTCTGCTTCCGCCGCGCTGACGGCAAAAAGGGGACGAGGCACCTCCACGTCGTCCCCCCATCTCTCAGCCGGCCGCGCGGGCACCCACCGGTCCAGAAAAACATGAGAAGGGAGTGTATGTATGAGTATGGAGAAGAGAATACGTATTGTCTGCGGCATGTTGCTTATATTCGTTCTGGCCGGTTTCCTCGGTCTCCAATACCCTCCGGCGCTGGCGCAGGAGGAGGCTGCCGCGACGGCCGACAAATTTCTTGAAGCCGTCCGGCAGAACGATTCCCCGGGGGCCTATGAGCTTTGCAGCTCGGGTGTGCGTCGCGGCAAGACCGCAGAGAACTTTCTCCAGTCTGAGGAGATCGCCTCGATCTTTGGCGGTCTGAAGTCCTGGGAAACGATCGGCGTCTTCGGCGAGGGAAGCATCAAGACGGTCCTCTTGAAGCTTACCAACGCGGAAGGGGCCCAGAAGATGCTGGGGATTGACTGTCTAAAGATGCGAGGCAGCTACCGGGTCCGGGACTTTTCGACGACGCCCTGGACGACCTCCGAGGCCCGCGCCCTGAGGTATCTTAGCGACCTTTATGCCCGTTTGAAAAATCTCGATGCGGCCTACGGGACAATCGAAAAGGCCTATGCCAAGGACCCCAACGATCCAAAGGTCTCGGCCTTCCTCGGCTACATCTATGTCGAAAAAGAGATCCACATGGACGAGGCCCGGAAACTCATCGCGGCCGCTCACGAGAAGATGCCCACTGAGCCGGAATTCATGGATTTCATGGGCTGGTACTACCACAAGGTCAATAACCGCCCGGAGTCGGTGAAGTGGTTCGACATGGCCCGCGAGGCCTTCCAGAAGCAGGCGGATTACCGCACAAGCCCCGAATACATTCGTTTCTCCAACCATGTAAGTAAGGCCAAGGCTTCAGGCTGGAAGCCGACCCAGACCTGAGCCCTCCCCGCCTAACCACCGACAGGTTCGCTTTGGTAGTAAGGGAGTAGGCGTGTCGTTTCTTAAAGATCATTGAGGCCTAATCCGCATTGAGTCGTATCAACGACCCAAAGCGATACGAAAAGGAGAACAGCCATGAGAAAAATCCTTTTATTCACGATTTTGCTGGGTCTTTGGCCGATGTTCTGGATGTCGGCCACGGCGGGAGACAAGCCGGTCGTGGCCATCCTAAAGGCGCCGGACCCTGAGCTGGTTGCCGAGACCTGGCGCATGAATTGGGACCGCAGCCTCTCACAGGGCATCAACAAGACGCGCAAGATCGATTACTTTCGCGCGGAGTGGACCAAGGACAGCGAAGCGGAGATCGAGACCCTGGTGCGAGACGCCGTCGACATCGCGGGCGGCTGGCCGATCAAAAAGGGTGATGCGGTCCTGATCAAGCCTAATCTGGTCGCCTCGGTCATGTTCTTGCTTTATCACCAGAAGACGATGGAAGAGGACTTTCAGGCCTGCCAGACGGATCCCCGGGTGGTTAGGGCCTTGGCCGTCATGGCCCATGAGTCCGGCGCCAAGCGGATCATTATCGGCGAGGGGCCGGCGGCCGGTGATGGTTGGGCCGGGTACATGCAGAGCGGGTATCTGGCCATGGTGGAGGACTTGGCCGCTGAAGGAATCAACGTGGAATTGATCGATTTCACCCACGAGCCTTACACCTGGGTCAAATCAAACGGCCTGGCCAATCCGGAATACGCCGTGCCCAAGGTGGTGA
>CAZAGT010000165.1:0-4368 GCA_964484515.1 uncultured Desulfobacteraceae bacterium | reverse complement strand
CGAGGTCAACCGGATCATCAGCGTGCCGGCCCTGAAGACCCATTCCATGACCGGCGTGACGGTGAGCCTGAAGAACGTGGCCGTCGGCTTGATGTCGGGCCGGGTCTACGGCTTCTTCAAGTACGGCGCCCCGCACCAGAAGATCCCCGAGTGGATCACCGATGTCACCAGCATGTTCAAGATCGACTACACCGTCGTCGACGGCATCTGGGGCATGGAGGGCAATGGGCCCATCAGTGGCGAGCCGGTTGAGATGGATCTCATCATCGCGGGGGCCGATCCCGTGGCGGTCGATGCCGTCTGCACGGCGATCATGGGGTTCAATCCGAAGAACATCGTCCACATCACCCTGGCCGCCAAGCGCGGGCTGGGGGTCGCCGATCTGGATCAAATCATCATCGAGGGCGAGCCGCTGGCCGACGTGGCCAAGGAGTTTGCGGTCGTACCGGAGGACAGCCGCTGGCCATCTGAGTACGGCGGGGTCTTGAGCTGGGATGAACGGTACAAGGTCTCCAATTAGAGGCGCGATCCTGTCCGGGGGGTAGGCGGCCCACGGGAAAACGAACCCGTAAAGTGCCCTGCCGGCGGAAAACCAACCGCAGAGACCGATGCAAAGATTCTTGACACACCCATTTCGATGTGTTAGCGCAAATCTATTCACCACGATGTGGCTGAGAAGGAGTCTGACAACGACATATCTTTATCATCTCATAACCCCTAAGAGCGGCTGAACCGCTTGCCCGGGGCATGTTGCTGGCGGCGGACGTGTAAGCTTCGCGGCCCCTCCATGGTCCCGGCTTCATTGTACTGCTTCCGACCTGAATGTGCTGGATATCCGCCCTTCGGATGAATCCGAGGAGGGCCTTTGTGAATGGAGGAGATCGTTGCAGGACGTATACCATCGTGGCCAGGGGTATTCGGCTCGGTCGGGAGAGTGGCGGCTTGTCGACAAAAGGCGGCTGGAAGGTTCTACTTGAATCTGAAAGCCGCTTTTTTTTGGCCAAAACCTATTCCAATGGGTTCGCAGGCCGACCCCTGAGGGTCTGCAACGGCATTATCCAAGGAGGAAAGGAGGTGGAAGCAAAGCGTTAGGGTAAGATACAGCCATTCGTTGTGAGGTCGAAATCTTTATGTGGCATCCATATCTTAGCTGAAAAGGAGTTATTGCTATGAGAAAAGTCGTTTTCGTTGTTGTGGCTGCGCTGGTCATGGCCTTCATGGCCGCACCGGCCTTCGCCAAGGTGGCGATCGTCAAGGCGGACAACATTGATCTCTGCCTGAAGACCTACAAGATGAACACGGACCGGACCTTCATGCAGGGGTGCACACCGGGTCGGAAGCTGGACGTGATCTGTGCGGAGTGGACCGAGGAGTCCGAAAAATACATCGGCAAGCTGACCCGTGAGGCGATCGAGCTGGCAGGTGACTTCCCGGTCAGTCGCGGCGATACAGTCCTAATCAAAGTCAATACCGTCATCTCCTTTACGGACTTCTGGAAGATGTGGGGCTATTCCCCGGCCCTCTCCAAGGACCCCCTCAAGATAGAGTGCCAGATTACCGACCCCCGGATCGTCCGCGAGATCCTCATTATGGCCCACGAGGCTGGCGCCCGAAGGCTCATCATCGGGGAGGCCTCCAATGCCGGCCATGCTCTCGCGGCCCTCCAGGGCTACGGCTTCAACCACATGGTCGAGGACCTGGGCTCGCAGGGCATCAATGTCGAGATCATCGACTTTGATGACCCGGGCACCTCCCCCCCCGTCTGGGTCAAGAGCAGGGGCCTGTGTAACGAGGAGTACGCCATTCCCAAGGTAGTCGCCGAGGAGGCCGATGTCCTCATCAACGTGCCCCAGCCCAAGTGCCATACGGTGGCCGGGATTACCGCCAGCATTAAACTCTGCACCGTGGGTCTGATGCCCGCCCCAGTGTACGGGACCTTCAAACTGGCCGCCCCGCACTTGAACTTCTGCGAATGGGCCACGGATATCAACACGATCCGCAAGAAGCACGGTAAGGGCTCCATCCTCGTCGACTACACGGTGGAAGACGCCCTGGCGATCGGTGAGGCCGAGCAGGGTGCGGTGGGACCGGATACCTTCCCGGTACCCATGGGTCTGATCGTGGCCGGTCCCGGCGCCCTGGAGCCGGATGTGGTCATGACCGCCATCATGGGCTTCAATCCTGAAAACTACGGCGAGTTCCGGATGGCCCACGAGAACGGCCTGGGTGAGATCGATCTGCGGAACATCCAGGTCGTGGGCGAGAAGATCTCCGCGGTCAGGGAGAAGATGTGTCCGCCCATGCACGCCTGGAGATGGCCGTCCGAGGCCGGTGACATCCTGGCTTGGGACAATGCTTATCAGCCGCCCGCCTATACCGGACCGGCCAAGGCCACGGTCGGGATCGTCAAGGCCGACAACATGGATCTGGCCCTCAATACGATCAAGATGAACACGGACCGGACCTTCATGCAGGGCTGCACGCCGGGCCACAACATGGACGTCATCCGTGCGGAATGGACCAAGGAGTCCGAGGCCTACATCGGCAAGCTGACCCGTGAGGCGATCGAGCTGGCGGGCAATTGGCCGGTCAAGCGCGGCCAGGTCGTCTACATCAAACCCAACCTGGTGAACTCCTTCGTCGATATGTTCGAGGGGCAGTCCTTGACCTCGCCGGAGCAGCAGGCCCACGTGACCGACGTGCGGATCGTACGCGAGATCTGCAAGATGGCCCACGAGTCCGGCGCCAAGAAGATCATCATCGGTGAAGGGACCCGCTCGGGCGCCGACTCGGCCTCCCTGTCCCACTGGGGTTATTACCACATCGCCGACGAGCTGAATAAGCAAGGACTCAACATCGAGATCCAACCGATCGGCGAGACCGAGTACACCTGGGTGAAGACCATGGGGCTCTGCCATGCCGAATACGCCATTCCGAAATCGATCGCGGAAGAGGTGGACACCTTCATCTCCGTGCCGCAGATGAAGTGCCACACCATTGCCGGGACTTCGCTGTCCCTCAAGAACGTCGCGGTCGGCATCCCGACCCACAAGGTCTACGGGACGTTCAAGCTCGCCCTGCCGCACCTGAAGTTCGCGGAATGGACCACCGAGCTGAACCTCGTTCGCAAGAAGAACGGCCGCGGCACCCCGATCATCGACTATGTCGTTGTGGATGCCCTCTGGGCCGGTGAAGGCGAGCAAGGCGGTGCCTGGGGCGGCCCAGGGTCTTTCCCGGTCGCCATGGGCCTCGTCATCGCCGGTTCCGACCCGGTCGCCACCGACTGCGTCACCACCGCGGTGATGGGCTTCAACCCGCTGAACTTCGGTCAGTACCGCATGGCCGGGGAGAACGGCCTCGGCTGCAACGACCTGAGCAAGATCGAGGTCGTGGGCAAGTCCATCCTGGAGGTGCAGGAGAAGCTGGTTGCGCCGATGCACTCCTGGAGATGGCCGGACGAAGCCGCCGGCAACTACCCGTGGGATGAGATCTGGCCCCTGCCTTTGGGTGTCGAATAAACCAGATCAGGCCTGACTAACCCCAAAAGCAAGAGAGCCGCCTTCGGGCGGCTCTTCTTTTTCGGTTTGTGTGGCTTCTATTTGAGCTTTGAAAAAGGGGCCGGCCGCAAGATCTTGTTGGACTGGGTCAAGATGATCTCGCGGAGCCGCCTCATGATCTCGGGCCGTCTGGGATCCTCCCCCCATTTCGCCCATTTCCGCTGCCGATCGTTCAAATCCTCGAAGGCCCAGATATGATTCACCTCGTTGAGGGTGCCGATGTCGGTGTAGAAGAAGCCGGCCGGCTCGATCCCGTGCTCGGCCAGCGCGGGCAGGAGCTCTGCCTCGGCGATCTTGAAATACTCCGGCACACTCGCCATCTTAAGCTGGTACGTTCGAAGTTCGTAGATCATGGGTCACCTCCTTGACTGATTGGCGATTCTAGAAACAGACTCTCTTGTCTGGAGATCCCCTATAGAAAAATGAAACACGGGTGTCAACGTCACCGTTGAATCACCCCTTCTTACTCCGCCTTGGTGCCCTAATCCATAACGGTTCGGCAAGGTGTTAGATGCCTACGGAACTGTCGAAAAAACGGCGTCTGAGAGGCTGATGGAAAATGCCCATCCCGCTCTCTTCGAGCGGGACGAAACCGGGGACCCGCCCCGAAGGGGTGGGGACTGAGCCGGAGCGAAGCGCAGGTAGAGAAATCCTGAGGAATGAGGCGTAAATGAGTGGCACACGGCTCAAGGCGCAAGGCTTGAGGCAAAGACAAGCGACAGCAGTCAGTTTCCCCCTTCAGCCTTCCACCTTCTACCTTCCACCTTCTACCTTTTACCTTCTGTGTACCTCGCAGTGACGAGGGATGAGG
>CAZAGT010000164.1:0-11032 GCA_964484515.1 uncultured Desulfobacteraceae bacterium | reverse complement strand
CCAGAGTGAACGTCAAAAATGGCGGAGAGCGTTGTTATTCTTGTCTTTCCACACCTTCCGACGTGTTGTTTATGCAACAGTAGCGTACACACTCGGACGTGACCATAAAAAGCCTCTGGCATGGGAAAGAGAAATATGGAGGGCGCGTCCTCGACTTTTACTGCGTCAGGATTCATGCACCAAATCAATAATCACCACTTCGGGCGATGCCAGGAAACGCATAGGAGGACCCCAGGTGCCCGCCCCTCTGCTCACATAAAGATAGGCGTTTCGAGCTACGTCATAGAGGCCTGCGTCTCGCGGATGCACCAGCTTGGTGACAAGACTGAAAGGAAAGATCTGGCCCTTATGCACATGCCCCGAAAGCTGCAAATCAAAAAATGGGATCGCTTCCGCGTCGACTGAGGGTCTATGTTTCAGGAACAAGGTGAACTTGTCCTGCGGAAATCCAGATAGCAAGGCCTTTTCCGAAAGGGATCCTTTGAGTCCAAACCGACTTTGGGTCGGGTCGTCGACCCCGACAATGTTGATCATTCCGGCAACGGTTACCCCCTCTCCCCTGAGCACCCTAAAACCGGCCTTTCGCATGAAATCGAGTGACCTTCCGAGACCGGCGTAGTATTCGTGGTTACCTGTGACCGCAAATGCGCCGTATTTTGCCCTGGAGTTGTGAAAAATCCTCGCCAGGCCGCTGATATTGTCGGGCTGGCCATCCACGAGATCTCCCGTCGAGACCACGATATCCGGCTCAGCCACCTTCACTTTTGCGAGAATCCGTCTTAACCTTTTCTCGCCAACGATCAATCCAAGGTGAACATCCGAGATCTGGGCAATTCTGAGTCTACCTACCTGTAAAGGGATCTTGGGGCTCTTTAGCGTCAGGCAGGTCGTTTGGATATCGAGCGCCGCGAAATACCCATAAACTGAGGTGAAGGCGGATATGATAAGGGCGCCCCAAAAGGAATATCGAAAAGGGGCAGCCATACCGGAGAACGGCGTCTTAAAGACGAGGCCGCCAACCAAAACCAGCAGCCGGCTGATGTCCAAGATGAGGGCGGCGGAAATGAATAGGAACAGAAATCCCATCCAGATATATCCAACGTGTGCCATGAGGCGCGCCATCGATTCCAGCCCGAGTCTTTCCAAGACTCTTACGATGATGGGACATAGGACCATGATAATCATAAAGATCAGGATACCGACGTACATCCCGGTGCCCAGCGTGAGAGCGGCGCGCACCTTCAGTAACGCGTAGAGATGTAGGCCGCTGTAAAGGCTCAAGAAGACCAACAAGAACAAAACAAATCCCACGTTAGAAAACCTCCTCTAGGTGGTGCCCTCATTGGGCGAAAATGCTCAATGAGCTTATCGAGACCGTTCCGGGCCATAAGATAATGGCCTTTGGTGGGGATTCAATCACGGTGGAGCTTGCGTATGCGCGTGCGAAAATGGAACGCCCTGTGGTCACCTGTTTCCTCCCCAAAAAAGTAGGTGAAGGTTATACGACGGAGAAGGGAGCGCTATTACTAGCTCAAAGAGTCCTCCGAGACAACCCTGCAGCCCTCTTCAAGCGGCGATTGTCCTCTTGATAGCCTAACGTTTCATTAGCTCTATCGGACGGGAGCCTAGCCCGTGATAATCACCCATACCGCGTGGTACACTTTCCAAGACCACGAGCACCATAGTAAAAGGTTGTTTCTGTCATTGGGACATTCAGGCTTAGAATTTGGTCCGGCCTGCGACGAGCTCAGCCGAGTCGATTTCGATATTCGAATTTCGGATTTGACGGCGATACTACTTTACACGGCATAGCCTCTGAAACATGACCACGCCCAACGGACGTGGTTTCCTGCTTCGAAACGAAAGGATCAACGCCACGGCGCGGTTCATCATAGAACCTCGAGTGGCGTTGATCCTAAGAATAGCTCTCATCCAACTTGGGACGTTATCATATCATCTACGTGCCCTGTTTCAGAAGGAATGTGAGTCTTATCGTGATCGGTTTGTCCGAACGTGTTGCCGGCAGAAGCAGCTTCTTTAGCGTTTGGATCACGCAACGGCCGAATTGTCCCTCTTTGTCGAACCCCTCTTCGACATGCACATCGATTATTCGGCCGCTGGGATCGACCAGCAACTTGAAGATAACAGTGCCTTTGAGCCGCTCTCTATCAGGAGCACTCTTGTAGCAGCGGTCAAACCCTGAAAGATGCCTTTCAAGTGCTTCGCGTACGGTCTTTTCCGGCCAGCCCTCCCTGACATCCACTTTCTTAAGTTCAAAGGCCTTGACCACATCGTTCGACGCTACTTCCTCGGAGGCTGGGGTCCTTCGCCCGGTTCCTTTAATTTCACGGCACGCTTCTTCCACCTTGTCCATCCGTCTCCGTAGGGCCGGGGCCGCCGCCAGGGTGGAAATGGCCTTTCGAGCCAAGGAGAGCTTGCCGACCGCGTAATCAGAGACACCCTCGGGCAGGGGTAGGGGCTGTTCGACCGTGACCGCCTTTCCGTCCTTAAGACGCCTTTGATTGTCGACCGCCACAAAGGACGTGTAGGCGGTCAGCAAGTTGTATGACAGGCCCAGATGGGTCACCTCTCTGATTCTTTCATCTTGCGGTTTGAGTCTATTGTAGTCCGCCAGGAGGGCGATCCGGTGGCGTGCCCATAAATAGCGCAAGGCCGTGTTTGTATTCGAGGGCCTGGTTGCTGATACATCCAGCTCCTGCTCAAAAGGACCGTCTGCGCTGACGCCTTTCACTCTGATGCGCCCATGGGGCCTCCCCCGCCATTTCCCGAATAGGATCACCGGCCGATCGGCCAGCACGTCGGGGATACTCGGCGGTTCCACATCGTAGACCCTGAATCGATCGAATCCGACCTCGATGTTTGTCAGGACCGGAGACGCAATCAGATTTCTGAATCTCTTCGCGGTTTCCGGCGCTTCTCCAGGTCGCGTAACAACAAACGGCTCTCCCATTCCGACCCTCGCCATCCCTTCGATCAAATGACGATTCACACTCGAACCGATTCCGAAGGCAAACATATTCGCTCGGCCGAGATTGTTTCTGATGAGGTCAAAGGCCTCTTCCTCCACGGCGACGTAACCGTCAGTGGCGATGACGATGGTACGTGAGCACCCCTCCATCTCCGGCAGGGCAAGGGCCCTGTTCAGTGCCCCCAAAAGCCGGGTGCCGCCACCGCCCCGTTGCCGTTCGATCGTATCTATCGCGCGGCGGATATTGCCCCTGGTGGCGGGCAATGATTCCTCGGACAGGAGCTGCGAACCAGCCGCAAAGAGAAGCACATTGAATCTGTCCGTCGGACGCAGGCCGCCGATAAGATCACTGAGTAATTTCTTGGATATGTTGAGGGGAAATCCGTGCATTGATCCTGACACATCGACGATGAAGATATATTCGCGCTGCGGGATCTGGTCTCGCGAAACCCTTTTGGGAGGTTGCATCATGAGTAGGAAGAAGTTCTCATCCGTTCCTTCGTGCAGGAGAAGTCCCGTTTCGATCCCGGCACCCGCCAGACGATATCGTAAGACGAAATCCCGGTTACCTCCGTGAACTTCCGAGGGATCAAGTCTTACAGAGGCGGTGGTTGGGCCGTGGTAATCGATTCGGGTGCGGTGTGACGTGCATGTGATATCTCGAATTGGAAGCCCGGCCGCCAAATGTAAGGCGATATCAAAGGAGTAGGTTGGGAGCTCACCCGCGTGTAAGTAGGGATTGGCCGTCCATCCCTCGGAGACGGCCGTTTCACCGGTCGGCTGATCCATGTATCGGGGCCCGGCGACCGTCGGATAGACGAACTCGTAAATGGTATTGAGCGGAACCAGCAATTCCGTATACTTCAGTTCCACCTTGATGACATCTGAAGGAAGGATATTCGCCACGTTCATCTGAAAGACGTTGGGGCGGTGTTGTTCCAGAAGAGAAGCACTCTTCCCATCCTGTCTCGCCTGTTCATATTCTCTGCGGGCCGACTCACGAGTGCGGATCTTGGCGTCGATGATTCTCTCTCCGATTGTCATCCTCATACCGTAAACGGCGGCCCGGGTGGATCCGGGGAAGACATAGATGGCCTCCAACGGATGATTCCCCTCGTTCTTGTAAACCTGGGTCACTGTGACGTCCGCGATGACGCCCGCGATTTCCACAGCCACGGATGTGGACTTGAGAGGCAATCGATCCAGTTCTGGATCTTCGCTTTGCACAAAGAAATAGGGGGAAAAGGTCTTATCATGGGTTTCAGCAGGTCGCGCCTGGGCAACGTTTGCGGCACCCGTAATTGCAAGCAAGATAATGAAGATCATGATCGTCTTTGGGTAATTCATGGTTTCACCTCCTTGAGCTATTGACACGCTTAGACAAGGGGGCGACCAAAAAGTTCCCGGGAGTGCGACATGATCTTTAAGGCATCGATATTAGGACGTTTTCAATGCAGGCGGGATCACTCGGGATAGACAAACGTGATTCCGATCCGGATCGTCTCCGCATTCCTATTCGTGGGCTGGGGCAGGCGTTTCTGAAAGGTCGTCAACCGGCTTAATGCCTCGGCAAAGGTGCTGTAATTAGACGTGGGGATCCGGGCGGTGACCCGTTTCAATCGTTTTGTGCGCTCGTCACGGGAAACGGCGACGATCTGACCCTCCGCGTCTTTAATCAGACCCTGAATGCGCACCAACAGGGCATCCGTATCGGCGGCTTCCCGGGTGGTCCCGCCTTTCAGCGAACTCAGCCCCTCGGACGCCGGCGCCAATGCCCTTTCTTCGGCAACGCTCGGCGCCTTACGCTCGGCGTATTCGTCGGAGGCCGGCTCACTGGCAATACGGACCTCACGATCCTTTGGTCTAATCAAGACGGCCAGTTCGATGAGCGTATCCGCAGACTGAGATGACCGCCGTTGCTTCGGCTCGAGGGAGTCGGGCGGCGGCGCCGTCTTCGTCGTCTGTTTCCCGGCCATCACAGCATCTTTGCCGGGCATCCGTCCGGAAGGGGTCACAGGGACAGGGGGCGCATCCGCCTTACTCTCCTTCTTGAAGGCCTGTTCCATCGGCTTTGCACGGACTGATTCGGCGACCCCCGCCGGACCAAAGACGTCCGAGCGCGGCGCCGTCCCCCTCTGGGCCAGCTGGACATTTAGGACAGCAAAGACGAGCACCGCTACCAACGCCGCCCCGGCCAACTCCAAGGGGAATTTGATGTGAAAAGGAGAAAAGAGCTTACGTCTCACCCTTTCAAGGATGGTGCCTCGCTCAAGACGCTCGTGGAGTCTGTCGAGGAAATCGTCCGGGGCTGCCTTGGGTTTGAGCGAACCCAATTCATGGATGACGGCCTTCAGTGCACCCAGCTCCTTCTCGCAAGACCCACATGTGGAAATGTGCTCATCCAGGGCTTCCTTTGTGCGAGGGTCGAGGGCGTCGTCAAGGTATTCCGACATGAGCGCCTTGATGTCGGCACATTCCATTTAGATCATCCCTTCCAGTTTTTTCTTGATCTCCAACCGCCCCCGGGCGAGCCTTGACTTCACCGTCCCAAGATTCAAACCGGTAATCGCCGCAATTTCTTGATAGGTCCGTCCCTGGATATCACGGAGTACAACGACCCTATTCTGCTCTTCGGGCAAATCGCGGATAGCCTCCTGAATCAGTCTTGAGCGCTCCTTTCTTTCAAGTTCATGGAGCGGGGATGGAGAACCGTTTTTTACGACCACAGATGGATTCCCGTCCTCCGAGCCGCGTGAACTCTCTATGGGGACACCGCTCTTCCGCCATCGATATGCCGACGACTTGAACCTGTTCTTACACGTATTGACGGCAATTCGGTAAAGCCAGGTTGCGAATGCGGATTCAAACCTAAATCCTTTCAGCCCCCTGTAGACCTTGATGAAGACATCCTGTGCACAGTCATTGGCCTCCTCAAGGTCGCCTAGAAACCGGTATATCAGATTAAACAATTCATCCTTGTGCCGCAGGACGAGCTCGTCAAATGCCGTCTTGTCGCCTGCCTGAAAGGCCCTGATCAAGACGGCATCGGCCTCAGGTGGATGCACCTGCTTGGTCTCCTTTTTCCGCATCTACGGAACTGCCCAGGTTTCCACATTGAAGGCTGAAGTTCCATGTCATTGGACGTTATGGCTTCCGATCGGCCTTCCACCTTCAGCCTATCCACCCGGAGTACTACGCATCTATTTGACTTAGACAGCCTTCACCTCAAAAAGTTTCACCGAATCTGAGCCAAGCGCCCAGTTTGAGATTTCAACAGATTGGATTATATCTCACTTTGTGACGAAAGATAAACTCAGAGTTGAGTAGCTCGTTTCAACAGCCGACAAAGGACGGCGGGCCTCGAGCGTTCTTGCTCTTTTGTCCTGCGGTGTTTCTGATGGGAACACAGATATCTTGCCTGTTTGACCCGATTTCGATCGCTTACAAACTGGTTGAGATCGACTCGGATTTGTGTTTAAAATGGGCGATTACATTTGGAATTAGTACATAATCCTACCCGGCCTTGAACCACGGACCTTTAGCCGATGCCGCAAGGCTCTGAGGACGCTTGAGATCCATGAAGGCTCATTTCATCCCCCACAACTCATCAGCGCCTCTTTCAGGCGACCATGCGGGTCACGCCCGAGCTTCAAATCTCAATTTAACCGTCGATTGCGTTTCATATCCCGACCAGAAAGATCCTTAGCGAGAATTGGCTAAAAACTCTGGGGCTCACCATTTGGCAGGGAGGTAGGGACATGGCAGGACAACAAGGAGATACAAGCAGGAGCTTTTCTTTTCCGGAGCCCGACAAACTGTTCACGGAGAAGTTCTCGGCGAAGAAGGTTTGGGGATACTTGGCCTTTTTCGGACCGGCGGCCATCGTGGCTTCGGTTTCCGTGGGAGGCGGTGAAACGATCCTGGCGGTGCGCACCGGGGCCTGGTCCGCTTACAGTCTTATGTGGATCGTACTCCTGGCCTGTTTGTCCAAGAACCTCGTCCTGGAATACGGCATTGGCCGTTATACTGTGATTACCGGCGAATTCCTGGGTGATGCCTGGGCGCGGATACCCGGACCCAGGGGCTGGTTTCTCTGGTTCATCCTCGTTATCGGCTGGATGATTGCTCCGTTCTTCGTGTCGGCCATTGCCGGGGCGTGTGGCGGCCTCTTAAAGACTATCTTAGGCTTTGGTAACTTGAAGGTGTGGGCCACGATCTTTGCGGCAGGTGCCATCGGCCTCGGCATCGGCGGCAGCTTTACGAGACTGGAGCAACAGCAGATCATCATCTGCGGGGTGTTGGTTCTGGGAACCTTGATCGGCGCCCTGATAAGCTCCCCATCCTTGCTGGAATTCGTAAAAGGGACTTTCTCCTTCGGCTACGTGCCTCCCTACCCTGATTGGGTACAGGCGGACCCCAACTTCGTGGGACGTTCCAAGCCGTTGGAACTCGCCACCGTGTTCGGCTACATTGGCGGGGGCATGAGCCTCTACGTCGTGTATGCCCACTGGGCCGCCCTTCATGGTTGGGGAATGAGCAGCTCGCCCGAGATCGAAGAGATACGGGATTTCGCGCGCAAAAAAGGGCCGGTTTTCCTTCCACCGGATAAGGAACAGATACGAAAGGCCAATATCCACTTAACCACGATCCGCTGGGATATCGCGCTTGGTGCCTTCGTCCTCTTCTTTGTCACCAGCGCCTTCTTAATGGCGGGGGCAGCCGTACTTCATCCCCGCCAACTCCTGCCTGGCGGCTATGTCCTGCTGTCTCATCAGAAGGCCATCTGGGAACAACTCAGTCCGGTCATGGTGCCGGTGTACTATGTGACGATCCTGGCCGCCCTCTGGGGGACCCTTTATGCCATCCCCGAACTTTACGCCCGCCTCAACCATGAGTTCTTGGGCGCCCTCTTCCCTGCAGTCCGGCGGACTCCCTACCGCAAGGTCTTCATCTACGTGGGCATTTACATCGGGGTGGCGTCGATATTCATGTTATGGACGGGGATGAAGCCGGTCACCATGATGGATATCGCGGCCATGATCTCCACCAATATTGGGATCATGTTAGTGAGTTTCGGTACCCTCTGGCTCGATGCGTCACTGCCCAAGGCGTATCGGATGGGGAAGGTGGCGTTCGTAGGCATGATCATTACCGCCGCCCTCCTGACGCTCGCTTCGGCGGTATCGGTGACGCAGATGTGGGCTAAGTACCTGGGGAATTGAACCACCTTGCGAAGCGGTCAAAAAACCGAATGTTCAGAGGCTGATGGAAAATGTCCAGATGCAAGGCTTCCGAAACCGGGGACCCGCCCCGAAGGGTGGTGGCTGAGCCGCGAGAAGTGAAGGTAAAGAAATCCCAAGGAATGAGGCGGACAGATTTTCGAGCGTTAGGTTTGAGATTGGAGAGATGAGAGAAAGCAACGAAAGGGTCTTCTTCTGTTTCTTTGCCTCGGTCCTCGCGCCTCGTGCCTTTTGCCTATGCCGCAGTGACGAGGGATGAGGGTAACGCATTACTTCGTCTTTGACAACAGACAACGAATAGGGAGCGTTTTCGCTCCATTCGAGTGTTAGAGACCAATTGGCGGACCGCAACTCGGAACTGTGAACGATGACCACTTAACCTAGGGCGAACATACAGCAAAAGGAGGAAAAGATGGAATCTGCAAGCAATCAACTCGTTTTCTACGTGTCGACGTACGGCCTGAAAATCATAGGCGCGATTCTGATTCTTGTCCTCGGCCGTATTGCCGCCGGCGTGGGGCGCAAAATCGTCAGGAGGATAATGACGAAATCCAACGCTGAGCCTTCGATCATCTCATTTTTCGCCAGCCTGACCTATTTCCTGATCCTGACCTTTACAATCCTGGCGGCGTTGGCCAAATTCGGTATCCAGACGGCATCATTTGTAGCGGTGCTCGGCGCGGCCGGGTTCGCCATCGGCTTTGCCCTCCAGGGGTCCTTGGCCAATTTTGCGGCCGGGATCCTGATCCTCGTCTTGCGGCCCTTCAAGACCGGTGACTTCATCATCGGCGCCGGCGAGTCCGGGACCGTCAAGGAGATCCAGCTTTTCACCACCATCCTGGCGACGCCGGATAACGTCAAGATATTGATACCGAACGGCAAGCTCTTCGGGGATACGATCAAAAACGTCACTGCCTTCGAGAACCGGCGGATCGACCTGGTCATCGGGATCGGCTACAGCTCGGACATGCAAAAGGCGCATGACGTGATTATGGACTTGATCAAGGCAGACTCGCGGATCCAACCTGACCCGGCTCCCCAGGTCGCTGTCTCGGAGCTGGCCGACTCGAGCGTGAATTTCGTCGTGCGTCCGTGGGTCAAACGGGAGGATTACTGGTCTGTCCGGTTCGATCTCACACGTAGCATTAAAGAGGCCTTTGACAAGAACGACATCGAGATTCCCTTCCCGCAACAGGTCGTCCATATGATATCCGAAGCCTCTGAGGCCTGAAAACGGAGGCGCCCCAGCAGGGGTAGGGACGCCAGACGCCACGCTAGAACCCCGTGCCTGAGCCCGGGGTTCTCTGTTTTCCGGCGGATTGAAGGGTCTAACAAAATGCTAATGATGCCCTAGCTCCCTCCTAATACAAAAACCCAAAATTTCTACACGTATCAAACAGGGAATCCTGGGTTTTGAACCCCCAAAAAAACTCGAGAGTGGGAGGGAAACGAGATGTTCAGAAGATCATTATTCGTAGTCGGTGTCCTTGCGTTTCTATTCACGGCCGGGGCTGCCCATGCGCGAGATTACATCAGCATCGTGGGCTCTTCAACGGTTTATCCGTTTGCGACTGTCGTGGCGGAGCAGTTCGGCAAGACCACGCCTTACAAAACCCCCAAGATCGAATCGACCGGTTCCGGGGGCGGCTTCAAGTTGTTTTGCGACGGGGTTGGTGTTGAGCATCCGGACATCACCAATGCCTCGCGACGAATCAAGAAATCGGAGTTGGAGCGTTGTCGCCGCAACGGCGTTACAGAGGTGGTGGAAGTCAAGATCGGCTACGACGGGATCGTCCTCGCCAACTCGAAAAAGGCCAAACCGCTGAAGCTGACTCGCAAGGATATCTTCCTGGCCCTGGCAAAGGAAGTTCCAGACCCGAAGGGTGGCGAGAAGCTCGTTCCGAACCCGTACCGGACATGGAAGGACGTCAACAGATCGTTACCGAATAGGAAGATCGAGGTGCTTGGTCCTCCGCCGACCTCCGGGACACGGGATGCCTTTGTGGAGCTGGCAATGGAAGGTGGTGCCAAGAACTTTGCCTGGATCAAGGCGATGAAGGACAAGGACAAGAAGGGCTATAAGGCCGTCTGTCACACGATCCGGGAGGATGGTGCCTACATTGAGGCGGGCGAGAACGACAACCTGATCGTCCAGAAGCTTCAGGCCAACCCGAACGCGGTGGGGATCTTCGGCTTTAGCTTTCTGGATCAGAACACGGACAAGATCCAGGGATCATACGTCGACGGCGTGCAGCCCGAATTTGATGCGATCGCTTCAGGCGAATATCCGCTCTCACGGCCGCTGTTCTTCTATGTCAAGAAGGCGCATGTAAATGCGATTCCGGGGATCAAGGAATATCTGGCGGAATTTACCAGTGAGAAGGCATGGGGCCCGGACGGCTATCTGGCCGAAAAGGGGATGATCCCGATGCCGGACGAAGAGCGACGTCAATTTGCCGGGGCTGTCAAGAAGCTTCAGACGTTGTCTTCCCTTGACTGAAAAGGAGCCACCCTCGTGTCTGAGGGCGGCTACCCCTAACGGGCATACACCCCAATACGGCGGGTCGGGAGAGTTCAACCGGCCTGCCTTTCTTTGGATCTTTAATCGAGCTCACACGTTTAACACCCCCGTCGATGGTCCGACGGAAAAATAGTCTCTCACTTGCATTTCTCCATGCCTTGAGATGCATTTGGGCCCATGAGTTCGATATCGATTGAGCCACAGTGCGCACTTAGAGTATTATTCCTCTATAGGGTTATCCATTTAGATCAGCCACCAATTGGCGATAAGTGATGGTTTGAG
>CAZAGT010000163.1:0-11049 GCA_964484515.1 uncultured Desulfobacteraceae bacterium | reverse complement strand
CGCCTCGGGTAGCGCCTTACACCGAGACCTCGCACTCAATTCCTCGTTTTTGAAAGGAGACCCTCATGACCGGACGGACCAAGTGAAAAAACGTTTCAAAATCTAAGATCTTACAGAATCTTAAAATGTCAAGTTCGGGTACCCACTTCATGAAGTTTCCCAGGCGATGAACCTGGCCGCTTTGAGGCAACAGGCGGCGCTGACATGTAACTACGAATGAATTGAGACCGTCAGCATGAAATCGCCGGCTCCGCCGTTTCCGATCGGTTTGCCCATCCCCGCGAGCCTTAATACGGTCCCGTCCTTTACGCCGCCGGGCACCGTGACCCTGAGAAGACGTTTGTGAATACCCCACGGAACCCGAATCAGCTTGCGGGTCCCGCGCCTCGCTTCGTCGGCCGAGATCGTAAGGGTTCCATAAAGGTGGGGGTCGTCGACCGAGTCGACGGTGCGCAAGACCTGAAGGCGATGGGTCTTTCCACTAGGCATAGCAGAGCGGAGCTTGTTCGAGATGCCGATCTGAGGAAGCTTCATGAATGCCTTCAAGCAGATAATGCCAAATATGAAGCCGCCGATATGCGCCCACCAGGCGACCCCGCCGCCTTGAGCTGAGCCGCCCGCGGCGCTGATAAATTGGATCAAGAACCAAACCGCCAGGAAGAAATAGGCCGGGATCTCTATGAAATAAGGCAAGAAGAAGATCGGAATGAGGGTGAGGATTCGGGATTTGGGAAACAGGATGAGGTAGGCCCCCATAACCCCGGCAATGGCTCCGCTGGCACCGATCGTAGGAACACGTGAATCCCAATTGATGATGAGATGGAAGAGGCCCGAGGCGAGACCGCACAGGAGATAGAATAGGAGGTATCTCAGAGGTCCAAGCCGGTCTTCGACGTTGTCGCCGAAGATATAAAGCGACCACATGTTCCCCAACAGGTGCCAAAAGCCACCATGGAGGAACATAAAGGTGAAGAGGGCAACGATCTGTTGGCTCGTACTGAAATAGGCGCTGATCTGCGGCATCGAATAACGGGCTGGGACGAGCCCATAGGTGAAAACGAATTCGTTGAGCCGTGCTCCCTGGCTCAGCTCCAGAAGAAAGACGCACGTATTGAGGGCGATGATGAAGGTGTTGACGACCGGATAGCTCTTCGATTGGATTGTGTCACGCAGCGGAATCATGCTTTCTCCGAGAGATAAGTCCCCGGGAGCAGACGGATTAGGCCTCAAACCTTTTCAGCGGAACCCTTATTCATGTACCGGATTTTAGCATACACGCAAATACCCGGGTTGGGAAGGGCGTAGCGAGGATGGCGTGCGGGTGGATGAACGGTCTGGTGTGGCGGGCATCGATCGGAAGACGACGTGTTCAGCTTGCGCAGCGTAGGTAACGAAGCGGTTGGCCGTTCGTATTGCAGGGTCAGCCCTCTTTGTCAATGAAACGGGGCGGTTTTGAGGTCTTGGCTCTATATCCGCGGATCGCGCTTCGTCCCTGGCGGATGTTCTTTATCTCAAGATAGAGGGCTTCGCGCCTTTTCGAGAGGAATTCCTCGACCTCACGGTCTACCTCTTTGATGGAACGGATAGCCTCAGCGATTTCCGGGGCCAAGGTGACCCCTTTTGTCCTCGTCGCCGATTTGTTCTCGTGACCCGCAAGTGCCAGAGGTTTCGCCGTTTCGGCGGCGATTTCCTTCTGGAGATGTTCCCTCTGGGCCACTAGATCAAGAAAGCTTGATAGCTCGAATCCTTCCTGATTCACGGCGAGCCCTCTTTGTTTTTCGGCAAGCACTCTCATCTTTCGGAATAAATCGAGACTTCTTGCCAACCACGGCGGCTTTTTCATGTCCTTTAAGCACTCCTTTCGTCATCTTGAACTGCAGCAATTTAAGTGCCAAGTGAAAGAACCGTCACCATATTCCGGGGGCCCCATTACAGTCAAAAAAATGACGTCTAACGAAGCGACAATGCGTCTCCGCGCGACCGAAGGGGGTGCCCACGTCGATGTCATGTTCAGTCCGTCAAACGTGTTGCCTCCTTTCCGGAGATGAAGCGACATGAGCGACCCCATGGCACAGGATGTGCTTTATGAATGCGGGACTCCGTGCGGTCCGTGTTCCTAAGAGTTGGGACGCGAAATGATCGTGCGAGGACATGTGTACACATCCATACAACCCAAGATAGCAGAGTGAGAGCCAATCCTAGACGACGTATTACAGCAAATGGATAGGGGGATGCACTGTGATTCTACAAGAAGTCCATGTGCGCTCTACGAGCCGGCTATAATGGGGCATAACTAAAAGAGGCGTGTGAGGAAGGCAGGCAATCGGGAAAGCGGGGATGCCGAGAGCCTTTTCGAGAATGCATCATTGCACCGTCGCACTTAGGTTCAAGGTCCCTGACCCTCATTGCGCCTAGACACAATCAGGGAAGAGTCAACGATACGCCGTCAATAGTCAGCCCCGCCGCTTGCCGCAAGGGGTTTACCGGCCTCGGGAATGCGGCCAGGTTGATCGACCGCGAAACTTTATGACGTTGGTACTTGAATTTGGCATTTTGAAATTCGTCGACATCTGTGGGGTAAGGTATCACATGCCTCATTTCATGAAGTTTGATGCGAGCTTTGAGCGAAGCTGTCGAAAAACCTTTTATCTCTGAGGCTGATGGAAAATGCCTAGATGTAAGGCATCCTAAATTCCGAGGAATGAGGCGTACACTTAAGTACGCCGCAGTGACGAGGGATGACGATAACGCAGCAGATGGGCGTTTTCCGACAGCCTCAGCACAAGGATGGAAGAGAACTCACCACAGACAAGCAGCATGAATAGACATTCGAGGGCATTGATCAAACATACTCTGACCGGCTGCCTCCTATTGCCTGTTTTGGCGATGGCCTCTGATTCGGGGTTCGCCAACAGGGTTCGGAGCGTAAGACTGCTCCAGGAGGACAGTCGTATCACCTTGGCACTCATGCTTGATCAAAGGCCGCGGTACAGCCTCGCCTCACGTGATTGGCGTCGACTCCGTCTGACCCTTTTTAACGCCGCAAAAACCCCCGAGTTGGGGCAAAGTATAGAGGCATATGGTCAGCAACTGAGCGCCAGCGAGGACCCCGCATCGGGGCAAGTCCGCTTCGATCTTGGCTTGAATGGTAGGCTCCAGGACATTCGGAGCTTTTGGCGTTCACAGGAAAAGGTCCTCCAGGTCGAGATCCGGTTATCGAGCGCGGGGCTCGCCGCGGGAGCCACAGCGAAACGAGTCAACCGTCTCAAAAAGCTACGACTCGGAGCCCTGGATTCGGGCACAAGGATCGTGTTCGACATGGACCAAAGTCCTGAGTGGGAGTTGGGTATCGTCACGGATGAGTCCGCGGGCCTGAAGTTGAAAGCGAGCGCAGCGAATCTACACCGTAAGGTCTATGGCCCTTTGAAGAGCCTCAAAGAGGTACGTTTGAAGCAGGACCAAGATCAGGTGCGTTTACGTATCGGACATGAATCCCGTTTAGCCTGCGCGAGAGTCATGTGGCTGGAAGCGTCTAACCGCTTCGTCGTAGATCTGGAGGACGAGCGGGCCAGGACCAGTCCCTGTGTCTTGCCGCCCCTTCCCCAAGCCCGGGCCCCAGAGGAGAATCGCACCGGCACGCTTACAGGGGGTGTCACCAAGCGTATCACCAACTCGGATCGTCCCTCCACCGCTTCCGAGGAGGCGCTCGGATACTTTGTCAAGAAGAAGATTCCGGAGAGACCGGGATCTTCTTTGGTTGTCAGCAACGACCTCGGCGGTAGGCCTGGTTTCGACCAAGAGGTCCGTCTCGTACTCAAGCCAAAGCTCAATGCCTATCTGCCGGCCCGCTTCTCACTGAATACACCCGTTGAAACATTGCGTCCGGAGGAGGCCCTCGCCTTCGGTCGCATTGTCGAGGCCTTTGAGCTGTCCGATTGGGAGAAGGGGGCACGGTTGACCGAACAATTCCTGACGCATTTTCCAGACTCCACTTTGGGCGAAAAGCTCGCCTTTTTGAGCGGTGATCTCCAATTTCGCCTCTTGCAGAGCGGCCGGCGGAATGCCTTCCCCAAGGTCGCCGAGAACTACCAGCGCGCGATTGCCCGTTATGGGAAATCACCCGAAGTCCCGCGGGCATTCATCAAAATGGCTCAAGCGACGTCCCTCAACGGCGATGATTCGGCGGCACTAGGTCACTTGAACTTGCTTTTGGCCAAGCACAAGAGTGGCGATCATGTACCGCGGGCCTATCTGGAACGGGGCAAAATCCATCTCAAATTGAATCACATCGAAAAGGCGATTGACGATTTTCAGAGCATTCTCGATCACTATCCTGATTCGGGTTTTGAGGCGGAGGCGAACTTCTGGATAGCGAACTACCTGCACAGTGTCGGAAGCTATCAAGAGGCTGAAAAGAGATTAGCGCAGGTCGCAACGTCGGCCCCGGACTTTTACTTGGAGCATCCTGCTTTCCTATTCATGCGTGCGCGCAACCATTTCTATTTGCAAGACTATATCGCAGCCCGCGATGACTACTTTGAGGCCTTAAATATTGGCCGTCAACCCGAGTCACAGGATCTATTGCTATGTCACATCGGGGATACCTACCATCATCAGGCGCTGGAAAGGGAGGCTGAAAGATTCTACCGCACAGCGATCGAGACCTATCCGGAAACCGAAGGGGCAGCGATTGCCAAGTTACGTTTGGCCAATTATACGAGCGGCGTCACGATCTACCAAGACGTACACAAAGGCCATATCAACAAGCCCCTTGGAGATCTTGCCCTTTTGGCCATGGCCCAAAGACTGTACCGGGGCAAACAGTTCTCAGGTGCTATGGAAGCTTCAGAGAAGCTGATCGGCAAGACCGCGCCGAGAGATATACAGCGGGAAGCAAAGAAACTTTTCATAAGGGCCTTTGAACATGAAACGAAGCGGCTCTTTCGCTCTCGCGAATACGACGTCCTCCTCGGCCTGTATCGATCCAAAGGGGCAGGGTCAGTCGCCGAGATCGATCCCGAAGTCCTGCTTCTGGTAGCCCAGGCATTTTCATCGCTTGAGCGACACCATGAAGCGATACCCGTCTATTTGCAGATAAAGCCTTACGATCTGAGCTTGCCTTCCAAGGGCGCATACTTTCTCGGCCTGGCTGGAAGCTATATTGAAGAAGAGCAACAAGAGAAGGCCGTGAGTGTGTTGAAAGGGAGCAAAGAACTGGACCTGATCGCTAGCGATCGAGAAAGAATGAAGATGATGCTGGCGGATGTGTACCAACAGATGGGCAAATCGAAGAAGGCTCGCAGGCTTTATGAAGATGTCGTGAAGGGTGAGCGGGTCCTGAAAGATAGAGAAATCGCTGAGGCGTATTACGTCATGGGGACCATTTTGCACAAAGAAAAGAACCATGAACGGGCCAAGGAGTCCTTGAATCGATGCATCGCCCTTGTCGAAAAGGATAAGGAGGCCAAGGTGCTGCTTCAGGACGCCTTGGTCGAACTCGGCCATACGTATCAAGACGATGGTCGGCATCTGCAGGCCATCACGTCATACCAGAAGGGACTCGATTTGGGTTACGGGAACACCAGAGAAGGATACTGGGATACACAATTCCGTTTGGCCATGTCTTATCTGGAAATTGGCGAAGAGGCCAAGGCCGAACCTTTGCTGGCCCAGATCCTCGATGAAGGCGATCCCATTTTGCAGCAGCGGGTTGAGTTGAAGTTGGGTCTTATTGGATTGGAAAAGCAACTGAAACGGTTGTCTATTTGGCAGGATGCGGGGGAGTGATACAGTCTATGTCGAACAACAATAAGATCTTGTGGACGGCGTCGAATGCCTCGTTACCCGGGGAACTGTGGAGCCGTCTGGAAGACCACGGGTATAAGGTGTTGGTTGCGGAGGAAAAGCCGGATATTTCAAATCAGATCAAAAGGCTGCTGCCCAAACTATGGGTCGGAACGATGAATGGCGATGTCGAGGCGGCATTAATCCGACTACGAAGCATTCGGTCAGAATACCCTGAGCTGGCCATCATCCTGATCAGTAGCAGCCCCTGCGTCGAGGACGCGGTCAGGGCCATCAAGCTGGGCGCGAACGATTATGTCGCCAAAACGGTGCCTTCGGAAAGACTCTGGGCGGCCCTCGAGGGTGCACTCGCACACCCGGCCCTCGCATCACGGCCGCGGTCATGGCAATCCGGCCCGTCGCCGAATCACCCGCTGCCACCCGTTGCCGTGGACCGTTCGATGTGTGAGGTCATGAGCCTGGCGCAAAAAGTCGCCCGAAGCAGATCGACCGTCCTGTTACAGGGCGAGAGCGGAACCGGGAAGGAGGTGCTTGCTCGCCATATTCATGAAAGCAGTGATCGTGGGCGCGAACCTTTTGTGGCGGTGAACTGCGCTGCACTGCCTGAGAATCTCATGGAAAGTGAACTCTTTGGCTATGAAAAGGGCGCCTTTACCGGTGCCGTGGCGCGCAAAAAAGGAAAATTCGAACTGGCCCACGGAGGCACCCTCCTGCTGGATGAGATAAGTGAAATGGCGCTGGCTATACAGGCCAAGCTCTTACGGGTGCTGCAGGAGAGGCAAGTTGACCGTGTGGGCGGGCAGTATGCCCAACCGGTTGATGTGAGAGTCATAGCCACGACCAATCGGAACCTGGAAGAGGAGACCGGCAAAGGAAGATTTCGCAAGGATCTCTTCTTTAGGCTCAACGTGGTGCCCATCATGGTCCCGCCACTACGCGAAAGGCCTGAGGATATCGTTCCCCTCGCTACATTCTTTTTGGATCGTCATTGTTCTTTCAACAGGGTCGCCACCAAGAGGTTAACGCCCGAGGCGGGGGACTTCCTCAAGAAACAGTCGTGGCCTGGGAATGTGAGGGAGCTTGAAAACCTCATCGAACGGGCGGTTGTTCTCATTGACTCTGAGGTCATCGAAGTCGAAGAGCTGAGTTATCTGATGCATCCGAGGGCATCCGGAGACGTGCGAGGCATCGCCAAGGAAGGTGTTCTGCCTCTGAAGGAGATGGAGAAGCGCATGATCATGCACGCACTCGACGATGAGAACGGGAATCGAACTCACGCGGCTAAGGCCCTGGGCATCAGTGTCCGGACCCTGAGGAACAAGCTTCATGAGTACCGCAAGGATCTTGAGGGAGATGCCGTCTCGGCTCTCGGGTAGCGCCTTATGCGGAGACAACGCACGCAACTCCTCGTTTTTGAAAAGAGACCCCCATGGCCGGGCGTTAAGGTATCAAAGACCTCAGTTCATGAAGTTTCATATGAAGGCATCTGTCAACGCAGTGAGGTCTGGGTGCCAGATTGATGGGTCCCGCGAACGCGTCCTGAAGAGCTTCAGGGAGTAGCCCTGATCAGGGGGTGGGTTGGTATCCCTCTTGCAGGAAACCCCGGTTATTCGCCCACGAGGAGGGGATTCATGGAGATCAATGAGCGTTCTTACGGCCGATTGACCGGCAAAGGGGTGGAGGTCCTGTCCCGCATGCTGGACTATCGCAGCGTGAAGCACCAGACCGTCGCCGGGAACTTGGCGAATGTCGAGACGCCGGGGTACCGGCCCAAGGCCTTGACATTCGACGAGGAGCTTCGGAAGGCCGCCGATAAGACCAAGATCCGCCTCAAGACGACCAATCCCAAGCACCTGGGGAACGACCTCTTGTTGGAAGGCAAGGCCGATTTTGAGACCCAAACGAAGGCGGAGCCCTATCGAAGGCCGGATGATCTCAACATCGATCGGGAAATGACGGAGATGCTTCAGAATAATGTGCTCTACGAGGCCACCGTGCGTTTACTCGCAAAGCGTTTCACCGCTCTGAAAATGGCCATCGACGCAGGCCGCAGATAGACAGGAGGAGATGCGGAATGGATCTAATTAAGACGATGGATATCGCCGCCAGCGGTATGACGGCCCAAAGGACCAGAATGAACGTGATATCCATGAACCTCGCCAACGCCAACACGACACGCACCGCCACAGGAGGCCCCTACCGCCGGAGGACAGTCATCTTCCAGACCACGCCGGTCGGTGTCGATTTCCAACGGCACCTCCATCGTGCCTTGGAAAAAGAACCGTGTGGCGTGAAGGTGACCGGCATCGTCGCCGATTCCAGGGATTTCAAGCGTGTGTTTGATCCATCTCACCCCGATGCTGATCAGGATGGATACGTCTTCCTGCCGAATGTGAACCTTGTCCAGGAGATGGTTCAGATGCTGAATGCGAACCGAGCCTATGAGGCGAATGCGGCCGCTGTCCAGGCAGCCAAAGACATGGCCCTGAAGGCCTTGGAGATTGGCCGGTAACGGGGGAGCGATAAGATGGACGGGATCAAACCAATAACCCCGGACCCGGCGACCCCTGAGCATCCTCGGGGCGGCGGGAAGGCCGAGGCGACCGGATTTCAGGACACCCTCAAGACCTATGTTCGTAAGGTAGATAAGGAACTCAAGCAAGCCGATGATCGCCAGCTCGAATTCGCGGTGGGCAGACGTCACGACTTGCATGAGGTGATGATTGCCACCGAGAAGGCGGAAATATCCTTCAGGCTGTTGGTACAGATCAGAAACAAGCTTTTGGAGGCCTACCAAGAGGTCATGAGGATGCAATTCTAGTCTGATGGCTGAGACCCGCGAAAACATCATTCAGCAGATCACGAAGCTCTTGAGGACCATTCCGACGGGCAAAAAGATATCCTTTGCCGTCGTCATCGCCATGGTCTTAGGCGGGTTTATCGCCCTCTTGATCTGGATCAATCGTCCCGATTATCAGGTGTTGTTCACAAACCTGGAGGCTGCCGACGCCGGCCAGATCACCGAGAAATTGAAGGAGAAGAAGATTCCCTTCCGAATCAAAGAGGGCGGCAGCGCGATTTTCGTGCCGGACGATTCGGTCTATCAATTGCGGCTCGAGCTGGCCAGCGAGGGGATACCCAGGGGTCATGCCGTCGGTTTTGAAATCTTTGATACCATTCCTTTCGGAACCACGGAGTTTGTACAGAGGCTGAAGTATCAGCAGGCCCTCCAGGGAGAGCTGGCCCGCACGATTACTCAGTTTGACACCATCGCCGAGGCGAGGGTTCATATCGTGACCGCCGGCGACTCTCTTTTTGCCGAACCGGAGAAGCCCGCCACGGCCTCTGTTGTGGTGCGCCTCTATCCCGGGGGAGCCCTGGATCCAAAACAACTGCAAGGTGTGATTCACCTGGTCGCCTGTTCTGTAGAAGGATTGAGGCCAGAGAATGTGACGGTTGTGGACATGGCCGGCGGATTGCTTTCCAAGGGCCACCAGGAGGAAGGCGTCGACATCCTCAGCCGGGCGCAATTCGACTATCAGCAAAAACTGGAGCGTGCCTTTGAGAACAGAATCCAGACCATGCTTGAGCCGGTCGTGGGCCTCAATCGGGTCGTGGCAAAGGTCTCGGCGGAGGTGGATTTCGGCCGGGTCAATATCTTTGAGGAGCGTTTCGATCCGGATAATACGGCCATTCGCAGTGAGCAGCGTGAGAAGGAAACCTCAACCGGCGGCCAAACCGTGCCGAGCGGCTCGCCGGACCTCAAGTACGACATCTACAGTAGCGGGGCCGCGAGCACCAATTTACGCAATACTTTCCAAAAAGAGAATGAAACGATCAACTATGAGGTCAACAAACTCAACAAACAGATCACCAATGCCGTCGGAAGTGTGAAACGACTCTCGGCGGCCGTGATCATAGACGGCCCCTATGGATCGGAGACCAGCCCCGAGGGAGAAGAGCTCAAGAAGTTTCTCCCGCGCAGCCGTCGTGAGATGAAGACCTTCGAAGACATTATCAAGAAGGCGATCGGATTCAACGAGGCCAGGGGTGACCAGGTCAATGTGTCCAACATCCCCTTTGCGCTCCAGGAGGAAGAGGGGGCGTTTTCTGAGAAAGGGGCATCCTGGCTGGAATATGCGCGGAAGGTGACCAAACCCTTCTTCAACGTGGCGTTGGTTTTCCTGTTCTTCCTTCTTGCCGTGAGACCCTTCAGAAAATGGCTGGAGCAGGCCAGTCAACAGATGGCGACAAAGGCTCTGCCTCAGGGAGAAGAGGTCCAGCAGCTTGCCTCCCCCGTTGGTGATAGGGAGTTGATCCAGGACAGTAAAGAACAGATATCGAGAATCACGAAGAGTAACCCCGATGCGGTAGCAGAAGTTATTCGAAGGTGGATTAGCGAGGGAAGGTAGTTTGGACGGAGAGGAAATCTTCACCGGCACGCACAAAGCCGCCATCTTTCTCATGATCATGGGTGAGGATTACGCGGCCGATATCTTCAAGTATCTCGACGAATCCGAGATAAAGATCATCGGTGAGCATATGGCCCAAATCAAGAATCTCAATCCCAGGCTGGTGGCCGAGGTCATGGCCGAGTTTTCCCAGGGTCTCGGGGGGGAAGCGGCTGTCGGTCTTTCCGGAAAGAGCTTCTTGGAGCGAAGTGTTGCCAAGGCCTTTGATGCGCGCAAGGCGGATAATCTACTCGATGATCTCCTGGCTGAAAGGGGACCGAAATCCTTTGAAAAGCTGAGTTCCCTAAGCCCTCAGATGCTGGCAAACCTCCTCATGAACGAGCACCCGCAGACGATTGCACTCATTCTGGTGAACATGAAGTATCAGACGGCGGCGGAAATTATTCAGGAACTACCGGAGCACGTTCAGAGTGAAGTGGTGGTCAGGATTGCCGATCTCGACGAGGTCCCGAATGAAATCGTCAGTGAGATCCAGGAGGTCATGGAGGAGCAGATCTCAAATATCAGTAAGGAAGCGAATGAGAATCTCGGGGGAATCCAGACGGCTGCTGAGATCTTGAATCAACTGGATCAGAAGACCGAAAACGCGATTCTGGAAAAGATCGAGAGCGAAAGGGAAGAGCTTGCCGATGAGATTCGTCAGTCGATGTTCGTCTTCGAGGATTTGATGGATCTTGATGATCGCTCGATCAGGGCCTTGCTCAAGGAGGTCAGCAATGACGAACTCATCCTTGCCCTAAAGACCTCATCAGAGCAACTCAAGGAAAAGATC
>CAZAGT010000162.1:0-11109 GCA_964484515.1 uncultured Desulfobacteraceae bacterium | reverse complement strand
CCCACAGATAAGTCATGAAAAGACAGTGCCCTCCCGCCAGTCACTACGAAAAGACGTCACCGTCCTCCCATCTCGGAGGCTGGAAACAGTGTTTTCGCCCACAAATTCTTCTGAGGAGCCGGATCTTTTTTCCCAGTTCGAATGTCGATCGCCCGGGTTGGTTGTGCAAATTAGAGGAATGGTAACACCTTAGCTTCTTGAAACGTTTTGGCACTTGGTCAGTCCGTTGAGTCGTTTCAAAAACCTAAAATGATACGAGCAAAGGAGTTCATTTTGCCGAAGAGTAGAAACGTTCTATGGATATGCGGATGGTTATTGTTGGTGCAAGTCCTCTTCCTGCCGACGGCCTGCTATCCTGCCAAACGTTACCTGATCAAATTCGCTACCGTTGCGCCTGAAGGTTCCACCTGGATGCTTCATATGCGCCGTCTTGACAAAGAGTTGCGGCAGAAGACCGATGAGCGACTCGGTTTCAGATTGTATCCGGGCGGCATCGCCGGCGATGAGCTCGACGTCCTTAGAAAGATCCGAATTGGACAGATTCATGGCGCCGCTTTTTCAGGTGTCGGTTTGGCGCAAATTCTGCCCGAAGTGAGGGTCCTGGACCTCCCTTTCCTATTTCGGAACGATCGCGAGGTCGACCTTACCCATGCCGCGCTTCGAAACGCCTTTTCAGAGGATTTCCGCGACCAGGGCTTCGAGCACATGGGGTGGGCTGAGGTCGGGCACGTTCATCTCTTTTCACAAGCTCCCATCCGCAAAGTGGAGGACGTAGCCGGGCTCAAGATTTGGACCTGGTCCGGGGATCCGATCGCTAAAGAGACCTTTTCCGTCATGGGAACCAATCCGATTCCACTCTCGATTACAGATGTAATCACGGCCCTCAATACGGGCATGATCGATACCGTTTATGCGCCGCCCCTGGGTGCCTTGGCACTGCAGTGGTACCTGAAAACGAAGTACATGATGTCGTTGCCGCTTGCGCATGCCACCGGAGCGGTCCTCATTTCCCGCCGATTTTTCGACAAAATCCCTGCTGACCTATCCGAGATCCTCCAACATGACTTTGAGACAGCGCTGGCAGACCTCACTTCGGACTTACGAAGAGAGACGGTGGAAGCGGTCCGCGCCATTCGAGAAAGCGGCGTAGAGATCCTGCCTATCCCTTCCGCATCTGAGCTTGCGGCGTTTTACAAAGTCCATGACGAGGTGGCGCAACGATTAGCCGGCCGACTCTATCCGCAAGAACTGTTGAATCAGGTTTACGCGATCCTTGAACAGGCCCGCAGACCGTGAACATGATCGGACGCGGTTTTATATGGCAAAGACAAGGAGAGCAACCCTTCATCCGAGGGACCGGCTGATGCGTTGCTTGGCTCGTGTGGATGACGTCCTAGCCAAGGTTGAGGGATGGTTGATCGTCGTTTTTCTCTGGATCATGATTGCGGCCGCCTTTAGCCAGGTCTCCCTCAGATCCCTCTACACCCATGCCCATCTTAAGTGGGCCAATGCACTTCTGGGTCATATTGATTGGGCTGAGCCCTTGGCCAGGATTCTGGTCCTCTGGTTGACGTTCTTAGGCGCCTCCCTGGTTACCCGGGAGCGAAGGCACATCAAGATCGACCTTTTTGAGGTGGTGCTCCCCCCCGCCTGGTACCCGTACCGGAGAATGCTCCTTGCTTTGCTTTCCGCCCTCATCTCTGCTGTCCTGCTGGCGGCATCGCTAACATTCATCGAGATGGAAATGGCCTACGGCGGCCGCATCCTCCCCGTTGTACCCACGTGGATATGCCAGGCGATCATCCCCATCGGTTTTGCCGTCATGACATTTCGTTTCACGTTGGAGGGCCTACTGGAATTCATGGCCGTCCGAAGGAGCGTGAAGCGATGATCCTTGGGCTAGCCATCACGCTCATCCTGCTCGTCATTGCCGGCCTGCCCGTATTTCTGGGAATTGGAGCGGCTGCAATGCTCGGCCTCCACGTCCACGACGTGCCGTTTTCGGCGATTCCGATCGAAATCTTCAGACTAGCCAACTCCCCGGTCCTATTGGCAATCCCTCTTTTTACCTTTGCCGGCTATCTTCTGAGCGAAGGCGGCACCCCGGAACGGCTCATCAGGTTTGCCAGAAGCGCCCTGGGTTGGGCTCCAGGGGGTCTCGGGGTCGTCGCGCTAGTCTCCTGCGCCTTCTTCACGGCGATCACCGGCGCCACCGGGGTGACCATCATTGCCCTTGGCGGGTTGCTGTTGCCGGCGCTGATATCTGAAAAATACGATGAGAATTTCGCGCTCGGTTTGATGACAACCTCCGGTAGCCTGGGCCTCCATTTCCCGCCAAGTCTCCCAATCATTCTCTATGGGTTTGTGTCCGGGGTCAGTATTGAAAAGCTCTTTGTGGCAGGTGTTTTACCGGGAGCCCTGATGGTGGGTGTACTCTGCATCTTTTCCGTTTACATGGGCAAAAGGTGGAAACTGGAGCGTCCGCCATTCTCCGCCAAGGAGCTCGTGGCGGCGCTCAGGGGGTCGATTTGGGAATTGCCCATCCCGCTCCTCATCCTAGCGGGAATTTATGCCGGGTTCTGTACCGCGACCGAGGCCGCTTCCTTAACTGTGGTCTATGTTCTGTTGATCAAAACGGTGGTGTTCAAGGAACTCAGTATAAGGCGCGACATACCACGAATCATGGTTGAGAGTATGAAAATGGTGGGAGGGATCATGATCATCCTGGGCGCGGCCCTCGGCTTTACCAACTTCCTGGTGGACGCGTTTATTCCGATGCGGATCCTCGCATTTCTGGACGGGATCATTCATCAGAAGACGGCATTCCTTCTCATGACAAACCTGTTTCTGATCCTCGTCGGTTGTGTGATGGACATCTTCAGCGCTATCTTGGTGGTAGTGCCTCTGATCACGCCCCTCGCGCAGAAGTTCGGGGTCGACCCCGTTCATCTTGGCATCATCTTTCTCGCCAACCTGGGAATCGGGTACAACACCCCGCCGGTGGGTCTCAACCTGTTTATAGCGAGCTCTAGATTTGATCGTCCCATGGTGAGGCTTTACCGCGCGACCCTGCCGTTTCTGCTCCTACTCTTGCTTACCCTTGTCTTGATCACCTACTGGCCGCCGCTGAGTCTTTTCTTGCCTTCCTTACTGAAATCCTGAGAGGCTCCTGAAATGAGCTTCTTCGAGAGACTCCTCAAAATGCGTGGCAAAGCGGAAACATGGACTCGGAGCGGGCCTTCGGAATTTGAGCCGGTTCCCGACCTGTTGATTTCTTGTCGAGAATTGTTATAGTTTTATGAAATAGCACCGAATGGTCACTTGAGGCCTCTTGCGAAAAGAGGGCTTCAGAAGGCAAAAAGGAGGAAGAGTAAGCAGCGATGCCTATTTACGAATTCAAATGTAACGCCTGTGGGAATACGTTTGAGGAAATCGTCTTCGGTTCGGATCGAGACTCGGATTTTGAGTGTCCCACCTGTGGTGATGAGGATACGTGTCGATTATTGTCCTCGTTTTCCTGCGGCTCTGGGAATTCGGGCGGCAGCCCGGGCAAGGAACTTGCGGGCTCCTGTGGACCCTCGACCGGCGGCTTTTCGTGAGCGTAACCCTCACGGCCGTGTGCCGTGACGGTCAAAGCGGTCCGGACACCTCGCAAGGGGCGTGCTCCGGTTTTTGGGTCTCCAAATCACCTAAGTTTTTCAAAGACAGTTTCTTCGCCGCGAGAGGCCAGAATCAGAGATATTTCCAAAGGTAGGGGTGAAAACATATGAGTATTTGGTGGTTGATCGGTATATTCGTTTTTTGGTTTCTGCTTCAGGCCTATATCCTGCCGAAATTCGGCATCTCCACCTGAATGAAGAGCAGTTGCCAGTTGGGCGACAGAAAAGAACAAAGGGTGGATACCAAGAATCCCCTTAGCGATTGAGCAGTACGGTTTGCGGCGTCGCTAAGGAATGAGAAGCTGATCCCCTCGCCCACCTCGAGCGAGAGATCGACCGGATACTGGATTGTTTCCAAACCGCTACTTTCGAAGGTGGTCGGCCTTCATCCGATCGATGCAAAGTCCAATTGCCTCCAGGTTCCTTAGCCCCCCTCCCCCGCTTACGCGCATGCTCTCCCTCCCAGCAATCAGCAAGGAGTAAAGCCGCTTGGTCTTTCTCAGCCCGGCCCTGTGTTTTTGGATCCTCCAATCGGAATCCAATGGCAGCTGGGTATTGCGAACGGAAAGAAATCCATAATTGATCCTCAGTCCCTTGGGAGAAACCCGCACTTCGCTAAATCCGAAGAGCGAACTGTTGAAAAAGCCGATCACCAGACACAACCAGATTGAAAAGACGACAATGTGTCTCCGGCGCTTCTTCCAGACGGCCCGGATGAGGAAGAGGACGATGATCCCCAAAGCGCTCAGCATGAGTGTATTCTGGACGAGAAGAGACTTGATGGTGAATACTTCTACGGGCATGAGTGTCCATGAACGACTGATGGAGGCCGTGCGTCCAAGCCTTTAGACGAAGCAAGCTTTTTTGGCCTCCTCACAAGAATCTGGGTGCGAAAAAGCCGTTTCCAACCTCTGCGGTGGGAGGACGGTGATGTCTTTTCGGAGTGACTGGCGGGAGGGCACCGTCTTTTCATGACTTATCTGTGGGGGAAGCCGCAGCCCCGAGCGAAGTCGAGGGGAATGTCGGAGGGGGCAGAACTCCCCCGCCGACAAGTCATAGAAAAGACCAGCCCGGGAGCCCCGGAATCGAAGAAAAGACATCGCAGGCCTCCCACCGGACTCCCGGACCATCAGATTGAGATTCGAAACTCCGGATGTCGATCGGTAAGGGATGGGAGTTCAACGTATTGTGCCCTCGATATCAACCTATTGAGCGACAAATATTTGTGAGGAGCCCTTTTTTGTATGGGCTTGACTCTTTGCTTGACACTATAAATGACACTCTGCTACATTGCCACCCCGATGTTTTCGGGGACGCCGCCTGTTTCGCGATAGGTTCTGGGTGGCCTCGGAATGTTCTCGACAAGCCTGCCCCATTGGTCAACTTGTCATCTCCCTATCGCCCCTCTTTTCCTACCTAAGGGGCGAGTTTTCCATCACAGGAAAGAATGTCGGTGACTCGAAACGGAGATTGCGCGGCTCACCAAATGGGAGCTTTGATAAGTGCCTAAGGGGCTATAGGAGTGACCACGATGCGCAGTTTCGCAAAGACAGCGACCGTCTTGTTTATTGTGCTGATCATCAACATGGCGGGTCCTCAAAATGTCCGTGCCGGTCAGGCTGCCCACGGGGCTCACGCCAAACCGGTTGTCCCTGATGGTGATTTGATTGACGTGTCGGGCCTCGTGCTCGATCCTCACAAGGAGCCCGTCGATGAATCGGAAGTCACCGTCCTCGTCAATGGGAAGGAAGTGGATCGGGTTCAGACGGCATCAAACGGACAGTTCATCTCTCGATTCATGTTGGCAAAAGGGGTGATCGAGTCCGCTACCCTTGAGATAGTGGCCCGGAAGACGAGTTTCAAGCCCCAGATCGTCGAGCTTAAAGGAGATCAGTTCGCAAAACTGGGAAATCATTATTTTTTGAGCCAAGATATCGTCATCTTCAGGGCACCCGGGCCCGCTTTCTGGATATCCACGATTGTCTTTGTCCTTGCCTACGTCTTAATCGCCCTCGAACTGCTCCACCGAACCGTCGCGGCCATGCTTGGTGCGGCCCTGATGCTGCTCATCTCCTACACGATTGGGACGCTGAATCCGGACTTTCACATTCTCTCCTTTGAGGCGGCCATTCACGCGATCGATCTGAACGTCATTTTCCTGCTGATGGGGATGATGATCATCGTTGGCGTCCTAAAACATACCGGAGTCTTCCAATGGTGCGCCTACATCTCCTATCGGATGGCGCGCGGCAACGTCTTTCTCCTCATGGTGTACCTGATAATTTTTACCGCCGCCTCATCGGCCTTTCTCGACAATGTCACCACGATGCTCCTATTGACGGGCGTCGCCATCGAGATCGCCGTCTCTCTCGCAATCAACCCCCTCTTTATCCTTATCCCTCTCGTGCTCGCATCCAATGTCGGGGGTACGGCCACCCTGATTGGGGACCCCCCCAACATCATGATCGGATCCTATGCCGGTCTCAGTTTCATGGACTTTGTAACGGCGCTGGCGCTGGTGTGCCTCATTTCCCTGATCGTTCTGCTCGTTTTTACACGTCTGATCTGGGGCAAGGCCTATGCCTCTGCCAACATCCAAAACGTGGAGGAGTTTATCCAGGAACTAAAGAACGAATACCGGATCACCGACCCGAAACTCCTCGCCTACGGACTGGGCGTCCTGGGATTTGCGATATTCCTATTTTTGAGCCATGGATACTGGCACATGGAGGTGAGTGTCGCTGCCGTCATGGGTGCGGCGATACTCCTTACGATTGCCGTCCTGACCGATCGGGTGGACCTGATCGAGCTGATCGAAAAGGATATCGAGTGGCCGACCCTGATGTTCTTTATTTTTCTGTTCATGCTCGTGGGGGCGGTGGAAGAGACCGGATTGCTGGCCCTGATTGCGGATTGGATTCTTCATCTCTCCAAGGGCAACTTCATGGCGGCCTGTGCCTTGATCCTTTGGGTTGCGGCCATCATGTCCGCCTTCGTGGATAATATCCCGTTCACGGCCACGATGCTGCCGATCGTAGCTTACCTGAGTACGGTCATTACGGGCGCGGAAAACACCCTGTGGTGGGCCCTGGCCCTTGGGGCCTGTTTTGGGGGCAACGGTACGATCATCGGCGCATCTGCCAATGTGGTCACCCTCGGGATCGCTGAGGCGCGCGGCTATCGAATGACTTTTCTCGGATTTATGAAGACGGCCTTCCCTTATATGATCGTCACCGTCCTCATAGCCCACATCTGGCTGGTGATCTTTCGGCCCGGTTAGTCTCCATCCCGGAATGGCCCTGTTCCGCCATTTCAGCGTCGACTCACCGGAGGCGAACAAGCTTGCGGGATCCTTGTGCGGCGTACGAATCCTTCGGCGTGAGGCTTGAGGGAAAAACAACGTGAGTCTTTCCTTATACCTTAGGCCCTGCGCCTCTCATTTACGCCGCAGTGACGCCGGCGCTTTCAGGCCCTACCTCAACTCCGCTAGCAACCGCCGCGTCGCTTCGTAGGCGGTCCTAGCCCCGCTGCTCAGATACCTGACATCATTGTCGACGCCTATCCAGGCAACGCCCCTCTTGATCCAGTCTCTCACATTCTCTTCTGACCACAACAGGCTGACGCCGAAAGGGATGTCGGCCTTGCGACAGGTCGCGGCGATCTGATCGCACACTTCGATCACATCGGGATGTCTGAGCTGAGTCAGGAGTCCCATGGAACCGGACAGATCACTGGAGCCGATCACCACCGTATCGATACCTTCCACAGCGAGGATGTCCTCCAGATTAGCGACCGCATCGATATGCTCGATTTGAATAATGACCCAAGGTTCCCTTTTGGCCCTCTCGAGATACTCGCCACCGTCCATGGCCCCATAGTTAATAGCTCGGACCGGTGCGAATCCCCGAATTCCTGCTGGTGGATATCTGCAGCTCGCAACCGCTAATCTCGCTTCTTCGGCCGTCTTTATGAAAGGAAAGACCACGGCTGCAGGCCCCATGTCCAAGATGGGCTTCACGAGCACAGGGTCGTTCCAGGGGACCCTGACGAAAGGCGCCACACCCTGCCCTCGAATCGCCATGATGTGAAGGTTGATATCCTTCCTATCCATGGCTCCATGCTCCCCGTCGATCCATACGAAGTCGAACCCTGCTGTGCAAACGATTTCCGATACCACGGGATCCGCCGTCGCAATGTGGGTTCCGATGACAAGCTCTTTCTTCGTGATCTTCGCCGTAATCCGTCTGAGATGATTATCCATCAAAATCTCTTGTCTTCCCTCTTGACTCATACCCTGCTCCTTTTCTCTCCGCTGCAGCGAAGCACCCCGCATTTGCGCGCGGATCTTCTCGCCCAAGGCGGGTAAACCTGCCCGAGGCAGGTAATCCTAGTGAAGGCGAGGGAAATAACGATATCGTATGCTGCCCGCCACAAGACCGGCGCAACCGAGCATTTCTCAGTAGCCCGCTACGGTCTTTCAAAGACCGGGATCGTAAGTACCGGGACTTTCGCATTCTTGACAACCTTCTCGGCTACGCTCCCAAAATGGAAGTGACCCGCGCGACCGTGAGTGGCCATGACAATCATGTCCACCCCTTCATCCTCGACGAGCTTAAGGGTCTCTTTTGCCGGGTCCCCGATGGCGATATGTCTAATGTAAAGCGGACAACCTTCGAGATGGTTTTCACAAATCTCATGGAGTCTTTTTTCCGCAGTTTGCTTTTCCCACGCATGAATCTTTTCGATCTGCGATGGATCAAATTCGCCGTACCAGGCGCCATAATGTCCAAACGACTCGAGGACGTACAGGACATGCACTTCACTCTGATATCTTTCTGAGAGTGACGTCACGAAGGGTAAGGCCTTGGCAGCGTTACTGGAAAAATCCGTCGGCCATAGGATCTTCTCAATCTTCATTGGAATCTTGCGCCTCCCTGCTGAGGTGTTTGCTTGGCATCACCTCTTCGCCAATGTCTCCCATCATCGCACTTTTTCTTTTTGAATGTAAAGGCTCGTCTGAAACTCCATGACGGGAGATGTTTGATACCTCCTAAGGCCCGTTCATGGGGGTCTCTTTTCAAAAACGAGGTTGAGTGCGTTGTCTCGGCATAAGGCGCTACCCGAGGCGGCCGGAGGGCCACCGCAGTATAGACCGCGTTGACAGCCTTGGCGCATACTCCAAGTCTGCTCCGGCCGCCTTGCTTGCACGCTTCTTCAGCGTTCGAGCAGGTAACGTTTCGTTTCTTGAAAAGAGACCCCCATGACCGGGCGAACAGACGCCGAAGAATCTCAAATTGTCAAATTCGAGCATCAACTTCATGAAGTTTCCCGGTCGATCAAACTGGCGGCCTCCACGACCGGCGGCGGGAATGCAGCCTTGTCGGCCGCTACCTGCGACAGTAGGGTATACACCATCAGGCACAAGCGCTACTATACTGCCGGTTCGGTTCCGAAACCGATCATCGCCGCCGCCACCCGGCTTTCCATCCTCCGCAGCGGGCTACTGCGGACACCGTCGACCATAGCCTGTCGCGTCGGACGAGGACGGGCGCCCTATGGGCTGGGCCGCGATAACCTATCGCCACTCCCCTGTGCTTGCGCACTGGGCATCCCGCCGAAGGCGGGTGAAAGGAGAAACACGTGATGAAGACAATTATCGAGCCCTTTAAGATTAAGACTGTGGAACCGATCCGTTTCACTGATCTTGCCGAGCGGCAACGTATCCTTCAGAACGCCGGTTACAATCTCTTCAACATTCACTCCGAGGACGTCCTCATCGATTTGCTTACGGACAGCGGTACGTCGGCCATGAGCGCGAGGCAGTGGGCCGGGATCATGGAGGGCGATGAGGCCTATGCCGGTGCCCGGAGTTTCTATCGTTTTGAAAAGACGGTCAAGGAGATCATGGGCTTCCGCCACATCATTCCGACTCACCAAGGGCGGGCGGCCGAAAAGATCCTTTTCAGCATCATGGGTGGCGAAGGGAAGCTCATCCCCAACAACACCCACTTTGACACGACGCGCGCCAATATCGAAATGAGCGGTGCCGATGCCCTTGATCTACCGGTATCTGAGGGGCTCATCCCTTCTCTGCCGGGTGATTTCAAAGGTAATATGGACGTGGGGGCCCTGGAGGCGCTCTTCGAGCGAGAACCCTCAGAGCGGATTCCACTCTGCATGATAACAGTGACGAACAACTCCAACGGGGGACAACCGGTTTCGATGGCAAACCTTCGCCAGACAGCCGAGATATGTCGCTCAAAAGGAATCCCTCTATACGTCGATGCCTGTCGTTTCGCCGAAAACGCCTACTTTATCAAACTGCGCGAATCCGGTTATGCCTCCAAATCCGTGCGTGAGATTGCACGCGAGATGTTTTCTTACGCTGACGGCTGTACCATGAGCGGCAAGAAAGATGCCCTGGTCAACATCGGCGGTTTCCTGGCGGTCAATGACGATGACCTCGCACAGCAGGCCCGAAACATCCTCGTTGTTACAGAAGGGTTCCCCACGTACGGGGGATTGGCGGGCCATGACCTCGAGGCCATGGCCCAAGGCCTTGAAGAAGTCCTGGAAGAGCCCTACCTGAAATACCGAATTCGTTCTACCAACTACGTGGGCGATCGACTCGCCGGGCATGGCATCCCCGTCTTCCAGCCCCCAGGGGGTCACGCCATCTATCTAGATGCGAAGGCCTTCCTTCCTCATATTCCGCCCGGTGAGTATCCCGGCCAAGCCTTGGCCTGCGCACTCTACCTTGAAGGAGGCGTCAGGTCTTGTGAAATTGGCAGCGTCATGTTCGGCAAGACCGATCCTGCCACCGGTGAGTTCCACCCGGCCCGACTGGAATTAGTCCGGTTGGCCATCCCCCGGCGGGTGTATACTCAGAGCCACATGGACTACGTGATCGAATGTCTTGATGCGGTGTACCAACGGCGGGATAAGGTGAGGGGCATGCGAATCACTTTTGAACCGCCCGTGTTAAGGCATTTCACGGCTCGCTTCGACCCGGTATAGCCCCCGGCGTCGTCCTTGATGGTCATTCTCGATATTGAGCTGAGGGCCGAGGGTTATATCCTCATTGGTGTCGAGGCGGAATCCGGTATTGGCAAGCCTGCGCTATTGATGTTTATCTCGGAGCTTCACCACAGATCTCGTTTGAGGTTAGAGGATGGAGGTTTGAGGCAAAGACAAAAGACCTCTCAGTCTTTTCCCGTTCACCTTCAACCTGCTGCCTTTGGCCCTTGCGTGCTCCGCAGTAAGGAGGGTTGAGGGCAATTTCGATAGGGCTCCTCATAAGAATTTGTGGGCGAAAAAACCGTTTCCAGCCTCTGCGGTGGGAGGCCTGTGATGTCTTTTCGGAGTGACTGGCGGGAGGGCACTGTCTTTTCATGGCTTATCTGTGGGGGAAGCCGCAGCCCCGAGCGAAGTCGAGGGGAATGTCGGAGGG
>CAZAGT010000161.1:0-11228 GCA_964484515.1 uncultured Desulfobacteraceae bacterium | reverse complement strand
TGGTTATTCTTGTCTTTCCAGACTTTTCGACGTGTTGTTTATGCAACAGTAGGGATAATATACGGTTGGACAAAATAATTCTAGTAAGGTACACAAGGAGTGCAAAATATAGACTCCTAGGGCAGCAAGAAATAATTATGTGCAAAATACGTCTTATCCTATGCCTCTTCTTGGCAACATGTTTCATCGGCCTGTCTTTTCTTCCCGCTTATGCCGGTGTTGTGATCGATGTCGAGATCAAAGATATGAGGCCTGAACGACCTCTTCAGTATCACACTCAGCTTATGATAGAAGGTGCGATGCTGAAGATAGACACGACGGAACTTCGACCGGGTGAAGGAAAAAGCGAGGTCCTTTACAACTCATCGAAGCGGGTCCTCCATTTTGTTAATCACTCGGAACAGAGTTACATCGAACTCGATGAGGTGGTGCTCTTTGATACGATTGACGGTCTCAGCACAGTGATCAAATATTTGAGAAAGAAGATGGGTGTGGGCGATGCGCCTCAAAGAACTGTCCTCTGCGAGGTACGTGAAACAAAGGAAACCCGATTGATAGCTGGTCTCCACACTCGGAAACATCTCATCTTGTGCGATGGTGGTGTGCGCCAGGAGGTGTGGGTGGCCGCGTGGGATGAGGCAGGTATAAAGAAAGAAACTCTTGAGGGCGTGCGAAAACTGTCGGAGGCCTATGAGAAGGTCATGGCCAACCTTGGGCAACTGCCCTTATTCCGAGAAGTGGAATACGTCCCTACAAAGGGTCTCTTCGACATCGACGGTTTTCCGGTGGCGATCCAACACTTTGAAGGTGGCGAGCTTCTCTATGATGTACAATTCGGCGCTCCGGCGAAGGTAAACCCAAATCCATCGGCCTTCTCCGTGCCTAAGGGCTATGAGCGAATGTGGGCCCTCGATTAGTCTTCACTGCTCCCCACGACTCGTTCTATCAATTCATTCGTAACCACCTCATCGAAGGGGTAACGCCTGGTTATTTGACCTGCCGCCAGCCACATATCGAGTGCTCTTTCGTATGACTGACGCGAGATCCTGGGGTTCGGAAGCCACGTGCCCAGGGCCTTGTAGCCCTCCACCGATTTGGCCAATACGGCCCTTGGCGTATCGGGGAACAACGGATGCAAGGCCTCCGCGATGGTCTCCGCGTCACTCTCTAAAATCCATTGTCTCGCGGTGAGGTAGGCCCGCATGAACGCTTCGGCGGTCTCCGTTTCCTCGGTCAAGAACCGACGACTCATTACGAGCGTGCTAAAGGCGATAGGCCCCAGCGCCTCACCCACTGAGGCCGCTGTATAACCAACTCCGTCCGCGACTACATTTAGCGCGTTGGGGTTTTGAAGGTGAACGTAATCGCCCTCGCCGGCGCGAAAGGCATCCTCCGCCTCTTGCATAGAGGAAAGGCCTCCTACCAGATTGACTCGATCCGCATCCACCCCCTGTTCTTGGAGACAGAACATCAAGCAGGCCCAGGGCTGGACACCGAAGCTGGCGGGGACCACGGTAGCACCCTCCAAGTCCTTCCATCGGAACGTCTCGACCGGTTTGCGGCTCACAATGTAGAACCCATCCCGATCATTTATCGCCGCCACATGGACCGGGATCTCTTTTCGTCCCGTCTCCATCAGCGAGAAACTGGTCGAAGGGGCGTTTTGGACAACCTGTATCTCGCCGCTATCCAGCATCTCGAAGGGGTCGCGGCCCTTTGGCCCAACACCAAGATCACCCGTGATCCCCTCCTTTTCCAGGAACCCTGTTTGCACGGTAGCTAGGTACGGTGCATAAAAGATCGAACGTACCGCCTCTCTCGCATGGAATTCCTTTCTTAGAGCAGCACACATATGACAACCTCCTTTAGCTTTGTCCCTGTCGGCCGCCCGCCCGTTGGGAGGAGGGTCCGTTGAATCATCCTCAATGAGCAAAGTGACGGTCGAAGGATCCCCTCATGTTCACTCTATCTGGAAACCTCTCATCAACCAGGGTAATTTGTTCTTGCGCATTGATGATCCTGCACCCTGGAAAAGGCCGTTCACGGCCAGCCGTGAAGAAATATCCAACAGTATGTTGCATAAGTCAACATTACGCATTGGACGCCAATCCCCTTTCATACCGTCTCATGAGGCCGATTAGAGAGCTGACCCCTTAAAAGACTGTGGTTTTTCTCAACAGCCAGCACACTCCTTGATTCATGCATGTGAGTTTCGCCCAGAGGCAAAGTCACTAGTTTATAAATAAATTCGATGTATTACCCTCTAATCCGGCTGGATCTCAGTCCGTGGCACATGGCTTGCTCTACGGCTTACTCAACACTTGAAAACAAAAACCAAGGAGTGAGCGATGGGAGAGAAAATCAAGGAAGACCGGAGAAGTCAACTGGGGTACGGCTCGTCGTATCGGAAAGGAAGGGATAACGATTTAAAGGGGAAGGGTGAAATCGGTTCTGTGTTGGGCGGCCAGGTCTGGATGGTAAAACCTGACCGGGATGCCGAAGCAGTCAACCCCTGTCTTTGGATGCAAACCGGCATCGTCAATTTCAAGAACTGCAACAATTTCTACGACTGCACGACCTGTAAGTATGACTTCGGGATGCGCAAGAGGGTGGACGAGGGAAAACAGCCCAGCTGGCAGGACGCCATGCGCATGCGCAGTGGCCTGGGTCGGATCTGCCGTCACAGCCTGACACATCGAATCGAGAAACGGGCCTGCGCTTACGACTACGCGTGCTCCCGTTGCGAGTTTGATCAGTTCTTCGAAGACGTGTGGAGCACGAAGGCGGCAAGCTTCGCAGGCGAAATGCGGCTCGTTAAAGGCTTTGAGCTTCCCACCGGGCACTACTTCCACAACGGCCACACCTGGGTGCGGATTGAGAGCGGCGGGTATATCCGCGTCGGCATGGATGATTTCTCTCACAAACTCCTGGGAAGGGCCGACGCCTTTGATCTACCGCTCATGGGTAAAGAGCTGAATAAGGAACAGGCGGGGTGGGGTATGAAACGTAAGGAGAACTCCGCCGACGTGCTCTCACCGATAGACGGGGTTATTGTTGAGATCAACTCGGACCTGGGGGATAAGCCGGCTGTTGCGAAGGAGGAACCGTACAATGCGGGCTGGATGTTCGTGGTACAAACGCCGGATGTGAAGGGAACCGTAAAGAGCCTGATGAGCGGCGATGAGACGGTGGATTGGATGAATGGGGAGCTGGGCGCCCTCGAGTCCATGATCGAAGATGTGGCTGGTCCCCTAGCGGCCGACGGTGGCTACCTTACCGATGACATCTACGGCAATCTGCCGGATCTCGGCTGGAAAAACATCACCAAGAGATTCCTTGGGACATAGCGGGCCATAATAGAATAAAAAAGCTTTACTCTGGCATTTGAAATCGAGAACCAACGCCCCCTCTTTTAGGAGTTTCCCATGAATCTAAACACCTCGACGAAACAATCAAGAAGTGACTCCGCCAGCCCCTGTGTATGGATGCAGGCCGGGGTCGTTACCAAAAAGCCTTGTAGCATAGACTACGAGTGCTCGGCCTGTCATTTTGATCGGGTCATGCATCAGGTGTCGGAAGAGAACAGGAGGTTGAAAGAGGAAGGGAGGCTCCCGCAAGGAAAGCGGGGCAAGATCGTCTCATGGCGGGAGAAGTTGAAGGTGCAGACTCCTTCCAGGCGGCCGTGTGTGCATTACATGAAAAGACGCATCGAATTCCGTATCTGTACGAATGAGTACCAGTGCAGCAATTGCGATTTCGACCAGTTCTTTGACGAGCAATACTCCGTCCACGCCGTTGTGAATCCGATCGATTTCCTTGAAATCAGAGGGTTCAAACTGCCACAGGGCTACTACTTCCATCCAGGCCACACTTGGGCTAAGCTCGAGCAGGACGAGACGGTTAGGGTCGGAATCGACGAGTTTGCGCTGCGGGTGCTCGGACCCTTTGATCGCATTGAAGGCCCTTTAATGGGCAAGCTGGTGAAGCAGGGCGAGTCGGCCATCGTGGCGACGCGAGGAGAGCTGGACGCAAAGATCCTCTCACCGGTAAGCGGCGTTGTGACCTCGATAAATCCAAATCTGCGCGAAGAGGGGAGGGCAGCCGGCCAAGATCCCTATGCCAATGGATGGGTGATGAGTGTGCATGCCGAAGACTTGCGTCGTGACCTGCGAAACCTCATGATCAAGGAGGAGAGCGGCGCGTTCATGGGCGAGGAAGTGGATCGTCTCTACCAGGTGGTGGAGGAAGTGGCGGGACCGTTGGCGGCTGATGGCGGCCAACTCGGTAATGACATCTACGGCAATATGCCCGAACTCGGCTGGGATCGTTTGACGAAACTCTTCCTGCGTACGTGAGAACCTGCCCCGGCCCCGAACATGAAAGCACATCGCAGCCAACCGCTCTCGAGCAGCAAAAATTTTCAAGGGAAAACGCGTTCTGCCAAGTCCCTGCGCAGACACTGAGACTGCTCCTCTATGGTAGCGATGATGTCGGCCCCAGCAGGACCAAGCCGGTCTAGACGTAGTGCTCGGTCTGAACCGCAGCCATGATCCACTCGGGCTCCCCACGGCTTTGCTGATGAGCATGCCGAAGATGATCGCCAAGAGCGGAAAGCCGAAGCCCCAGTGCTTCATCACGGCCTGGGAGACGGTGATGTAGGCCAAGATGGCAAGGGCAAACACGAAGAAAAAGCCACCCATGAATCTGCCGACTGTTTCCTTATCCCGCAGCGCTGTCTCCCTCCGTCTCTTTAGACGGGCTGGCGTCCGGAAACTTCCCTTTCGCGACATACCCAAGGCCCATTAAAGCATTTCGTAGCTGGCATGCTAGAAAGCTATCACATTTCAAGTTCTGTCTTTTCAAAACGTAACCGACCGTAGATCAGTCAGACTGATCCAAAGATTTCCATTCTGATGATATTCTGACGTAATGGCAGCGCATCGCAACCCTCCTCACATTGGGATTGAGGTGGAACATCACAGGATTCTGAAAGCGCGATTTTTCATGGCAGTCTATACATTATCTTTAATCATAAAAATCGCGTGGTTAAGGTTTGTCGCCTGACCACCTAAAATCTGTTGCTCAACAGGCTATACTGCCGGTTAGTTCTCGGCGTTTCGCCACTGACTCACTGGGCAATTCTCCGAAATGGCGCAGGTAGAGTTGTGATAGACGGCTGAGATCGTCGAATCCGGTGTCCCTCGCGACCCTGGTGATCTTGCCGCGAAAAGGACGGCCGGACAGAAGGTGATTGCGGAAAGCGTGCAGTCTGCTGAGTCTGAAAAACTCGTAAGGACCTATCCCCACCCAATGCTTGAAGGAGCGATAGAGAGTACGCTCCGAGACCTTGAGGTATTTCGCCAGTAATGGAACGGAGATCGAGTCCCAATGATTCTTGGAAACGGCATTCACCGCACGCCTGAAGACGTTATAGGCACTGCTGTTCGATATTTTCGAGGAGGCAGCCTGTTTCCCGGTCGTAAACCACGGATCGAGCGCCAGTGCGAGGTGGTCGAGAAGGCCGTCTCGCAACGCCAGCTCTGAAAATGGATCGATTGGGGTATTGCTTTGCGCGAATGCGGTTATCTTTTTACATTGGTGAAAAAGATGGTTCCGGACGGTGGTCCGGACCCCATGCGTGACATCGGATGTCATGCGCCACCCCAGCTTTTTTACGATGTCCATGTTCACATGGACGACCAGCGATTCGGTTTCCCTGTCGCTCGCATATTCATGCTCAGATAAAGGGGCTAGTACAATCCCTTGGCCTGCGGGGATGTGGTTTCCGCTGTGACGCAGCGGAGGGCTTCCTTCCAGCAGGAAACCAAATCTGAGCCCTTCCCCCTTTATGACCTGCCGAAAAAGAAGTGACTGCCCGTACCGGTTCCAGCGAATGCTGAGGCCCGGCACTTCGACAATGCGGGCCTGGAATTCAAGTTTGCCGGCTGAAAGTTGCATTACCTCGTTATCGCTGCCGACCTTTTCCAGATGCAGACTCAGTTCGTCGACATCATCGGTTTTAGATTCCCAAATCTTCACCCTAGAACACCTTTAATACATTAAAGGGCGCCGGTCTCATCTTTTGGCAGTATTCGCCTATTATCATTAAGAAATGTATGTTACCTATAATTAGCGTCAAAACCATATCATAAGTGCCGCAGCTAATCTGCAAACCCGATGGACAAGGATTAATGTGTGACAATGATAGAAAGATCCAAGGCAATCCTCAACAACTCAGACAACAACCGTCTGGTTCTCTCTCTAAAGCACGGGGTAACACAAATCAATAAATTTTATAGAAACCATTAACCAGAAAGGACAGAAACAATGAAAGATAGCGTCAAAACCATGTATATGACCATTTTCTTAGTGCTGGTGTGTCTGGTTTACCAATCCACGGCGGCGGAGTTTACACAAAAAGAGCTGGCGTACATGCCGGCATCGACTCAGATTGAGCTCTTTAGGCAGGGCGTCATCACCCCGGTCGATGTGCTCAAGGCGCAGATCGCCCAGTACGATAAGTACGAAGGTATCATCAATGCCGTGACGGTTGCGTACTTCGATGACGCAATGAAGGCGGCCAAGGAATCGACCAGGCGGTACGAAAACGGCACCTACCGCGCACTCGAGGGGATCACGGTCGGCATCAAGGACGAGCACTGTGTGAAGGGCTGGCGCATCACCCAGGGGTCTCTGGTGCACAAGGATGACCCGCCCTGCAAGGAGTCGGGTCCTTTCGTCAAAAAACTCGAAGCAGCCGGTGCGATCCCGACTATTCAGACGACCGTTCCGGAGATGTATCTGAACGTGGCCGCTGATACCAAGCTGTGGGGGGTAACCAAGAATCCCTGGAACCCCCGGTTCACCCCCGGCGGTTCCTCAAGCGGCTCCGGGGCGGCGCTGGCGGCCGGTTTTTGTACCCTGGCCACCGGCTCCGACATGGGGGGCAGCATCCGCGTGCCATCCAGTCTGAACGCGCTTTACGGCTACAAGCCGGCAGCCGGCGAGTACCACAATAACGAAATGACCTCCTATTATTCCGGCACCGGTCCCATGGCCAGAACCTTTGAGGACATGGTGCTGATGCACAACGTCATTTCCGGTAGGGGCAAGTATTCGCCCAACGCATTTCCGAACAAACCGCTGCCCTTGAAATACGAGTCCATCAAGGGCAAAAAAATAGCGTATGTGGGCGGAATGGGCATCATCGAGCCCATCAGCGATGTACAGAAGGGCATGGATGCTGCGATCAAGGTGTTCGAAGCCCAGGGAGCCATCGTGGAGCGGGTGAACCTCGACCTGGGCCTCAAGACGGAGGAAATCTCGCCGAAGTTCCGCGACATGGTGCTGTCGGGGGCCATGGGTGCCGGCATGGCGAGCTACGCCAAGCACATGGACAAGCTCATGCCCTACGCCCAGAGCTTCGTGAAACAGGCGGCCGAAGGCGACTTCGGCAAAAAGAACCTGGCGGAGGCTGAACATCTGGTGAAAGACCTCTACAAGCGCATCGTGGACCAGGTCTTTGCCAAGGGCTACGATTTGATGCTCGTGCCCACACTCGGTTCGCCCCACATGGGCAATCAGTTCGACTGGACGGTCGGCCCCGACCATATCGAGGACGGGAAGAACTTCACCAAGACCATCCCCGGGCTCTACACGATCCCCTTCAACATGCTCAACTGGATGCCGGTCGTAAACGTGCCCACCGGCCTCACGAAGAAGAACATGCCCATCGGCATGCAGATCGTCGGCCCATCGTTTGAGACCGAAACCGTGATGCAGTTCGCCTACGCCTACAGCCAGGGCGCGCCGAAGTTCTTCACCGGCGGCCTGTTCCCGACCTACAAGGAAGTGGATTAACCATGCGACCGCCACGGCTCCATCGCGCCGTAGCGAGTCTTGGGGCGTGTTGCCGGGAGCAAAAAGAAAGGAACGATCAGACCAAGATTGCCGGATATTCAATAAAGAAAGCCAGACAAGGAAAGGACACCGATGACAATGAAAAGACAGATAATGATTACTCTCTGTGCAATGCTGCTGTTTATTGTTGGACCTGCACTTGCAGCGGAATTTAGCCAGCAGGAACTGGCCTACATGCCTGCCACCTTGCAGATGGAGCTGTTCAAGCGCGGTGTGGTCACACCCATTGACGTGCTCAAAGCCCAGAAGGCCATTTTCGATGCAACCAACGACAAGGTCAACGCCGCAACCTTTACCTTCTGGGATAAGTCGATGAAAATGGCCGAGGAATCGGCGGAACGCTACCGGAATGGCACGTACCGGGAACTCGAGGGCCTAACGGTCGGCGTCAAGGACGAGTTCTGGGATGAGGGCTGGGTAGTCACCTTCGGATCGCTGGTCCACAAGAACGACCCGCCCAAGAAACAGGCCGATCCCATCGTCGCCAAGGTCAGGGCGGCCGGCGCCATCCCGGTGATGGGAACTACGGTCCCCGAACTGTACTTCAACCAGATCACCGACACCCTTGCCTGGGGCACCACCCGCAACCCGTGGAACCTGGTTTACACCTGCGGCGCCTCTTCCGGTGGGTCAGGTGCGGGCCTAGCGGCGGGCTACTTCACCGTGGCCCTTGGCTCGGATATGGGCGGCTCGATCCGTATCCCTTCCTCCCTCAATGGTCTTTACGGACTCCGGCCGGGCTTCGGTGCCATACACACCGACGACCCCCTGACCCACATCTCTTCCGGGGGCCCGATGGCACGCACCTTTGAGGACCTGGTGATGTTGTATAACGTCATCGATGGTCCGTCGCCTTTGTCCGTCAATGTCGGCGAACAGCCTAAGTACCCACTGCATTACGCATCCATCAAGGGCATGAAGATCGCCTATCTCGGCAGCATGGGCGCCGTGAAACCGGCCAAGTATGTCGAGAAGGCCGTAAGGGATGCGATCAAGGTGCTCGAAGCACAGGGGGCACAGGTTGACGTGATCGACTTCGATTTCGAATATCCTGGCCCCATCTTCGATCTGATCGGCAAGATCGCCCTGGGCGGTGCCATGGGGGGCGGTCTCGTGATGAACTACAGCGACAAGCTTGACCAGATGACCTACTACGGCAAACATTTTGTCGAGAAGGCCATGAAGAGCGAGCATGGCAGCATCGGCCTGCAGGAAGCGCAGAATGAAATCAAGCGCATGTATGCCAAACTCTACGAGGAGGTCTATGCCAAGGGGTACGACGTGGTGCTGGCCCCCACCGTAGCCATGACCCATGTGCCGGCACAGCACGACTTCACCAAGGGTGAACCGCTCACCGAGGACGGGGTGACCTATCCCCTGGGCGTGCTGATGCAGTACACCCTGCCGTTCAACTATTTGGGATGGAGCCCTGCCATGAGCGTGCCCGCCGGCATCGGCCCCAAGGGCGTGCCGATCGGCATGCAGATCATCGGCAAGCCGCAGGCGACCGCCGACGTGTTCCGCGTCGCCTATGCCTACAGCAAAGGCGGCCCGAAATTCTTTACCGGCGACCTGTTTCCGAAGGTGGAGTAGTATCATCGAAGAGGAGAAGGGGCATCGGACGCCTCGAAAGGTGCCCTTGTTTTTCTTTAACCTCAACGTGTTGCTTGCCGACAAGAAGTGCAATTTCGGCCATGGACGGTTTCTATTCTTACGGCTATGCAACAAAGCGAATCTGTGCTAATTGTATTCGAGATCACATTTCAGCTAACCTGTGGTCTTCCAAAACTGGCCGATCAACCCTCAATTGGGAACTCAAAGGATCCGTACGGAGGCATGTTAAACCATTGAGGACGGGGCAAGTACAATTCACAGGACTGTTGTCATGGGGCTTCATGACGCTCGGGCTCCTATTGGCTGCTTCGGGCTGCGGCTCAGTGGCCACGCACAGCCGTGTGACCGAGAGGATCCATATTGAACTCAAGCCGGAGGACTACGAATTCATAAAGAACGTAGAAGGGAAGAACTGCGTTGGGCGGTATCTCTTTTTCTTGAAGTTTTATACGCCTAATCCCCTCGAGGCGGCGAAAGACGCCATGCGTCAGGCGCCGGAGGCCAACTGGCTGGTCAACCGACATGTGACCGTGGAGGAGGAGATATACGTGCCGTTGATCTATCATCGTCAGTGCATTCGCGTCGAGGGCGAGGCGGTCAAGGTTTATTCTCTTGGCGAGATTGAACCATGAAACCTCCACTCCGAAAACGGATTGGTCTCTTGGCATTGGTGGTCGCCGCCGGCCTCAGCAGCTGCGCGTTGTCACAACCGGTGAGCGAAAGTGAGGACTCGCTTGAATTGCTTTTGACCCCCGACGATTTCGAAATCGTGGGAAGTGCTCGGGGAAGTACCGCGCGCTTTCAGATTCTGGGTTTGGGCTTCGGCCCAAAGAACTCGTTTGTGAAGGCCGAGAGGAAGGCCTATGAGGAGAAAGGGGGGGATATCCTCGTCAACAGGGTTCGCGTCAAATCATTTAATGGTTTGATGATCCCCGGTTTCTGGTTGGCTTGGTTCGGCCTAGAAAATGTGCGTGACTTTCCTCTTATCGGTACCGAGGTTTACATTACGGGTGGTATCGCGGTGAAAATACCGGCATGGCATAAGTCCAATGAAGACCGCACGGAGCAAGAGAAGGGGCAGATACAGAAAACCAAAAATCCCCTGGAGAGAGATCCGAAATAGCTGGCTTACCAGACGCGAGGTCCCATCCTCGATCTTATTTATTGCACATCACTGCTGCCCCAACGTTTAATCGAATAAATTCAGTTGGTTATTGATTTTGCTTATGCATATTTTGTAATCGGGTTCGGTAAGGACCTGTAATAACGGGATTCGCTCAAAAATGGTGACACTCAAAACCTGCAAAATTGTGTAGAGACTTGCCTCTAGGTGGAGGCGCTTTTTGATGATCGCCACGAGCACATATACGGAAACGGCAATCCATATTTGAGTCTTAACAGCGTTTTCTGTGGTACCGAAGAAGGACTTGATTCGGAGGTGTTGTTTTATCCATTTGAAAAACAGTTCGACCTGCCATCGACATCGATATAAGTGCGTGATCGTTAACGCCGGCAAGGAGAAGTTGTTGGTGAGGAAGGTGAGTACCTTTGAAGCGGGACGCCCTAAAGATTTTAAGATTCTATGGCCCGAAGCCAAGGAATAAGCCATCATAGGAGCTCAATTTTTTTCCGTGGGCCTTGAAGCGGGACGCCCTAAAGATTTTAAGATTCTATGGCCCGAAGCCAAGCAATAA
>CAZAGT010000160.1:0-11290 GCA_964484515.1 uncultured Desulfobacteraceae bacterium | reverse complement strand
TCGGGAAAGCCGAGGATATCGCATCTTCTGCGTTGCCAAGGGCTTGCAGTAGGTGACTACGGCTGCACCCTTGGCGCCTGGAATCTGCAGCATCCTCGACTTTTGCAACGTTAGGGTGAAGAGTCTGATGGAAGACGCGGAAAGGGTTTTTCATCTCGTTCATCCGAGAGAGGGGAGTGCTGATGGGAATAAGAGAAAGTCCCATCTCAGTGCGTGTCGGTATCTGTTTAATCGTTTCGTTGTTGTTCCTTTTGCCGGTAACTGGCCTATGGGCCGAAGTGAACTCCCCCGTGGTAGAAGTCTTTGAGGCCCTTAACAACCGCCCCGACAGCCTTGGAGAACTCCGTCTCAGAGTGAGATTCGACGGGCCGATCAGGATCGTCTTTTCTCAAGGTATGGACCGATTCTCCACCGAGTACGCATTTTCTTTGGAGCATGAAGGACAGAAGAAGACAGTGCCGGGAAAGATTGCCTGGAACGAGGACAACACCTCCTTGTTTTTCACGCCCGACCGGGCGCCGGAAAGGGATGCCCGGTATATCTGCACGATCTCGACCAGCGCCCGCGATGGTCTATGCGCAGGGCATGCGGGCGGACTATGTGTTCCGTTTCCAGACCAGGTAAGGAGGCGGTCAAGCCTCCGCGGCAAGCAGGTTGGCTTCCGACTGCGATCGGCTGCTCGCCTTCGAGCGGTCGATGTACTCTAAGCCGCTGGCCTTTCTCTGCTCAAGACCTCACCTTTCGCGCTAATCACGACCTTTTCCACAGGAACCTTTTTGCCCGCCATGCGCAGGCCCTCCTCGACGATGCGCGGGAGTCCGGCGCAGCAGGGGACCTCCATGACAACGACCGTGATGGTCTTGATATCGGCCGCGCTGAAGATCTCGGCAAACTTTTCGACATAGGCCCGAGCCTCGTCAAACTTTGGGCAGCCGACCATGACGACCCGGCCTTCCAGAAAATCGGCATGAAAATTCGGATAGGCGACCGGCGTACAGTCTGCGGCGACCAACAGATCGGCATGTTTGAGGAAGGGGGCCGTCGGTGGTACCAATCGGATTTGAACCGGCCAGTGAGTCAGCGCGGAGGCGTTTTTTCCGGGGTTCGCGGCCTTTACGCCGGTGGTACCGGGATCAAAGATGCGCGCCAGGGCTGACGGGCACCCGTGTTGCAGCGGGATCGGTTCGGCTGGGGTCTCCTTTTGGTCTCTTTTGCTCAGGTGCTCCTCCACGGCCTCCTCGTCAAACTCGTCCGCTTCGGCTTCCACAATCCGGAGGGCCCCTTTGGGGCACTCGCCGAGGCAGGCACCGAGACCGTCGCAGTATCTTTGAGCCGTCAGCGTGGCCTTTCCATCGATAATCTCGATCGCGCCTTCCGCACACGCCGGCACGCACTGCCCGCAGCCATCACAACGTTCGTCGTCTATTTCAATGATCTTCCGCAGTACCCTCATAGATTCCACCTCAGTTCCCGCTATTCAGGAGAACGTCTTGAGCCAGGGTTCGGCCGCTTTCGGTGAGGAAGGAGCGCTCGATGATTTCATTCACCTTCTCGGCGGCCATAGCTGCTTTCTTCCGCCGTTCTTCTAGATTGACCATGGTATCCGCGTCGTAAACCACCTTGAAGCTCAGGGTCTCATCATTCCGGGGATGGTGATGGTGGCCGACGATATCGCACACCTCCTCGATCAGATCCTCGTCGGCGCCAAGGGCGACAAGGATCTCCCTCGCCACCGGCGGGCCCTCCAACTCCTGGTACTTGGCAGTCGCACTCCCATGCCTTCGCTCGGCCTCTTTGATGCCGATGTCATGCAAGTAGGCTGCCGTCAGGATGACCGCCAGATCGCCGCCCTCATTCTTGGCGATACGCTCTGCATACCTGGCCACGCGCGTTGCGTGCCCGATGCGCTTGAAATCGTTTCCGAAATAGCGCTTCATCTCGACCGCAACGCGATCCTTGAGAAGACCTTCCCGTTGTTTGATGAGCTCAGGGGGGAGATCGCCGATACATTGCTCGGCGTACTTGCAGTAAGAAAGACAGCCGAAGTCCATCCCGGGATTCAGGAAACGATGACCACAACCCTTACAGGTGCGCGTCGTGTCGTCCTTGAAGAACTCCACCCTGCGGCCGCATTTTGGGCACTCGGCCTCAAAGATGGCCCCGGGCTTCCAATAGCGGCTATCCTGTCCCGGACATTTCATCAGTAGCCCTTTCTGGTTCGTTCGGCTTCTTTTAAACGGTTCAAACACTCATCCATCGCTCAACATCAACTCAAAAAAGATTGAATATCGAATATCGAACAGGGAATTTCGAATGATGAAGTGGCCTTGGCCTCTGGCTCAACTTCGCAAGTTTCGTTCGCTGCCAGATTTGTGACTATATGGAAGCATCACAGGAGCCTATCCGGTGGCCACTTCAACGAAGCTGGTGCTGCATTTGGTTATTTCTTTATCCTTCGACATTCATTATTCGTAGTTCGACCTTCGACATTCTCGCTGTAATCATCTCCCGAGCTCGGCCTAAGCTCTCAGGTCCGTCTACCCCAAAATCGCCTTCAAATCCTCCTCCGGCGTGCTGATGGGCATAATGTTGAAGTTCTTCACCAACACATCCAGCACGTTGGGCGTGAGGAACGCCGGCAAGCTGGGCCCCAATCGAATGTTTTTGATCCCGAGATGTAAAAGGGTCAGCAGGATCGCCACCGCCTTTTGCTCATACCAGGAGAGGATCAAACTCAGGGGCAGTTCGTTCACGCCCACATCGAACGCCTTCGCGAGGGCTATTGCAATTTGAACCGCGGAGTAGGCATCGTTACACTGGCCGACATCCAGCAGTCGTGGGATCCCCCCAATTTCACCGAGGTCCTTGTCAAAGAATCGAAACTTGCCGCAGGCCAGGGTCAAGACCACCGTGTCGCTGGGGGTTTGCTCCACAAACCGGGTGTAGTAGTTGCGGCCCGGTTTGGCGCCATCGCATCCTCCGACGAGGAAGAAATGCTTGATCGCGCCACTCTTGACGGCCTCCACCACCTTCTCGGCAACACTCATTACCGTGTTACGACCAAATCCGCACATGACGGAGCGGCCGTTCTGGTCTTCGCTGAACCCGGGCATTTCCTGGGCCTTTTTGATCACCGGGGTGAAATCCTTGTCGGCAATATGCGTCACACCCGGCCAACCCACCAAACCGGTCGTAAAGATATGGTCTTTGTACCCTTCCTTGGGCCGCTGGAGACAGTTCGTCGTCATCACGATGGCACCGGGAAAATCTGCGAATTCTTTGCCCTGGTTCTGCCAGGCAGTACCGTAATGCCCGTAGAAATGGGAGTACTTTTTCAACCCGGGATAGGCGTGTGTCGGCAGCATCTCGCCGTGAGTATAGACGTTGATTCCCTGCCCCTCGCTCTGCTTGAGGATCTCTTCCATGTCCTTGAGATCATGCCCTGAGACGAGAATGGCCTTGCCCTTCTTGGCGCCGAGCGGAACCTTGGTCGGCTCCGGATGGCCGTACGTTCCGGTGTTGGCGGCATCAAGCAGCTCCATCGCCCGGAGATTGGTCTCTCCGCACTTGAGAACCAGCCCGACCCAGTCATTCAGGGACAAGTCCTTGTTCTGGGTAGCGGCGAGCCCTTCGTGAATGAAGGCATAGACCTGGTCATCCTCTTGACCCAGAATCCTGGCATGATCCGCATAGGCTGCCACGCCTTTGATCCCGAACACCAGGGTCCACATCAGGGCGTGGATGTCCGGATCGATGCTCGGATCTGATTTAATTCCCACCGTCGCGCCTTGCTTGACGAGGCCTTCGAGGGAGTCCTTGGGAAGGAAGGTTGCGGGGCCTGCGGGGAATTCCACCTTGCCGCCCGCAGCTTGAACCTTTCTCTTGAGCTGGTCGCGCAGCTCAACACAGCGTTTGATCAAGGACACGAATCGCTCCGGGTCAAAATCAACATTGGTGAGGGTCGAAAAGATCGCCTCGCAGGTAAAGGTGTTGACGTCGGCATCTATTACACCGACCTTCCGCCCTTCAACCGCATAGAGGGACAGACCGGTCAAGGCATGAATCAAGAGATCCTGTAGCGCAGCCACGTCCGGGTTTTTGCCGCAAACCCCCATGGTCGTGCAGCCTTCGCCTTTTGCCGTTTGTTCGCACTGATAACAGAACATTTGAACTCCTCCTTTATCGAGTAGTAGGAAAGCGGCTTTTCGCCGGCTTGTAACGCTACGGTAGCGTATCCGCCGTCAGGGGGCATTGACTTAAGTCAACCTTGACAAAGAAAAGACGCACGTTTCACGCTGTTTTGACCCTCGAAAGCCGCAGGCTGTTGGTAACGACGCTGATGCTGCTGAAGGCCATGGCAAAGGCGGCCAGGATAGGGTGCAGCTGCCTGAGAAAGGAGGGAAAGACGTCATAGGGATAGAGGATGCCGGCCGCGATCGGGATGAGGGCGGCATTGTAAAAGAAGGCCCAAAAAAGGTTTTGTTTGATCGTGGTCATGGTCGCCCTGCTGATTCGAATGGCCTTGGCGATCCCCTTGAGGTTGCCGCTGACGAGAATGACATCTCCGCTGTCGATCGCAACGTCGGTACCGGTGCCGATGGCCATCCCCACATCGGCCTGGGCCAGGGCCGGCGCGTCATTGATGCCGTCACCGACCATCCCGACCCTCGCGCCTGCTATTTGAAATTCCTTGATTCTTTGAGACTTGTCTTCGGGCCGGACCTCTGCGACCATGTCATCCACACCGACCTCCGTCGCGATCGCCTTGGCCGTCAGGGCATGATCGCCGGTCATCATGACCACCTTCAGGTCCAGCCGACGCAGGTCGGCCACCGCCTCTGCGGATTCGGGTTTCAAGGTGTCGGCAACGGCAACGAGGCCGGCGACCGTTCCTTCCACGGCAACCAGCATGACGGTTTTTCCTTGATCTCGTAAGGATTTCAGCTGTCGTTTTGCCGGCTCGGTGTCTACTCCTTTTTCAGCAAGCCAATCCGGTTGCCCTACCAAGACGATCCGCCCTTTGATTCCGGCCTGAACACCTCTTCCCCGGACGGCCTTGAAGGCCTCCGGCTCAAAGAGTTGAATGTCCCTGGCCTCTGCCTCCTTGACAATGGCTCGACCGAGGGGGTGTTCCGACCCCTTTTCCACCGACCCGGCAAAACTCAGGATATCGGCCCTCTCCTCAGAGAGGCCGTTCAAGGAGATCACATCGACCACCGCGGGTTTGCCCGAAGTAAGGGTGCCCGTCTTGTCTACGACCATCGTATCTAGCCGGGTCGCCATTTCCAGGGCCTCTGCGTTCTTGAAAAGGATCCCTTGCTCGGCTCCCTTGCCGGTTCCTGCCATGATTGCGGTGGGGGTCGCAAGACCGAGGGCACAGGGACAGGCGATGACCAGGACGGCCACCATCCTGATCATCGCGGGGACGAATTCGCCGCTTGCCGTCCACCAGAGGGCGAAGGTGAGGAGCGCCAGCGCCAGGACGGTAGGCACAAAGACCGCCGCGACCCGGTCTGCCAAGGCTTGGATGGGGGCCTTGCTGCCCTGCGCCTCCTGGACCAGTCGGATGATCTCGGCCAGGGCCGTCTCCTTACCGACCTTAAGGGCTTGGCACGTGAGGCGCCCCTCTCCGTTGATGGTCCCCCCGGTTACCGGATCTCCGCTCTCCTTGTCGATGGGCATCGCCTCTCCCGTTAGCATGGATTCGTCGACACTCGATTGCCCCTCCAGGACTACTCCATCTACGGGTATGCTCTCACCGGGACGGACGACGAAGACATCAGACACCTTGACCATGGAGAGCGGGATTTCTTTCTCCCTTTCATCCTCCAGGATGACGGCGACCCTTGGACGCAGGGCCATCAGACTGCGAATCGCTCCTCCGGTTCGCCCTTTGGTGCGGGATTCGAGCATCTTGCCGAGCTTGATCAGGGTGATGATGACGGCCGAGGTTTCAAAATAGACGTGGCCCCCCAGATTCGGAAGAAGGAGCACGGCCAGAGAATAAAAATAGGCGACGGAAGACCCAAGGGCGACCAGGACGTCCATGTTGGCGGTCCGGTTTCTGAGGCTCTTGAGGGAGCCGATGTAATAATCCCAGCCGGTATAAAACTGCACCGGGGTGGCCAGGATCAGGAATGCCCAGTTGACCCAGGGGGCATAGCTCCAGGTGCCGACCATTCCGAGATCTCTTGCCATACTGAGGAAGAAGAGCGGCACTGCAAAGGCAATGCCCACAATGAATCTGCGGGTCTGAATTCTGATATCGGCCCTGCGCGCCGCAAGCTCCACATCCTCGATCTCCGAGGCATCATCAGGTCGAATGACCTCGAATCCCGCCGCCTTGACGGCCGTGATCATGTCATCGATGGTACTGAGTTCCGGCATGTATTCCACGTGGGCGGTTTCGGTCGCGAAGTTGACCGTGGCCCGGACTACGCCGGGTACCTTTTTGTTGAGGGTCCGCTCAACGGTTGCGGCGCAATTGGCGCAGGTCATCCCCATCACCGGGAGATCAACAATCGCCTTAGCCACGCCGTAACCCGCATCATTAATGAGCCTCAGGATATCCTGCGTTTTGACCTGGCTGGGATCATACGCGACGGTCGCCTTTTCCGAGGCGAAGTTCACCCGAACATCGCTGATGCCGTCCAGCCTTTTGAGACTTCGCTCGATATTGAGGGCGCAGTTGGCACAGCTCATCCCGGTAATGGGAAGGGTAAGGTGTTTTTCTGCCATCGGATACGACTCGATTGAAGTAAGACTATTGCGCATAGGCCACCGGGAGCAAGCCGTGACCAAGATCAAGAGTTAACGCCACGGCCGTCTCACGTTTCGTCGGCAACGGGGAAATTGATCTCTCGTAAGGTTGACTTGATGCCCTCGAGACTGGCCGGTGGGACCCATTCAACGGTGACCTCTTTTGTGGCGGCGTCGCCATCCACCCTTGAAACGCCATCGATCTCCCCCAATTCTCTTTCGATGGTCTTCACGCAATGGCCGCAACTGATGTTGGGTATCGAAAACCTCATCTTTTCCATGCTCTTCATACTCCAGGGATACGGTCTTTTTTGCCATCCATTGGCAATCTATTTATACAAATAACTATCAATCCCACCATTTCAATGGGACGGCCTCCCGATCTCTTCTAAAGGGTCACCTCCATCGTCTTTTCTGGAAACCGCTTGACTCTTTTCAAATGCGGAGGATCTCGCCGCCGGCTTCGAGCGACTCCTTGCATCGGAGAGCCATGGGTTTGAAGGGATCGCCCGGAGATTACCGACGGTGAAGGATTTGGATTGGAGTCTCACCTATCCTTTCGGGAAGGGCGAGACACAATTCACCGGCTGCGAGGTTGAACGATATTTCGGCGGACAGCGACTCGGCGAGGAAGGTATCCGTCGCGGTCGGAAATCCTTCGATCGGTCTGGAGGGCAGCCCGGAAAGAATGACGCTGACACCGTTATTCACAGGCCGGCAGGAGACTCGGATTTCATCTTTTGGACCGATGTGCTGTGATGCGGTGTTGATGAGGCGAAAGACGAGATTGGCAAGGAAGAAGGGGCTCGTGCATATTGAGCACGGCTTGCCGGCCTCAAGCTGCAGTTTGGTGTTCTTCACGGCGGCTTCGTATTGGGAGAGCTCAATCATGAGGATCACTGCCCTACGGATGTCGACGTCTCCTACAAATTCATCAACACTGTGAGCAAGGGCATTCATGTTTTTGGCAATGGCATTCGCCCGTTCAACTTCCTCAATGATGCTTGCGCTCAGAGAACGGAGTTTTTCCGGTTTCAGCTCGATACCCCTGCCCGATAATTCCACCAGCTCTTCCATGAGCCCCAACGTTTCGGAAATGATGGCCAGGGTATTTTTCAACTCATGGGATATCAGCCTATTGGTTATTCCAAAGAAGGAAAGCCCCTCGGCGCAGATCTTGCCAATCTCTTTTTTCATGCGATTCCTCTGAAATTCACTCGTCTAACGGTTCAGGGCTTGCTCGAGGTTGTCGAGAAGCGTCTCAATCTTGAAGGGCTTCATGATGTAGGAAACGGACTCCTTGCGCCCGATATCGTAGTCTTCTTCGGAGCCGTGACCTGTAACCAGAATAAACTTCAGGCCAGGATCCACTTTTTCGAGTCTTCTTTTCAGCTCGATGCCGCTCATGCCGGGCATCTTCACGTCCAGCACGGCGACATCGTATCTTTTCGTCTCAACCTTCGACAGGGCCTCGCCATAGGTGGTTGTCCAGTCGGCCTCTATCCCGCGTATCACCAGTCTTTGAGCCAGCGCCGCGACGAACTTCTCCTCGTCATCAACAATCAGGACTTTCATTGCGGATCTCTTCCTATGGGGTTATGGGCAAGTCGATCGTAAACGTCGTCCCCTCGCCAAGCTTGCTGCGTACGGAAATGTCCCCCTTAAGCTTCCGTAAAAGGCCGTACGTAATGGACAGTCCAAGCCCTGTTCCACCTTTCGAGACTCTCGTGGTGAAAAAAGGCTCAAAAATGGTCTTCTGATCCTCTTCCGATATTCCGCATCCGTCGTCCGTTATGCTCACACTCACTTTCCCTTTTTCTCGTTCCCGCGCCGAGATTAGAAGTCGACCGCCATCTTTCATCGCCTGGAAAGCATTGTTGACAAGGTTTAAAAATATTTGCTGCAACTTCCCGTGATCGGAATAGACAACCGGTAGGTCTTCCGGAATGTCGAGAAGGATTGATATATTGCGATAGGAAGCCTCTTTCTTAAGAAACGAGAGAACTTCTTGGAGGACTTGACCTATTTGAAGGGGCGTGATCTCGGGTTCGAAGTGCCTGGCGAAACCCAACAGTTGTCTCGTGACCTCGCCGCACCGCTCCACCGATTCCAACACGTCATCGATGATCTGCATCAGACGTGGGTCGTCCTTGTATTCCTTTTTCAGGGTGAAGAGATCTTTGATAAGGCCAGCGTTTTCACCAATGATGGCCAACGGGTTGTTTATTTCATGAGCAACACCCGCCGCCAATCGCCCTATGGATATCAGCCTGCTCGAGCTCTCCAGCCTCTCCATGGCCTTCAGTCGCGTCAGATCGGCGTCATAAATCTTGTTTACCATAAGGGTGGATATACCGAGCACTAAGACAAGGATAACGATAACGCTTGTCGCAAAGAACCAATTAATTTGCCTTCGAATCGAACGCCATCCTTCCATGATCTCTTCACTTCGTTTGACCAACACGAGGATGTAGGGAGAGTTTTCGATGTAGGCATACCCAAGCAAGATTCGATTGCCGGTCTTATCCCGCGTCTCTAGGACTTCCGAGCGGGGTGAATATGCGGGTATCGGCAGTTCGATTCTTTCCAGGACATTACCATAATACCTTGAAGGCGTTTGAAGCAATCCCTTGGAGTTGGCAAGAAAAGCGTCGCCTTTCTTGCTGATTTCCAGGGAAGAGAGGATCTGGGCTAGTTTTTTCATATCCAAGGTCGCGCGCAAGATATAAAAATCCCCGTTCGATAGGGGCATCCTCAAGGCAATGATCATATGAGGCAGACCGCGATAGCCCCGAAATACTTCGCTGACAAACGATCCGGCCTTGACACATTCTATATACCACGTATGGTCCTCGTAGTTCTTCCCTTCAAGGTCAAAAGGACCGTCATAACTGATCTGGATCCCGGCACTATTTATCAGGCCGAGATCCAAAAAGCCGCCAAACCCAATCTTCAGGTTTCGCAAGATCTCCGCCAGCTCGGCCGAGTCCTTGAGGGTCTCGAATTTCATTTCCTTTGCCAGGAACCTCAGGGCATCAAGCCGTTCTTCGAGGAAGAACGTGACGGCTCGTCTCGCGTTGGACGTCACGCGGACCATGCGCAAGCGATTCTCGTTCCTAATGGCCTGATTTTCGAGGGTGTAACTGAAGATGAGCAGGATGCTCATGGGAATGAGTGAAACCGAGGCGCGTAGCAGGATAGAAAAAATCCAGAATTTTCTGTAATTGAAAAGAACGGATCCGGAGGGGGCCGGAGCCGTGCTGTCCAGGAATCTCGGTCGGAATTTTGTCCAGAAATCTTGCGATATTTTCACTGCGCTAGGTCTCCGGCTCACTCAGCGCTTCCGTCAGTTTCGAGATGTCCGCAGGCTTATGAAAACAGGCTTGGGCTCCCAGCTTGAGGCAGGTCTCAAAATCGGTCTCGTTCGCGTGGCCTGACAGGATGAGGACCTTTATGGCCGGAAATTCTTTCTTCGTCTGCCTGAGCACCTCGATTCCGTCAATGTCCGGCAGACGTAGATCCAAAATCATGCCGTCAAAGGTCTCTTTTTGGAGCCACGACAGGGCGGATGTCCCGTCATAAGCGGCCGTCCCGGTCCAACCCCTCAGGGTCAGCCTCTCCACGAGCAAATTGGCAATCTTCTTTTCGTCATCAACAATAAGGATCTTCATGTGCTTTAAAATGCAACAAGACAAAAATATTGACAGCAAAAATATTATATATTAGAACATCCGCCGTTTAAAATGTAAACAGTTAGTCTATTGGAACGACTTGTGGTTGGGGTTGCATCCGCTATCAGCGGAAGACGTAACATTCTATATCCTTGAAATCCAATATCTCGTCACGCGAACTCTTTTGAGGCTCAAAACGGTGCCGCAGGGCGACGTTCAGCACGGGGGAGTCCCGGCCAATGACTCTGAAATGTCTCCAAAAAGGGTGTTTCTTAGCAAAAGTGACCCTCCTCATCATACTTTCCCATCCCGTGGTAGGGCTGGCAGCCAATGATGTGGCCGCCGGCGGGAGCGTCACGAGGCCCCTGTGGTTTTGGCCTCTCATATTATTCGTTTTCTGCTTTGCTCTGGGCATCATCGCCGTCCTTGCGGGGGTCGGCGGGGGCGTCCTTTATGTTCCTCTGGTAAGCGGGTTTTTTCCATTCCATATCGATTTTGTGAGAGGAGCAGGACTGATGGTTGCTCTGGCGGGTGCGCTTGCAGCCGGTCCCGGGTTGCTGCGACGAAATCTTGCCAGCCTGCGCCTCGCCATCCCTGTAGCCGTGATCGCCTCCGCGTGTTCGATCGTGGGCGCCATACTCGGCCTCTATCTATCCAAGATGAACCCGAATATTGTGCAGGTCTGCCTGGGCGCGACGATCATGTGTATCGCATTGCTGCTTCTTTTCTCGAAGAACACGGAGAAGCCGATCGTAAAGCAACAGGATGCCCTCGGTCTTGCGCTGGGTATCCAAGGAGCCTATTTGGACCAGGCCTCCGGCCAAAAAGTAGCCTGGAAGACGCACCGGACACCCCTTGGG